>JAUVXU010000014.1 GCA_030603445.1 Methanomicrobia archaeon | reverse complement strand
CAATGGATTTAAAACATTCTACAGAACTTATGCCTGGTAGGAGGGGAGGAAAAGACGATGAACCACTTGACAAAATTTTACTCCCTATGAAATTTTCAGAATTCGTTAATTTACTTTGGCCAGAATCCAAGAATAAACTTTTTGATTCTGAATTTGCAAGTAAAAAAGATAGAACAAATAAAATATTCGAATTTTTTGAAGGAAAAATTAGCAAAGATATTCAGAATATGATGATATTTAAGAAACAACTAGATGCTTTATTTGAAATTTATCTATTAACAGGAGGTATACCTTCAATAATTAATGAATATAAGACGAATAGTAAAATTTCAACGAAATTATTCAATGTCTATCTAACATCAATTATAGGGGATTTGAGAAGATATAATTATAAAGAGCATTACTTTAAGCAACTGATAAAAGAAACATACAATGTATTGTCAAATCCCATAAGTTGGAATAGTTTTACAAAAAATACCGAAGTAAAATCCCATAATACTGTTCAAGATTATATAACTGCTCTTGAAGAATTATTTGTTGCAAATATTTCATACCGTTGTTCGATACACGATAAAAGAATTCATACTTTTATGAAAAAAATATATTTACAGGACCCATTCATATTTCACGCTTTACATGGTTGGTCCCATGGAAAAAAAGATTATTATACTAATGCCAAAGCCAATCTCTTAAATTTAGAGATGAAGAGTAAATTAATTGAGGGAGTTGTTTATAATCATCTTTGTAGATTATCATTCAATTTAAATCCAAGGGATTTATTTGATCCAAAAGACACCGTTTGTTATTATAAGGATAAAAATAAAAAAGAAGTTGATTTTGTTCTAATACATGATGATAAATACTTGCCTTTTGAAGTAAAATATCAAGCAACAATAAATAGTTCCGATTTCTTTGCGTTTAAATCTTTTAACAAAGGTATTATGATTACAAAGGATGATTTAGGAAATTATAGAAATTACGTAAAAATTCCTGTTTCGATTTTTTTACTTCTCATTTAATGGGTTTAAGGATAACTCTACACTCTTTTTAGTCGCTTGGTACAGTTGCACTCCGCTCCCCCAAAACCGCTCAAGTTGTTCGTGGTCATCGCTTAATCATATATGTTGTCCGAAATCGTGGTGGAAAGGCTAAATTTCATATCAATTCATCTTCCCCTATTTTCGAATTTGTATTAACATGGAAAAAATGTTTTTATGAGAAAGAGGGAATTTTCTATTTTTATACAAATGAAGGAGAGATTAAGAAAATGCGTCCCGGAATTCTAATTTTCCAAAAGAGAGGAATAATTATATGATTAAAGACGCATAAACCACCGCAGAAAACAAAATGTTGGGAGATACAGTTAACATCCATATCAAGTGATGTTTGTCATATCCAAAGACGACTACAAGCTTCGTAATACGCCACCAAACCCCAGATTATTATAAGGCCCGCTGCTATGATTATTTTCCTTATTACCGGCATCTCTACAATTATCTTCTTTACTAATTCTCCTACACCCTCTGTATCAGAAACTCCAAAATAGTTCTCACCATCTTTAACAAGATATACATGGTCCACCTGGACCACTATCTCAACATCCTTTTGCAGGTAAGCGTTTAGCGACTTTGCCAATATGGCCCTATCTTCACAATCACCTTTACCAGATAAAATGGTCTCTTTGGGTGTAGCCCAATATTCTAAATTGCCATATGCATCATAATCGCTTTGCCACTGTATGTTACGTAATACCCACGATTCAGGCGTTTCTCCCGATATATCAAGATGATCCCCCACCAATGCAACAAGCTCACAGTCTGTATCTACAAGCGACTCCAACCCCTTCGCCTCATTACGCATCTGTACAACACCAAGATAGGCGTTTGGGTAAAGCACTACTAGCACCAATGCAACTGAGGCTAGAACTGCAAGCAATTTTCTCATGACTAGAATGCGGGGCTATATATATTTAAGAATTACTTCATAGCAGGACGATTAGATAATAAATAACTTTTAGAGATATATAGAAAAATATAAATGAGTAATTATCCTCATTACGTTATGCAAGAGGAAATAGAAAAGATCCTTAAAATTTTAGAAGAGATAAAAGAGGATATAGCCGAAATAAAAAAACATCAAAAATCTTCTTCCTCAAAAGAAAAAGACAGTAAGACCGAGATAAAAAAGATATCCTCGCCTCCATCCACTGCTAATTACGTCAAAATACAGGAGAAGAGCGATTGGGACAGCTGTTCGATAGGTGAACTTATAGAGTGATCTTATGGACTTTCGCATCACTGACACGAACGCACGCTACTTTGGACTACCTCCAATTGTCCTGATGGAAAATGCAGGAAGGGGCATAGCAGACCATATAAGAACTAATATTGATGGAAAGAAAATCGCTATCGTGTGTGGAACTGGAAATAATGGGGGCGACGGATTTGTTGTTGCCCGCCACCTTGAAGATGATTTTGATATTGACGTGCTGCTTGCACAAGAACCCCAAAAGATAAGGACAAAAGAGGCAAGACAAAACTTCAAGATCCTCTCACACTGCAGCGTGAACATCATTTCGTCATGCTATCCTCCAGAGAATTGGAACTACGATCTCATAATAGACGCTATGCTTGGCACAGGAGCCAGCGGTGTTGTTAGGGAGCCATACGCTTCGTTCATCAAATCCATCAACAACGCGGATGTGCCGGCAGTTTCAATAGACGTCCCCTCAGGCTACGGGACAGATCTGCAACTGCAGGCCGATGCAACGATATCACTGCACAAGAAGAAGGTAGAAAATGCAACAACGCTCCCCATAGGCATCCCGCGCCAATTGACCATGCAGTGCGGCCCGGGGAACGTGAAGTTTCTCCATAGACGCAGTAAAGACGCACACAAGCGCCAAGGTGGCGTGGTAGCTATAGTCGGTGGGTCTGAAACATATCATGGCGCCCCAGCCTACGCAGGGATAACGGCCGCAAAGATATGCGACTTGGTATATGTCCTATGCCCCTTGTGTGTTGGTGATGCGTTGCGATCACTAAGCCCCGACCTTATCATAGAATCACAAGTAGGGCCGGATATCACGATGCATCTAGCCAAAAGCCCATTACTTTCCTCTGTGGACTCTATCTTATGCGGTGTTGGCGCCGGACGTTCCATAGAAACTGTTGATGCGCTTCTTCATATCTACGAACGTGCAACAGTGCCTCTTGTAATAGACGCGGACGGCCTGTTCGCACTAAAGGGGCATCTTGGCCTTTTAGGTAAGAATGTGTGCATAACCCCCCATGCAAAAGAGTACGAACGCTTGTTTGGCCCGCTCCCAAGTACAATTAACGAAAGAAAAAAGCATGTTAAAAATATTGCCGAAAAATACGGCTGCACAATCGTGCTGAAAGGAATGGTGGACATAATCTCAAACGGAAATGAATCGTGGCAGAACGTCACAGGCAATGAGGGTATGGCAACAGGTGGGACAGGTGATGTGCTTGCGGGGTGTATTGCAGCGTTTGCAACGACAAATCTCCTTTTAGAATCCGCGCTTGCCGCAACTTTTGCTGTCGGGCTTGCCGGTGATACGCTCTATGCCCAGAAAAAGACGTTTTTTACAGCACATGACGTTGCAGAAATGCTTCCGGATGTACTGGCATTCTGCCGTACGTATTAAACCGGCTTTGTACATAAAAGGGTAAAAGTTTATATGGAGATGGGGCTTCCAAGTTTTATGTTTATCTTTCTAGTGTTTGTCTGATTGATACTGGATTCCACAACACAGAACATGGCATCAACATTAGGATTTTTATTAATGAATGTTACTGTTTTTTTGGTGTTTTTTTTATCCATAATCAATTCATGGGCAAATGACCTACTGATATACTCTACATCATTAAAATCAAGGGAAATCTCACAATCCTGATGTTTAAGCACATCATTCATGATGTCTTTCGCATATGACCTTAGGCTAAGACCACCATGCAGGTATTTATTTACTAAAATTGTTTTCATATTAACCCCCTTGGATTTTTGCATTCAACTAAATTATAAAAATCTTTCCCTGAAATTTTTGATATTTTAGTATTAATACATACTAGAGTTCCATCAAACTTAAATTTATCGCTTAAAGATACTGATCTAAATTCCTTATTATCCATGCTTTTGTATAATCCACCGGCACGTGACAGTATTAACATCTCCCCTTCAAAGTATTTAATGAAATTTTGACAAGAACGAAGACCGTATCCTCTGCTTTTTTCTTTTTTTGTTGATAATCCTCCCATTGCCATTTTCACTGATTCCCAATCATTTTTAAAAGGAAGGTTGTTTACTTCGTAGTTGTGTGGGATAGTGATACCATTGTCATAAAAAGTTAGTTGTGAATTCTTTTTGTATTTTTGAGCGGCAACAAGAGCCAAAGAAAAATTAGAATGATCGTATATATTTGTTATTAACTCATCAATTATGTAGCCCACAACTTGTTCCCCCCTCGTAGGCATTCCTTTAGACAATTTTGATAACATGTCGTTTTTTAAATCTGCAATGTCTTTTTGATCAAGAGGAAGCTTACTCAAAGGGATGTATGTATTACCCCTTAATCTATCATCTCTAAGACCTATCTTATACATTGCACTAAAATATGAAGCAGCGTCCTGGTTTGATGGCAATATTATCTCTTTTCCTTTTCTTTTAGCATCTAATATTAATTCAAACATCAATGCCAAATGTATTGGCAATACAAAATCTAGTGGACTCATATCCAATATTTTAGTATTCAAGTATTCGTATCGAATATTGCAACAAGTTTTGTAACTTTCCAATATTGACATATATATTCTTTGATAGAAAAATAATTAAAAATATTTCCCCTAATAATTATAAGCGATAAAAAACATGTTTGCGATTCTTATAGAATTAGAGGTTTAGGAGAAAAAGTAATATTAATCTAATCAATTTTTTATATAACACGATTTACTATTTATCATCTTAAATCGATTATTGAATTTGAATAAGAACTTTATGTTCAATGGCACACTTTATGTGTAAAGCATATTAAACCAAAAATAATATATATGCAACATATCAAAAACGGGTTAAGGAGATACCTATTATGGGACAAGGAAGCGGATTTGGAAAAGTTATCTTATTTAACGAACATTTCGTAGTACACGGTGTGCCTGCAATAGTAGCTGCAATAGGTATGCGCACGACTGCTGCTGTTTCAAGAATATCTGGCGGCTTTGAATATGAGGACAACAGGCCTGCCACCCCAAAATACAAGGAAGATAAGCTATCCCAGCAAAAGGATTCTATTGACAATATATTTAATGCCATGAATCTGGAGAAAAAAGGGGTAAGGATAGTGCTTGGGGGCGACCTCTATGCTGCCAGTGGCGTAGGTGCCAGTGCAGCGTCCTGCGTAGCTATTGCACGCGCGCTTTCAGATGAGTTCGACCTCAACTATTCAGATGATGCTATAAATCGCGTTGCGTATGAAGGGGAGAAAGGATACCATGGCGTCCCTTCCGGCATTGACAACACAGCATCGACTTATGGGGGGTTGATCTGGTTTATCAAGGGTAAAGAGAATATCATGGAGCGCATGCATCTTGCAAGACCCGTAAATATCGTCATGGGAAATACCGGAAAAGTGGCTGACACAATGGCAGCTGTTGCAGGTGTAAAGGAAAGAAAAGGAAAATATCCTGAGAAGTATGATAATATCTTCAAGTCTGCTGAAGAAGTTGCATTTAAAGGCAGAAAAGCACTTGAATCATTTGACCTAGAAGCAGTCGGCAAGTTGATGAATGAGAATCACAAGCTGTTGCAGGAGATAGAGGTCTCTAACGATGACCTTGATGGCCTTGTAAATACCGCTAGAGAAAATGGGGCAATAGGCGCCAAGATGACCGGCGGAGGCCTTGGCGGATATATGGTGGCACTTACTCCTGAAAAAAGCGTGCAAGAAAAGGTCGCATCAGCTATCAAGAAAAAAGGATTTAGGGTGTTAAAAACAACAATAGGGATCTAAAAAATATTTATTCTGAAAGATTGTTAGCATGGGGGGATAAAGGATGAAGATAATCGTTGCTATAACGGGGGCATCCGGGTACTGCCTTGGCCACGACCTTGTTGCGGCATTAAAGGAAAAAGATATTGAAGTGCATCTTATAATATCTGAAGCTGCAAAAAAGATAGCCAATATTGAAGGGTGCCTTGTAAAAGAGACAGAAGCACTGGCAACAAAGTGCTACAATGAAAAAAATCTAGAAGCATTGATATCCTCATCGACATGCCATACAGATGGGATGGTAGTTGTGCCATGCTCATTGAAGACCTTATCAGCAATTGCTAATGGCCACAGCAACAACCTTATCACCAGGGCTGCAGAAAATACGCTTCGCATGAAAAGAACTCTTGTTGTCATGCCACGCGAGACGCCGCTTTCCCTTCAAGCTATTGAAAATATGCAAAAGCTATTTCTTGCAGGAGCAATCATCCTGCCACCAATAGTGGCATACTACACAAGGCCGAAAACCTTACAAGATATAAACAATTTTTTTGTTGGAAAAGTACTTGATGCTTTTTCGCTTGAACATAACTACCCACAATGGGATGGGATATAATGGATGAGAAACCTAGTTTAAGAACACTTTTAACAATGCTTGAGCAAAATAATTTGCTCACGCGCATAGAAAAAGAGGCCGACCCAAATTTGGTAATCGCCTCTATTATGGCCGAACTGGATGGAAGGCCGGTCATGATTGAAAAGGTAAAAGGCCACTCGATGCCCGTTGTAGCAGGCATCTGCAGTGACAGGGATTACTTTGCCTTAGGCCTTAATACAAAAAAACAGGACCTGCTCCAAAAGCTTTCTGGCGCATTTCAGTCCACTAAACGGCCGCCAATAGTTGATGATGCCGTCTGTAAAGAAAAGATATACTCAAATCCCAATCTAGATGACCTGCCGATACTGACCCATTTCACAGGGGATGGAGGACCGTATATCACGGCAGGGGTAGCTGTGGTAAAGGACCAAGACCTTGGACAAAATATGTGTTTTCATCGCCTCATGAAAATAGGCAGGAAAAAGATGGTGGCAAGAATTGTGAAAAATAGGGGTACTGACACTGCGTTAAAGAATGCTGGCGGCGAGCTGCCAATAGCAATATGTATTGGCGCCCCGCTCCATGTGCTTCTTGCTGCAGCATGTTCGCCTCCCCTGGGCCATGATGAGGCTCTTATAGCCCAGGGGCTTGACAAAACGCCCCTGGTAAGATGTGAGACCTCTGATATACTGATCCCTGCTTATACTGAAATAGTTATAGAAGGGAGGATAACTGATGAGATGACAAATGAGGGGCCGTTTGTTGATCTGACCCAAACACCTGACTTAATACGACAGCAGCAGGTAGTGGAAGTTGATGCTATCACAACGCGAAGCGACCCCATCTACCAAGCACTCCTTCCTTCCTCCCAGGAGCACAAGCTCCTCATGGGGATGCCAAAAGAACCAAGCATCTACACAAAGGTGAATAGCGCTGTAAAGGCGACCAATGTCGTTATAACGACCGGAGGCTGCTCATGGTTGCACGGGATAGTGCAAATAGAAAAGCACAAAGAAGATGATGGCAAAATAGCTATCGAAAAAGCTTTTGAAGGGCATGGTTCGATGAAAAATTGCATTGTTGTTGACACTGACATAGACATATATGACGAAAAGGACGTTGAATGGGCGCTTGCCACACGATTCCAGGCATCAAAGGACCTTGTTATCAAAACTGCACAACCCGGCTCCTCGCTTGACCCCTCGGGCATTCATGAAGAAGGAAAGAAATCCCTTACTGACAAGATGGGGCTTGATGCAACTATTCCTTTTGGCGTCAAAAAAGAAATGTTTAAGAAAGTTGAATTTTCCCGTGTTGACATATCAAAGTACTTAGGTGATTAACATGTACCTTACCAAAGAAAATCAGGAAATTTATGATGGTGAAAGAGGAGAAGTGCTGCAAAAGGCAATGGAGATACTTGTTGCTCTTGGCAACATCTACAAAGCAAAAGACTTTGTTCCCGTATCAAGTGCACAGATTGCCGGAGTAAGCTACAAGAACCTTGGGAAACCAGGGACGGAATTTCTTGAATGGTGGGTAGAGCATGGCGCCAAGGTAAAAAGCTTCTCCACCTTAAATCCTGCGGGTATCGATCTCGAACGAGCAGAAGAGCTAGGATTCTCCAATGAGTTCTCGGAAAAACAACGGCACGTAGTCGAGCTCTATGAAAAGATGGGAATTGTCCCGACCTGCACGTGCACCCCTTATGAAATAGGAAACCTCCCTAAATACGGCGACCATGTCGCCTGGAGCGAATCTTCTGCAGTATCTTTTGTCAACACCTATATCGGGGCACGCACCAATAGGGAAGGCGGTCCTTCAGCACTGGCATCATCTATTATAGGAAAGACGCCGCGATATAAGTTCCATCTTGATGAACCCAGGTTAGCCAACCTGGTATTCAACGTTACAGCACCAATGAGAACAGAGGCAGATTTCGGTGCACTTGGTGTTCTTGCCGGAAAGGAATCAAAGAACAATGTGCCATATTTTTCTTCACTTCCCCCCATGAGGCAGACCGACTTCAAACAGCTCGGGGCGGCAATGGCAGCATTTGGGTCCGTGGCGCTTTATCACGTTGATAGACAGACACCTGAAGCACGGACAAAAAAGATGGTAAAGGAAAATAGCGAAAAATATGTAATTGAGACGCTAAAGCCAGCATATGATATTCTAAATACTGGTGGGGACAAGATAGACTTTGTTTCAATAGGGTGCCCTCACTCCTCATTAGAAGAGATAATTCATATTGCTATGATGCTTAAAGGAAAGAAAGTTGCAATCCCCACATGGATAACAACATCTAGGGCGATTTCATACATGGCACAGACGTATGGGTACAAAGACATTATAGAAAAGAGCGGTGCCAAAATTATCTCAGACACATGCATGGTAGTATCCCCAATAGAGGGGTTCGGGTTTGAAACTGTTGCGACAAACTCTGCCAAGGGATGCAGCTACCTGCACTCGTGGTGCAACGTTGAAACACGATTTGGCGATATAAAAGCCTGTCTTTCTGCATCAATGTCAGGAAGGTGGAAACAATGATAAAAGGACGTATTGTAAAAAAGGGCACTGTAGAAGGAGAGGCGCTTGTCAGCAAAAATCCACTTTCTTTTTTTGGCGGGGTAGATCCTAAAACAGGGACGATAATCTCCAAAGATTCCGATATCTATGGGAAAAGCATGAGCGGAAAAATACTTGTGTTCCCGTATGGGAAGGGATCCACCGTCGGGTCATACACTTTGTTAAGGCTAAAAAAAGAAGGAAAAAATCCGCTTGCAATAATAAACGAGGAATCAGAACCCATAGTATGTGTTGGTGCAATAATCTCAGACATACCTATGGTGGATAAGATAGATATCTCTGGAATATCCACTGGGGATACTATAAAAATAGATGGGGAAAACGTAGAGATAATAAAAAAACAATAGGGAAGTGTTAGATGCATTCGCACCCTAGCGCTTCACTTATATTTTCCATCAATTTTATTGCTTTTACAAGCTCGCCGTTAGAGTATATTGGATTTGAAAGAGATGTTGCGTTTGCCATATGCGTTTGTGCTTCCTCAATCATTTCCTGGACTTCTGCAGGTATTTCTTCCGGCAGGTTTTCAGCGATGCAGTTCCATATTGTGTTTGCGTTTGAAAGCTGCGTGTTTGCTATCGGCTTAAATATTGCAAACGGATTGATCAAGGTTTTGGCGTCATTTTGGGTTTCCATTTTAATAAAGAATATGTCTAGACTTACACTAGTGTCGCCGTCGTTGTCTCCGTATCGCAAAACGTCTTCTTCGTAGTATCCTCCGTGCCATGTGAGGTAGGAGTTGCCTGAGGAGTCTACTGCTATCTTAGGATATTTATCATCATAATCGTTGTCGGTGAGCTGTTCGATGTTAGTGACGACGCCTGAGGAGTCTACCCTTGCCCAGAATATCTCTAGACTTGTACTAGTGTCGCCGTCGTTGTCTCCATACCGCAAGTCTGCTCTTTCGTATCCTCCGTGCCATGTGAGGTAGGAGTTGCCTGAGGGGTCTACTGCTATATTAGGATGTTTATCATTATATTCGTTGTCGGTAATCTGTTCGGTGCCGATGAGGGTTCCTGAGGAGTCTACCTTTGCCACGAATATTTCATGGTTATTTTCATCCCATCCGTGCCATGTGAGGTAGGAGTTGCCTGAGGGGTCAATTGCTATCTGAGGATATCTATCATAACATTCGTTGTCGGTGATTTGTTCGATGGTAACGATGGGGTCAGTGCCTGAGGAGTCTACCTTTGCCCAGAATACCTCATAATCATTTCCATCCTCTCCGTGCCATGTGAGGTAGGAGTTGCCTGAGGAGTCTGCTACTATATTCCGACTGTAATCATCATATTCATTGTCGGTAAGCTGTTCGATGGTGACGACGGGGTCAGTTCCTGAGGAGTCTACCTTTGCCCAGAATACCTCACCGTCATTTTCATAGTATTTGCGCCATGTGAGGTAGGAGTTGCCTGAGGAGTCTACTGCTATCCGTGGATCACTCTCGTCATCTGAGCTGTCGGTGAGCTGTTCGGTGTCGGTGACGGTGCCTGAGGGGTCTACCTTTGCCCAGAATAAATCATCGCCTTGAGTTCCATCATACCTGCCCCATGTTAGATAGGAGTTGCCTGAGGAGTCGATTGCTATCTGTGGCCTGTAATCATCATATGGGTTGTCGGTTACCTGTGTGGTGTTAGTGACAGTTCCTGAGGGGTCTACCTTTGCCAAGAATATTTGACTGTTGCCCCCTCCATGCCATGTGAGGTAGGAGTTGCCTGAGGAGTCGACTGCTATCTGTGGATCATAATTATCATATTCGTTGTCAGAGACGTTAACGATAGGGGCCACAGTTCCTGAGGAGTCTACCTTTGCCCAGAATATTTGATAGTAACTTCCATCCCATCCATACCATGTTAGATAGGAGTTGCCTGAGGAGTCGATTGCTATCTGCGGAGATTCATTATCATATTCGTTGTCGGTTACCTGTGTGGGCGTGGTCTGGCCGGCAACTGGAGTTATTAATACAAGTGCTATAAGAAAAATAATTATTATGGCTGCTTTTTTCATATCTAAATTCATCCCCTCTGTTTTATGATTTGTATATTGTATATTATAAATAGTTTTTGTGAAAGGAGGAATTTTTTTATTTTTATACAGATGAAGATGAGGTTAAAAGAGTGTGTCCTAGAATTCTGATTTTTCATAAAAGAGGAATAATTATATAATTAAAGACGTATAAACCACCTTAGGGAAACAAAATGTGGGGAGATATAGAACAGTACTTTAGGTCTTCTCCAAAAAGGAGAGAAGTAGCATCGCTGTTTCTGATGCTTGGATTATCGTGCAACGAGGATCTTAAGGTCTACTGCCAGGAAATAGAAGTGCCTATAAAAAAGATAGCCGATATGCTTGGTATTGACAGGCGCGTTGTCACCGATACGGTAAGAGACATCATGGCAAATGACAAGATGCGCAAAGTTTTTACAAATCTAAAACCAAGGGCATTTTTGCGCGATGCTGCATCGGCACTTAACTATGGCGTGGTGGAAATTGAGGCAAGCTCCGAAACCGTGGGAATAGTTGCAGGAGTTTCGGCCCTAATAGCTGAAGAAGGAATATCCATACAGCAGGCAGTCGCAGACGACCCAATCCTCTTTCCAGAACCAAAGCTTACCATCGTGACAGACAGAAAAATACCCCCGCATGTTTTTGAAAAGATATTAAAGGTAAATGGCGTCAAGAAAGTGTCTATTTATTGAACAATGCGAACGACAACCTCTCTTGCGTTGATCTAGAACAGAAACATTTAATGGCATCTTATGAATAAATATAGTAAGTATATTTATGGTGACAAGATATGACAATTGTAAAAATACGCTGTCCACACTGCAAAGAGGAGCTAGTGGTAAATGTGGGTATTAGAAAGGGAAGCCGTGCTGCTACGGCAACAGTACTAAGCAATGAGGAAGGAAAAGCCCGCTTATTCAAAGATGTGCTTGATATTGTGCTTGATCGCCACAATGGAATGGCCCCATTGTCAATATTAGTGCTTGAGGCATCAAAAAATGGACTGGACCATGCCTACGTGCAAAAGATGTTAAACATATACCTCAATAGTGGAAATCTCCATATCGAGGGCGATAACATAATGCGCTAGCCCACAATTATCGGAACAGGGACAAAGCACACTACAAATGTTATTAGTGCAAGCGCGGCTATTATCTTTGAGGATGTCGAGATAGGTTCGAGTTCGTTTAGCGGACCCGGATGCCCGCCTTTTGTTATAAAATGAGAAAGTAACCCCCATATAAGCCACCCCGACCACGTATACTGCTGTATGCCCTCAAGTACCCCCCATTCCGACAATATGCCAAGAAGGCCAAGAAATATTAGCATCTGTACTGTCATCTTAGAGATGGCCAAGTGCCCCTTCTCACCAAAAATTGCCCGTATGACGTGCCCGCCGTCAAGCTGGCCTGCAGGTAGAAGATTTAACATCGTCACGAAAAGACCGACCCAGCCGGCAAAGGCGAGCGGATGCATCCAGATACTCATCCCCTCCGGTACATGCAGCGAAAAAGATGAAAGTATCATGAACAAGAGTGAGTTGCCAAGATAAAATCCCTCTTCCCCAAAAGATGTTGCAGGAACAACATAAGAGAGCTTCATGCCTATTATCACCACTGGTATGGCAACTATCACTCCGACCAGCGGGCCGGAGGCGCCAAGAAGAATGGCATCGTTCTTAGTGGGAATTGCAGACTTCATCTTTATTAGTGCGCCAAGGGTGCCGAGAGGAAGGAACGGCATAGGTATAAAGTATGGCCATGAGGATGAGATGCCGCTTCTTATCGACTGGACCTTATGCCCCATCTCATGGCATCCAAGGATTGCCATAAGGCCCAAAGAGAAACTAAATGCGCCCACCCATGGGCTTTCCATCAATCCCTCTTCAACGAGCGGGACGGATAGTGAGTATCCCGCGAATATTGTTGAAAGGACTGTAGCTACGAACAGCCCTATATACATAAGGGGGCTTGAGAATATTGACTTTTTCTCATCTTTTTGGCGTTCTACCAAGTATACGTGGTAGCGGCCATTACGGCTGCGCAAATAAGCATCATAACCCATGCCATCAAAAGCATTGTGTATGGAATCGTATACAGGTTTTTCTGTGCCAATATCTATTGAGATTATCTTACCGATACGTGATATGTTCTCAACAGGCAGTACACCGTAAGCGGCCTTCCCAATACTATCAAAAAGCGGGCTGTCCTCTTCACTTACCTCTTCAAAAAGAAGTGTGCTGCATTTTGGGCACTCTGGTGACATGCGCCGCGAGGATACTGCAGAATAATCACAGCGTGGGCACTCGTATTTATACTCCATTAATGTAGATTAGAAATAATATACTTTATAACATTTTCTTTTATGTGGACCGCATATATTTTAAACACAAGAGAGATTGAAAAGACATGGACTACTTCTCATATGAACGCCTAAGAGACTATCAAAAAGAGTTCATTGCCATGGTCAATGAAAATGTAGGGCTTGGCAAGAACTTAGTACTAGAGGCGCCCACTGGTTTTGGGAAGACCGCATGTGTTCTAGCTGGTGTCCTCCCAATAGCAAAAGAGAAGAACAAGAAGATAGTCTACCTCTGCAGGACGCACAAGCAGATGGATAGAGTAATTGAAGAGCTCAAGCTTTTATCAAAGAAGACGCAAATATCCGCCCTATCGCTTAGGGGCAGGAGGGAAATGTGCCTTTCACCGCTTATTTTAACACATACACAGGACGCTAGCACATCGATGTATGTCTGCAGGCTGCTGCGCAAGATGAAGCGCTGCACGCACTACAACAACACGAAGGAGCAGGAAGACAAGGCGTACGAGATGGAGACACTCTTCTCCAAAGGCCCGACCTTTAGCAACGAGGTGAAGCAATCGTGCGAACAGCATGCATTTTGCCCATATGAGGTGGCAAAGTCTGTTATGAAAAACTCGCAGGTTATAGCTTGCTCGTACATGTATTTGTTCCACCCTGAAATAAGGGAAGGTTTCCTCGAAGGAATAGGCGTCGGCCTAGAAGACCTTATAATCATCATGGACGAGGCGCACAACCTGCCGGGCCTTGCCATTGATCTAGGATCGTCACGATTGTCCCTCTCGGTGCTTCGTAGCGGCATAAGGGAAGCGGAGGAGTACAATGAGCAAGGCATCGCCACATTCCTTGAGGCCACGTACCAGGCGCTGCTATCTCTTGACGAAAAGTACAAGCTCGAGAAAGGGGACGAAGCCCGAATCCTGCCAGCAGAACTAATCTCATACTATTTAGGCAATAAGGTGCCGTTTATAAAAGAGCACAATCTTATCGAGCTAGAGGAGTTTATGGGATTTATGCTAAAACAGGGGGATGAGATACAAAAGGAGATGCTCAAGAAAGGCAGACCCCCTCGCTCATACATCCACAGCTGCGGCGCATTCCTTAACAACTGGCTGACAATGCGCAGCCGAAAAGACTTCTGCTTCCTGCTTGTAAGCTACGTCACAAAATCCGGGGCGCAAAGTGCCCGTCTGGAGATTGTCGACCTTGACCCACGAAACATAACAACACAGGTTACATCGCACTGCCATTCCGTAATAGCAATGTCCGGGACCTTGTCGCCTGTTGTTGCATATGCTGATACCATAGGGCTTACAAACTACTCTAGCAATATATTCGAATCCCCATTCCAACGTTCCAACATCTTAGTACTTGGGGGGCGCGGCGTGACCACCAAAGGATCGTACAGGGGGCTTGAAATGTATCGAAAGATAGCATCGAAAGTGGCAGAAGTTGTCAACAACACGCCAAAGAACGTGGGTGTGTTCGCCCCGTCATACGAGGTGCTAGAAGGCGTGCTTTCCGGCGGCCTGAAATATATGCTGGAAAAACCACTTTATTCTGAGTCGCGCTCCCTGTCATCAATGGAAAACGACCGTTTGATAAAAGCTTTCAAAGACCATGAGTCACACGGAGGGGCGGTCCTTCTTGGGGTTCTTGCCGGAAGAAATGCAGAGGGGCAGGACTATCCCGGGGACGAGATGAACTGTGTAGTTCTTCTTGGGGTGCCATACGCCAGACCAACTGCAAGAGTAAAGGCCCAGATAGAATACTACAAACAGGTATTCCCAACAAAAGGAAACTACTACGGATACTATCTTCCTGCACACCGCAAGCTTAATCAGGGGGCCGGAAGAGCACATCGCCGCCTGGATGATAAGGCAGCAATCGTTTTCTTAGACTATCGGGTGCTCCAACCATTTGTGAAAAAGGATATATCATCCTGGATAAAACGCGATATGCATACAATTGATGACAAGCCAGGACTTCTTGAAAAGACCATCAAAGATTTTTTTAGCAAGTAGTGAGAGGATTTTTATATTTGTCCTGTGAAGTTTTGTTGTGAACAGGTACTGCAGGAACGTTACATTCTCAGAGATAGGTCCAGATGGTCAGCGCAAGCTTCAAGAAAGCCATGCTGTGGTTATCGGTACAGGCGCCTTGGGGGGAACTATCGCCCTGCACCTTGTAAGGGCAGGAATAGGAACTGTAACATTGTGTGAGAATGACACGATTGACATGCATAACATCCAGCGCCAGCTGCTATATACTGAAAAAGACATTGGAAAGTCCAAGCTACAGATCTCCCTTGAAAAATTGCGGGCCATGAACTCTGAAGTTGCGATAAAAGGTTTTGAGGAATTCCTTAGTGAGGACAATGCCAAGAAGATAATAGAAAATGCAGACATAGTGCTTGACGGCACAGACAGCATGGTGCCGCGCTACATAATGAACAAATACTGCATAAACAACAACATTCCATATATTTATGGGGGCGTTCTTGGAAGCTATGGCATGACACTTAACATAATCCCCCAAAAGTCGCCCTGCCTTGCATGCGTATTTCCCCCAAGCAAGGCAATGGAGCATCTTCCAACCTGTGCAGAGGTGGGCATAGTCAACACGGTCCCTGCAATAATAGGTTCTATACAGGCAACAGAATGCATGAAAATATTAACTGGTGCAAAATATTCCAAAGACCTTATTATTTATGATGTATGGTACCAGTCGTTTGACAAGGTCCCGATAAAGAAAAGAAAAAATTGTCCTGTATGTGGTTAGCCCTCATCCTTTACCCAGACCACCTTCTTGCCAATAAATATCTTCTTGCCCTTGTTTTTCTTGCCATTCTTGGATTCCTGGCGCTTTTGAGCAAGCGATTTTTCCTCTCCCTTTCTCCATTTTTTGGACTTTGACATATACTTAAGACCCCTACATTAAGTGACATATAAAATATTTAGACGGGATTTTTCATATTCCCCCAACTATACTTCGCACAGCATCCATATCATCTGCAATACGAGAAAAAGAGAACGCATCGCAGTACTCGAGAACTATCCCTGCACTATGCGCATCCCGAATCGAGTTGTTTCCTATTAGAAAAATTCCGTCAGGAATCGTGTTAAATACACTTATATCGAACTCATCGGCCCCCTCAAGCATGGCATCCACGTGCAAGGCGTCGCAACATCCCTCCGATACGTCGTATATCCCCACCTCAGGGACCACGTTTCCCCTAAATTTTAGAATGGTGCTTACACCGATATCCTTGATACTAACAAGAATCTCGTGCAGTCTTGGAAGATCAAAAAGCAGTGCCTGTCCGGCGCCAACATCCATAATCTCTTTTTGCCTGCAGTGCGCATCTATTTCCACAACGGCGCCGCAATTAGCAATTACTGAAGCCGAACTTAAATATCCTTCAACTGTTGAGGAGCGTATGTTTACCGCAACTTTTGCACCAGATTCTTTCGCTATTGCCACTTGCTCCTGAATAAATGCTTCATGGTCTTTGAAGACGAACTCGGCCCTCTTCCTTGCTATTAGTTTCTCGCTTTGTTTCTTGGTTGCTTCATCAACGCTTATCCCGCCGATAGTAACCATTCCAACACCTAGATCGCCTATATTCTTGCAAAAAGTGCCGTCATTTCTCCCTGCGTATGCGGCCAGAACCGAAGGATGCCTCATGTTCATCATATCACCAAAAGTTTTAGGATATATTCCCCAAGAGCAATTCTCTTATTTAAATTTTTCATATTAATGTCTGTAACATGCACAGATATTCCCATCTTTTTTATCGTTGGCGCCATGTGCGCATCCAAACTATCAATGACAATATCATCCAGAAATGAAGAATACATCTCTGCTACGCCAACAGCCGTAGCCTCATAGCCTAATCCTTTCATAAGAGCAGGTGCGGGCCCGCTAAAAGCCCCATGCCCCACCATCGGGCTAATTGCTATTGTGCGCTTTTCCTCGCAAAGGGCGCGAAGCTTCTTGACGGAAAGAATAGGCGAGA
This sequence comes from Methanomicrobia archaeon, assembly GCA_030603445.1. Classification (GTDB taxonomy): domain Archaea; phylum Methanobacteriota_B; class Thermococci; order Methanofastidiosales; family NM3; genus NM3. The sequence continues at coordinate 21,968 of JAUVXU010000014.1, read as the reverse complement.
TGGATGTAACAGGATTTGAAGGGCCTATAACTATCGCATCAGTTGCTCCAATGATATCTTCTAACCCAGGTGGTGCGCGCGCATGCCCGCTCCCGGTGTAATTAACACTATTTACAACATGCTTGCCGCCATCCCTTACCCAGAAATCATGAAAATCCATATCCCCTTTCTCTGTTCTGATAATTGTCTTGACGGGATCATCAGTCATGGGAAAAACATGCTCTAAGACCCCGAGCCGCTTGCATATCTTAGCTGTTATTACTGAAAGGGCATCCCCCTTCTGTAGCCGCATTGTCCTGTAAAGCTTCGTTGCCCTGTCGGTATCACCCATTTTAAGCAGTTCCTTATATCCTAGAGATGCCATCGCATCATGCGTGAAAAAAGTGTCGTTCTTGATACCGTACCAGTGGTCCTCATCTACTATTCCTGCAAGCGCGTATGTGACAGAATCAACATCAGGGGACAAATACGCCCCGCTTATCCAAACGTCCTCAGCGGTGTTTGCAACAACGCATATCTGGTCCCTTGGAACTATATGCTGCATGCCTGTGAGCAGCATGGGCGTACCTGTTCCACCTGAAAAGAAAGTCAGCATCAAAATAAAAAACACAATAAAAACATAAAAATGTTACCAACGTTGCACAAAGGGGCTGAGATGGAAGGAAAAAACTTTTAATATGATGCATTAAGGCAATAGCATGTCCGATATTGTTGTTTGTCCAAAATGCGGATATAGATTTTCAAGGATGTATTCGAGGTTAACGATGTGCAAGGGTTGCCCGCAATCCATTTCAAGTTGCGCCAGTATTAAGTGTCCACGATGCGAAAGTGAGTTCTAGCAGGCGGATGTAAAATGAAAGTTATAGCTTCCGGCACATTTGACCACCTTCACGACGGCCATAAATTTTTCCTTGATTCTGCCTTCGAGAATGGATATGTGCTAATAGGCCTATCATCAGACACTCTTATTGAAGACAAGTGTACGCAAGAAAAGATAGAACCTTACGAAGTAAGAAAAATGCATCTTTTGAAGTGGTTGGCCCTAAATGGCCGATTTGAAGGAACAGATTTTGAAATTAGGGAAATAACAACGCCTTTTGGCTTTGCTTGTGAGAACGAGGATTTCGATGCTATTCTAGTGACAGAAGAGAATGAGGATATTGGGCAAAAGATAAACAAAAAGCGAGCACTGCTTGGGCATAAGCCACTAAGAATATTGTCCTGTGCGCTTATCTCTGATAAGAATGGAAAGATATCCTCCACGCGAATCAGGAAGTCCCTGTCTTCTTAATAAGCGCCATGAACATGCCATTCGAGTCTGCGACATGAGGATGTATCCTTCCACATAAGGCAATCTCGTCGTTTAGCTTTTTTCCAAAAGGAGAGGTAAACGCAGGTGACATGGCGCCCCTATCAAGAGGGAGCAACTTCACAGGGAGGGAGTCAATTGCCCAATTGATTACCATCTCATTTTCCTCAGGTTCCAATGAGCATGTGGAGTATAGTACCTTCCCCCCATGCTTGACTGATGACACCGCCTTTTCTAGCAATCCTTTTTGCAAAGAGCTCATAAAGGTAATATCCTCCATTGTCCTGGAGCTTTTTCTTGAAGGGTCCTTTCGAACTATCCCGCTGCCGGTGCATGGTGCATCAAGCATTATCTTGTCAAACTTTAAAGGGAGATTGATATCGCGTGCATCAGCTTTTACTATAAGGGTGTTTGTGCAACCAAGACGTGCAACATTATTTCTGAGCGCTTGCAGCTTTTGTGAGGAAACATCGGTCGCAAGGATCATGCCGGTGTTTTTTACAAGTTGTGAGATATGCGTGGTCTTTCCCCCCGGAGCAGCGCACATGTCCCATATCGCGTCCCCCTTCTCGCACTTTAGTTGCGGCGCAATTGACATCTCAGCAACGCCCTGGATATAGAAATGGCCGTAAAGATGTTCCGGAATGGAGGATATGGCATACGGTCCATTATTTATCTCAAATCCAACGCCGTCCCCGACAGGTGCAAAGGAAAAACCCTTTTTCTCAAGGACTTCTCCAATTTTTACGTGCGATGTCTTTAGGGTGTTTACGCGCAGTGCCTTTTTTAGGGGCTTATCCATGTATTCCAAAAACGTCTGGAACTGCTCTTTGTACAATTGCCTGTAGCGCTCAAGCATCCAAGAAGGGTATTTTTCATCCACGATATTGTTATTATAAAAACGCTTTTATGGTTTTGGTATTTCTAGAAAAAAGAACAAACCTAAAAAGCACAGGACTCTGTCTTCTCCTGAACAACTTTCTCATTCTCACTAATCTCAGAAAGCTCGCAAAGCACCTTGTTGAGCTTGGATGTGCTAAGCTTGAAGAACTTGCAGTACCTGGTCATCTCATCTTCCAAGCGTTTGAACGGCGCGGTAAAGTACACTTGCCTTAAGGCATAATCTACAGCATCCTCGCATAGTTTGGTATTTTCCCTGTTGCATATTTTGCATCCGCTGTAGCGTTCCAGCACCATCTTAATATCGTCGTCGCTCATAGTCCTCACCATTAATCATCAATACTATATATAAATATTACTGATATTACTCATCACTTCCCAACCCATTTTGTACGAGAGTGAAGTAGCATTTCGCCCCATCCCCTATGAAAGGGTGGCGTATGAGATCTGCCTTTCTCCTTGAGCTGTGTGCCTTTGACAAGAGTATTATTACTTTTGACCAATATTTAAGAGTATTTCCCCCAAGCGGCATCTGCTGTTCTTTCTTAAAATCCTCATATACATGATTCGTTATTACGATTGGTATGTTGCGTTTTCTGGCTATTCGAGACAAGATAAGCAGCTGAAGGCTTAGGTCGCATAGCAGCTCGCTGCGCTTCTCTACATCTGTTGCATCCACCTTGTAGAGGGCTACAAAGGAGTCAACGACTATAAGGCCCACATCACTAGAAAGTGTCTGCTCCAGCCCTTTGATAATCTGCGTCTGTTCGCCAAGATCATCCGGATAAAATACATCGACATCCTTGAGCACGTCGCGCCCGCCTATTTGGATTAATCTCTCGGGGGAAAATCCATTCTCAGTATCTATATATATTGTACGCTTGCCATTTTTAGATACTGCAACAGCCGCCTGCAGGCAGTATGTGGTCTTGCCTGTTGCAAATTCCCCATAAAATTGGGTAATAGAACCTTCAAGAAGGCCCCGGGTCATCTTGTCGATAGGGCGGCATCCTATATCCATGAAAAAGCACCTAATCTTTATATGCTTCTTCTTCACCCGTCATATAAAGGTGATGGTAGAGTGAGGGAGAAACTACATTCAATCGTTGCGGATATAATGCCCACCGACCATGCTAAAGCGTTGGATAGATTGGAGGTCGCCATGATTGGTGATGCTCAAAAGATGCCGGTCGTGGCAATAGATGGCGGGTCCTCGATGCTGTGGTCAAACGGAATACGCTCAATAGGCGTGATTCGTGTGGGATTTATAGCTTACGACCCGTCTTATCGCATTATTAAGACGCATGTTAAAAGTGAGTTCTTTTCACTAGAAAGTGAGGGAAGCTTACTAGACCTAGAGCGTCACAAGCAAGAGGTAAGCCTGATAAAAGAGGCTTCCTTGCATGCACCGCTTATTTTATTTGACGGAGCGCTCTCAAATATCCCGGATAAAGGAATGGAAAAAGCACTTGAGAAAACAACTTCTTACGCCACAGTCGTTGGTGTCTCAAAGAAAAGCAGCATGTCTTTTATCTCTGCGCCGTATCCTGACACATGGCTCCCATTTCGTCCAAACACTTATTATGAGATCCCAGACGCTGAAAGGAAAAGGATGGTCGATAGCAAGAGCCTAGTTAAGAGCGCCCGGGTATTTCTCGCAAAGCTGCATGGAAATGGGCCGACCCTAAGAATAGACATTTCAGGAAAAAGCAAGGAAGTATTTGAAGTGCTGCGCCACTACTCCTCCTACAGATTATGTCCTGGTTACCCCTTCCCTTTAGAAGAAATACACAGGATCGTGTGCCTTAGTGACAAACGGGAAATATACGAGCACCAGCTGCGCAAGGAAATGGAGCACCAAGGATTGTTAAAAGAATATTTTAAAGGTAAAATTGTAAAAGGAATAGAATCCAATGGATTCCATAGTGTTCTTGACAATCTCGTCTAATCTTGTATTACCACAGTATTTGCCGCCATGTCGCCTAGGCGCTGCTTATCCTCGTTTAATAGTATCATGGCTAGGCCCAGTATGTATAATGTCGGTAGGTAGTCAACTACCCTTAGGACATTTCTCACAAACGCCGTAACAAAACCCATTGGATTATCGTCCCTGCGCACAACACGGATGTGCATTAGCTTCTTTCCAAGTGTCTGTCCCGAACTTCCCTCAAAATAAGTATAGTAAACTATCCATAATAAGTAAACTATAACCATAATGCCAACCACGGACCCCATAGAGGCCATAGGGTCCACCTTATCAACAGAAAGCGTCAAGCCTCCTATGCCAAGACCCGCTATTATAAGGACAATAATCGACATTAACATCTGATCTATGATAGAGGCAATAGCCCTCTGTACTAAACTTGCATATTCATCCATAAAATCACTTGATAATATTTAAGAAAGCGAAAAAATTTGGGATATAAATAATTTGTCCCGATTCGTTGATTCTTACCTGTACTTTCGGCCGCCAAATATGCCCTCGCCAATGCGTACGAGATTTGCACCTTCTTCTATGGCAACACGATAAGATGATGACATTCCCATCGATAATATATCCATTTTAACATTAGGCATATTTTGGGCACCCAACTTGTCAGACAAGGCTCGTGTAAGTGAGAAGTAAGGCCTAAGTTTTTCTAGGTCCTCCATCCATGGCCCCATTGTCATAAGCCCCAATATGCGAACATTTTCAAGCTCGGATATGCTTTGCACCACTTCAAGGGCAGCTGAAGGGTATACTCCTGATTTTTGCTTCTCCTTGCCGCTGTTTATTCCTATCAGAACTGGCATTATCTTATCCTTCAAAGCTGCATACTTGTCGATGCGGCTTGCAACTTCAAAGGAATCAACAGTTTCTATCATATCAAAAAGGCCCACTATCTTCTTTATCTTTCCCTTCTGAAGCTGGCCTATGTAGTGCCATTCCACGATATCCCCAACTTCATTTATGACATCAATAGATTCCTGGAGATAATTTTCTCCTATTGTGGTGATGCCAGCCCCTGCTGCTTCGATTATTTCGTCTGCAGTGCGTGTTTTTGCAGCTCCTTCCACGATAACGCCAGAAGGGATTGACCGCAGTAATTTGTGGACATTGTCTGTTATTGTCATGATGCTCTTTCTCTTTAGGAACATGAAGATATTTTAATGTTTTTTCTTATTCGCTTACAATACAATATGAAATAGGCATGCAAAGTGTTTTTTAAACTAAATTACAATTAGCATATGTGGTGTAAATGAAACGCAGCATAATAAAAATAGATGAGGAGAAATGCAATGGTTGTGGCGAATGCATCCCAAACTGCCCGGAGGGCGCACTGCAGGTAATAGATGGAAAGGCCAGACTAGTAAGTGACCTATTCTGCGACGGTCTTGGTGCATGCATCGGAACATGCCCGGAGGGGGCTATAGAAGTAGAGGAAAGGGAAGCTGAGCCTTATGATGAGAAAAAGGTAATGAGAAAAATAGTAGAAGGAGGAGAAAACGTCATTGCAGCACACCTTCTGCATCTTAAGGAACATGACGCTATTGACTATTACAAGGATGCACTTGAATATCTCAAGGAAAACAATATTGAAAATCCATTGGGAAAAAATACTGTTGGAAAAAGCGCATGCGCGGGAAGTTGTCCTGGTACTGCACAAAAGGACTTCACCTCCGAATATGCTCCTGAAGAAACGGGGGCGCGCTCCACCCAGCTGCGCCAATGGCCTGTGCAAATGCATTTGGTATCCCCGATTGCGCCCTACTTTAAAGGAGCTGATCTCCTTTTGGCGGCAGACTGCGTGGCTTATACCTTGGCAGATTTTCACAAAGACTACCTCAAGGGAAAAAGCCTTGCCATAGCATGCCCAAAACTCGACTCAAATAAGGAGATATATGTTGAGAAGCTGCGTAGGATGATAGATGAGGCAGAAATAAATACCATCACTCTTTTGGTAATGGAGGTCCCATGCTGCTCCGGACTCCTTGTTCTTGTGCAACAGGCACTTGAAAAAGCTGAGCGCAAGGTGCCTATAAAAAAGATCACAGTAAGCATAAGAGGAGAAATACTTGAGGAAAAATGGGTATAGGTGCTTCATGTATTATATCGGAGTTGGCAAAGTAAAATATACTTTTCATGCTATGCTATTTGTATATTATTTTCTTCATAAAGAGTATATAATAAACTCGAGAATAAATATACCTCTTTACTCACAATTATTTTGATTAAAAAACATGTGATGTTAATATTAATTATAATCATTACATCTATATGCAACAATACTAGATGATATTATGCAATTGATTAAAATAAGTGATTATTTCTTCAGTATACTCATAAATTATAGTGAAGATAGTTATATAAGTGTAACAATTTCAATTGTAGTATTATAATCTTTACTCTGTAATGTGGTACGATGAATACTAATTTTTTTAGCCAGGGATACGGAGACACTAACAACAATCTTCTGAATTTGATGATATCCAAACTTAATGATGATTCGTATTTTCATTTCTATGCTATGTCTGCTTTTTCAGGTCTTTCTTTATTAAATAGATTAGAAAATCACATTATTTCTGCAAAAGAACATATTACAGAATGGCACATAATTGTTGGAATAGACCACAAAGGGACAACCAAAGAAGCTTTAGATAAATATCTCAAATTAGATATTGATACTAAAATATATTATACAACATCAGCTGAAATATACCATCCAAAAATGTATATTTTTGAAAACGCAAAGGAATTGTTATTAATAATTGGTTCATCTAATTTGACATTATCAGGATTTATTAACAATGTTGAAACAAATTTAGTTATTGAATTTTCAAAAGAAAATGAAAAAGAGTTAGATATTATTAATAGTCTAAAAACTTTTTTTGAAAAAATTGAACAATCCCCCAATACAAGATTGTTAAGCCACGAATTGATAAAATTGCTTTATGATGCTGGCATTATCCTTACAGAAAAAGAACGTCGAAAAGATAATTCAACCAAAAGAACAAAAGAAAAACTACACGATAATGAATATCATGATAAATTATACAAATTATTTCCTCCTATATCGCCAATTAAGTATACTCAACTTGTAGAAATAGAAGACGCAATTCCTCTTGTACAACTTCCCTCGGATATAAGAGAAAAACAAAGATTATTGTGGGAAAAAAAATCTTTGCCAAAAAGCGATGTGATGCAAACAGATACTGATAATACCCATGTTACAGGACAATTACGTTTCACCCAAGCAGATTTTAAAGTTGATGATACTAAGATTGACCAAACTATTTACTTTAGATATAGTATTTTTGGAAAGGAATATTGGGCAGTAACAAAAAATATTCCTCTTACCGAATCAACATGCGTGTTATTTCGAATAAGAATTCTAAATAAAGATATTGGTGAACATTTACTTGAAATACAACATAAACCAAGTGGCGAAGCAGGTCAAGGTAACTTTACAACTTACTTATTATGGGGAAAAATATCCTATGAGATACGTAAACAGAATTTAATAGGTAAAAGATTGTGCCTTTATGAACCTATCGATGAAAACGAGGCTTATATCATTGACATCAACTGATTAGTGCTTCTTCCCTTTCTTCGATTAAGCATTTTTTTCCATATTCCATTAGCGATTAATATTTCTTCTTTAGTTAGTCCAACATTTTTTCTTAGAATAATATTATCCGTATATGCAATGATTTCATCGATTGTTTTACCCGAACGTAGCATATTATCAATAGATGAAAGAAGACTAGCATTTCGTTCATCATAAGGCAAGAGAATATTTTCAACTTCCTTAGGCATTAATTCAAGAACTCCGCCCCCATGACTTCTTCCACATATTTCTGCAAAAGCAAAAGAGAGACTATTGTAATAACTTGCCACAAACGAATCGATGTTAATATTAACATTATGCCCCAATAAATTATCTTTACGAAGTGTAACACGATGCATCGTATCTGTGGTGTATGCATTAGCTTTATTCATTATGAGTCTAGGATAAATGTCATTTCTTCTAATAAATAACGCATCACTTACCCATGCACTAGGCACAATTTGCCATTCTTTACGAATTCTACATTTGTAGAATTCATTTGCTTTTTCTTGTTCTCCTTTCTTAATATAGTCTAATGCTTTATTAAGAAGATTCTTCTTTTCTGGAAACTTAAGGAAAAAAGCTTTTGCACCCTTTTCAATATTCATTATCCAATCATTTCTAGTAAAAATATTACTAATAACTTGAACACTTCTACCAACCATAGGTTCTGAATAAGGGAATAAATCATATTGTTGTACTACTCTTTCGGATACAGTAAAAAAGTCATTGCATCCTGTTGTCATTCCTACCTCAACTTTAGCATAATTACCTATTTTATATATATTATATTTTTTTGCAATAGATTCAACAAAGTCTATTTCGTTTTGATTTAAGAAATACAATGTCCATTTATCACTAAATGTATTCATTCGCTTTTTTGGATATTTTAAGTTGATCACATCAATATTATCAAGCGGCTCTCTATCATCAAGTTCAATATGCTCTATTAATCTTTCAGAAGTACCATTTTTTTCGCATAGTATCAACACTATTTCTTGCTGTGCACTAGGAAAAATAAGTTTTCTAAAACTAACAATGCTTATCTTATTGAAGTTATTAGAAAGAAATCGTCTAATTTGTTTAGCATATCCTACTTGTAATATTTCTGCTGGTAATACAAAAGCTAGTTTTCCTTTTTCTTTTATCATTAATGTTGAGCTAACAACAAACCCTGTCCAAGCATTCATTAATTTACTATATTTTATGCCTGCACGTGAAAATATCTTAATCGTTTCTTCTCTCTGTTTTTTATCAAAATACTGATATCGAATATAAGGGGGATTTCCAATTATTAAGTCATATTTATTTTTTGTTGTGTTCGAGAAAGAAAAAAAATCATCGTTAATCACTTCTGTATTTGGGAGATTGATAAGACTTGCTTTTTCAGCTTCTTTTTTTATTAGTTCTAATGCTGTAATACTTTTATATTTGAATTGTGTATCTTTTATTTCTTTTAAAAATGCCCCATCTCCACAACTAGGTTCTAGAAGTTCGTATGAACTATTACCATTTTTTGCCCATCGAAGAATAAAACGTACAATTGGGGCAGGTGTATAAAAACCGCCCCTTAGCTTTTCTTCGCTTATATCTTTGATTAATTGCATTATTTCACCGAGTAGGGTAGATGGTTGTGTACATTAATAATTCTAACTCTTTATTATCTAAGTATGTGAACACATTGAAGATATTTTTTCCATAAATCTTCTATTAATAATACTCAATCCCTTTCTGTTACTAACCACCAATAAATTGATTTATTGCTAACTCTTCGAGCATGCACCAATGTTTTTACAAAATATAGAATATCCAGATATTTTTTTGTTGTTTGCCAAGATATTTCTGATTTTTTTGCGACTTCACTTGTGGTAAGGGGTCTGTTTGCCAGATATAATACTTTGAGTATCCTTCTCTCAATAAGATTTAAATCTTTCATTCAAACCACATTTTTAATTTTGGATTCTGCCCTTCCCCTGGAGCACGTCTTTCAAGTCGAAACCTTAGTTCGTTTTTTTCTTTAAGATTCATCACATCTGCAATTGCTTTTGGTATTCGCACTATAAACTGCCTACCATCCCATGTAAGTTTTGTTTTCTTTTCAATTATGTCAATTTCGTTGTTTAATATTTTGATTGTTTCCTCTGGCTTATTTTTTCCATAGTCTACATCGGGGATTGTATCTCCTTTTTCGTAATCATTGTTTTTTTTCATAATTATCTATATAATTTTAATATTTTTTATATAAAAAAGTATTGTTTATTTATAGAAAATCATTTGAAAATAATAAAATTTATATAATAAGTTAACAGATAATCATATGATTAGTTTATACAGGGATATTACCTACTAGCTAAAAAGAGAACTGGCGCCACTGAAAAAACAGAAAAAGTTTACATGAAAATATTTCTTGAAAAGATGAAAAAATATATTGAAATGGATTTTGAGTAATAAGGAAAAAATAATTACCAATGAGATACCAAATAAAAATCAATAGGTACAACTTCTTCTGTTTTCACTAATTTATCCTCCTCAGATATATATTCATAGCATATTACTAAATTAAATGATTCATCAAATTTACTACCTAACCCTACAAAATTAAATAAATCATATATTTCCTCACTTGGAGCTAGATATTTAATGCCTTTTTTTATTTTATTCATTCCAATTTCTGGCAGTTCCATATTTTTATCTTTGATTTCAAAAGTAATATTTCTTGCCACAACCCCGCCAATATTAGAGATGTAAATATATTGTTCCTTCCTTAGAAAGCCGTCATTTTCATTAGAAATATCTATGAATTTAGGAAACGCGATTATACTGGGTTTTTGCGATGCTTGTCTAGTTTTATATGTTTCAATCCATGTTGCGCGCGTTTCGTTTACTAGTTTACGAGTATATACTGCATATACCATTGTAGCTACTAACACGCCCCCTGCAAAAACAGGAGCAGGATCTCGATATGAGTCTGTGAGAAATAATACCACTAGAGTGACTATAACTACACCAATAAAGATATAATAATCATTATCCATGAATTTGATAATATCATTCTATAATTAAAAGATAATCCCTTATAGGATAACTTCAATTACTTTGCTAACTATTGTATATACAGAAAATTTTTTAAACTACCCTCTTATACTAGGTTAGACATGCGGCTGTAGTGTAGTGGCCCAGCACTTGAGCCTTCCAAGCTCATAACCCGGGTTCAAATCCCGGCAGCCGCACCTTTTTTAATCATATTATTGCAACATTGGAAAATCTATAATTACAGTTCTTTATGATGAATAATAATTGCTCTAGTATGACTAGGTTTCAAGAAACTATGCGTGCATAGTTTCTTATGCGTGCCAGAAGCACCACTTTTGTGGGAAATTCCCCTGGCAGACGGTGGCCTTTTTGCTTCAATCTGGGCAGACATACTCTTAAATCAACTTATGAAGGCAGGCGTATTTAGATTCTCATACTAATGTTACCCTAAAAGAGAAACATGAAACTTCGTCGTAGGTATTTTTAGGAATATTAAAGATAAGCTAGACGATATGTTGAATTTTTATTATCCTAATGATACATATGTATATAATATTAATATAATTTTAGACGTTTATATAAATAATTATGAAAATAATAAACAATTGCACATAATGTCTATAATTTATCCAAAATATTTTTAAACAAAAGTTTAATTTACATCGTAATCAATATATGTATGTACATAAATTGACAATAATATAAGACAAATGTAGAGAATAAATAAAAAATAATAGACAAACATAAATTAAGGTGATTATATGATAGAGATAAATTATCTAGACACGTTATGGGTAATAATTGCAAGCAGCTTAGTATTTATAATGCATTTAGGTTTTACTTTAGTTGAAACAGGATTCACTAGATCCAAGAACACGGTCAGTATTATTATGAAAAACATGAGCACTGTAATTATAGGTAGCTTGGCCTTTTTAATCATAGGATTTACATTAGCATTCTCGGGTGATGGCACATTTATAGGAGGTCTTGACCATATATTTATACGGGATATAAGTACTAATGTATGGGAAGGTTTGACAATACCTGGCATAGTATTCTTTTTGTTTCAGATGATGTTTGCCGCCACTGCTGCAACAATTGTCAGTGGTGCAGTAGCTGAACGTATTAAGTTCTCTGCTTACATCGTAATAACAATACTACTAGTTGCATTTATTTATCCTATAATCGCCCACTGGGTGTGGGGAGGCGGATGGCTTACAAGCAGGGGTTTTATAGATTTTGCTGGTTCGACTGTTGTTCATAGTGTTGGCGGTTGGGCAGCATTGGCATCCGTGATAATACTTGGGCCAAGGATAGGGAAATATCTTAAAGACGGGAAACCCAGAGCAATTGCAGGCCACAACATAGGGCTTGCAACAATTGGGCTCTTTATGCTATGGATTGGATGGTTTGGATTCAACGCAGGAAGTGAACTTGCTGTAGATGATGCAATCGGGCCGATAGCAGTGGTAACTTATCTAGCAGCTGTTGCAGGAGGATTAACAGCAATGATGACGACATGGATCAAGCAAAAAAAGCCAGATGTAGGAATGACGATAAACGGCATTTTAGCTGGATTAGTCGCAATAACTGCGGGTTGTTCCGTAATATCACCACAGTGGGCACTAGTAGTAGGAGGTATAGCAGGAATTATCATTGTATATTCTGTGGAAATTCTTGAAAACCGATTTAAAATAGATGATCCAGTTGGAGCCATCTCAGTTCATGGTGTAAACGGGGTATGGGGAACTATTGCAGTAGGATTGTTCGCAACAGACGTTGGACTAATAACAACAGGACATATTGACCAACTAATAACGCAGATTATAGGGGCCGGCGCAACGTTCGTATTTGTATTCACACTAATGCTAATTGGTGTGAAAATTATAGATATTGCGTCACCTATACGTGTACCAAAACATATCGAACTAAGAGGTCTTGATACAACGGAATTTGGGGGAGATGCATACCCTGAATTCATTCGAGAATGAAGGGGGACATGAGCATGAAAAAAGTAGAAGCAATCATACGCCCAGAAAAATTGGAAGATATAAAACTTGCACTAGAAGGAATTGGGTGTATTGGTATGACAGTAACAGACGTAAGGGGAAGAGGGATACAAGGTGGTATCGAAAAGCAATGGCGCGGGATATCCTACAAAGTAGATCTATTACCAAAAATAAAAATATGTATCGTGACAAAAGAAGAAATGGTGCAAAAAATAATAGATACAATCGTCGAATCTGCACAAACAGGGGAGGAAGGGGACGGCAAAATATTTGTAATTCCTATCGAGGATGTTGTCAGAATCCGTACAAAAGAATCAGGCAGATCAGCTCTATGATATCTCCAACTAAGTATTATATGGAATACGATTAACTTCTATTTTTAATTTTTTTAATTTTTTATTTATAGAGGTAAGTTAATCAAAAACTATACTTAAGTTAAAATCGACGCTTCAGCACCCTTAATATGAAAACGGGATCAGTAAATAGTCTACTTAAAATAATGAAAAAAGGGAAATATTCCCTTATTTTACGGTGCTGAAAGTGTTAATCCCAAGAAGCGATTTAACCTTATCGCTCATCCCCCTTACTATCAGGAGAGAAACGATGATGTTAGCGATTATAGAAAGCGTCACTGCAGGAAATATTGCCCACCAAGTAGCAGGGATAAGGGTAAAGTCCCCCTTCAAGAAGACAGATACCGATATTGCAATAAGAGTAGATGTAAACACATATCGTGAAAGCTGCCCAAAGATGAGTGCCTTTTCCACCCTCATTCTTTTAGTAAGGGCATATGTAAATAATGCCATAAATGCGTCACCAAGGCCTGCGGCCATCTCAATATATGGCTGACCTGTCCACAAAGAAGCGCCAATACCTTTTATCAATCCTGTGAAGAATGAGACTCCTGGTGGAAATAGTACGCTAGCTACCGAAACGGGTGTTGATCCTAAATTGGGATTTCCAAAATGCATCGGCACTTTTATAGTTGATGCAACAAGTGCAAGTGCACCAAACATGCCTGCCATTGCTATTGTTCTTGTATTCATCTTATACATATTAATTCCTCTTCAAATGAGTATGGCCTATTTTTAAGATAGTTTGCAGCCTTTCTCAAATTGGCCTTGTTATCAAATTTTACAAGCGCATCAGGTATCAAAGATGGTGTCTCTTTCAACCTTGCAACCTCTCTTACCAAGAGAGGAAATGCTCTTACAATATTGTCCACTATTGTGATATCAGACGCTATTGCCGTCCTTGAAAAAGGGTTCAGATCCACTGTAATTGTCTTTTTCCCAGCATTTACAAGCGCATTTGCCCTGTCCCCATCCTCAAGTGGAATAAGCACTACATCAGCATTTGGTATGCCCTTGGAATTTGCTTTTGCGCGATTAGAGCAGGTCCCTTTTATCTTTGGCTTCGTGCCATTTCCCAACAGCTTTACCTTTGGATCTATCCCACAAAACGCTAAACGAATAGCATCCTCGCGCTCCCTTGTCCAGTAGAACAAGTTTATCTCAATTGTTGCCGGCACTTCTTTTGACAGCGCCACGACCTCGTCACACACAAGTGCTGTAACGTTGCCGTTAACAGATATCACTGGATTTTTTGCTAGAAGAAGCGCCGATGCAGCTGCCCTAATGGCATCTATTGCAAAATCATGGGTCTTCTCGCAAAACAAGTAATCAAACGTCTCACCTCTCCCGTGAGCTATAAGACCTGCTTTAGCAAGCATTCCAGATTCAAACGCGTCTACTATTTTTTTCCTACTGACTAGTGACGCGTAGCGGGGGTGATTTTTTGAAATATCCATTATATCTTCTCCCATATGTCTGATACGAACACTTCCCCATCAAAAGATAAGAGCACATCTAAAAGGCGCGGCATGTCCTCATCCCTAGCAAAAGTGAAAAGCGTCTCGCCAAGCATTACCATAGATGACGGCATTGTATGGGTCTTATCCAAAGCAGATATTGCTTCCTTAAGCCTGGGGGTCTCCAAGCCAATTGCTATTGAGAAGGAACGTGAGAGTCCCATCATCCCTTCCAAAGATTTTTTGTGGGTAATATCCTGCATGCATGCCAGGCCGTTGCAATTGATTGTTTCTACAAGCTTGCTATCACTTAGGACTTTTTTTGTCGACAACGGTCCAAAAGACAGACTAAGGACTTTATGATCTTGTTTAGGGATTTGACTGATAATTCCATTTATGCCGGGGCTCTCACGCAAGCATACCCCCCCAGAAAGTTGGGATACAACATCTCCATGACCTCCAAAAGTTTCTATCTCAGCCCTGTGGGCAATAGCACCGCATAATTCTTGAGGGCAGTGTAAAAGATGCCCCAGACACCTTGCAGTGCCTAGTGCTGTTGCCCCGCTAACCCCATAGCCAGAACCAATAGGTAGAGTAGTATCGTAATGAAATGTTACCTCATACGGCTCAGAGGATGCTCTAAGCAGATTTTCACATACTTTTGCAGCGCCTGCTATATCGACCCTCTTGTCGTTTGTATAAAATGCGCAGGAAGTTTCAGAAGAACGATGTGCCTCCATTCTTGTCCGAACGCCTTGGGATATGCATACACCGGCACCGGTAGTGCCTGTATCAAGAATATCTTCTGCACTATGAAGTGCAAAAAATCCGGTAATATTTCCTGGAACAAAGGTTTCTGCAAACACAGCATCGATAAAATCTATGTATAAAAATAGTTTTCATATATAGATAATATGTTTTTTTTCTTGGTACTATATTCTATATTGGAAAAGAATATAGATAAATTGCCATAGGATGCATATGCACAGAAAAGCCATACTATGTGAGAAGAGCAAAAGGCTGTTTGGAAAAAAGATAGGTCTTTGTGTCACTGGCAGTATATCGGCTGTTGAAACTGTAAAACTGGCACGGGAACTACAGCGCCATGGAGCTGACGTGACAGCTGTCATGAGTGAAGGCGCAAAGGAGATACTGCACCCAAACGCCCTGGAGTTTGCAACTGGAAATGAAGTAATAGATAACATCACCGGGAAAATAGAGCATATAGGGCTTGCAGGCAATACTAAAACAAGGCTTGATCTTGTCCTGGTCTGCCCCTGCACATTAAACACCATGGCAAAAATCGCATCAGCCGTTGCAGACACTCCCCCCACGCTTATCGTTGCAACAGCACTCTCGCATATTCCTGTAATGATAGTTCCTGCCATGCACCTCTCGATGTATGAGCACCCGGCAGTTGCCAAACATGCTGCGGTCCTAAAGTCATGGGGTATCACTCTTCTGCAACCAAAAGCATCTGAAAAAAAAGCAAAGCTTCCATCTGTGGACTCCATAGTATATGAGGTCATAAAGAGGCTTTCAAAAAAGGATCTTAATGAGAAGAAGGTCCTCGTAGCTGCAGGCCCGACAATAGAGGAGATAGATGATGTCAGGTTCATCACCAACAAGAGCTCTGGCAAGATGGGAATCGCCCTTGCAGAGGAAATGGAGATACGAGGCGCAGATGTAAAGCTTGTACTGGGAAAAACACCACATACAGCGCATGTCTCTAAAGTTGTGATGCGAGAAACGTACGGTGATATGTACAACGAGATAATAGGTGGGGACGATTATGATATTTACGTCCTGGCAGTGGCGGCTTCAGACTTTAAGCCGGAAAAAACAACTGGAAAGATATCTTCATCAGGTGCTCTGGAAATTAGATTAAAACCTAATAAGAAAATCATATCAGCACTCCGAGAAAAGACAAACAACACAATAATAGGTTTCAAGGCAGAGCATAACGTAAGTACCAATGAACTTATAAAAAAGGCGCATGCATCGCTTGAAAAGAACAAGGCAACTCTTGTTGTGGCAAACGACGTAGGAAAGGAAATGCGCGGATTTGGGGGAAGTACCAATGAAGTGTACATTGTAGACGATAAGGGGGAGGTGCAGCATCTCCCATTAGCTAAAAAAGAAGAGATAGCAAAAGGCATTGCAGACAGGATATCATCACTGTTTTCTTAAGGCTTGTAAGCCAGTTGAGCTATCTCTATTCCTTTCTCTCCGATGTCTTTTATGTTCTCAAGTATGTTTCGAAGGTTTATAGCCTGACCTGATGAAAGTACAGCCTCATCAAGCTCATCCTTTTGTTTCATAAAAGCATCCTTCATCTTGAGGACTTTGACCCCTTCCTCCTTATCTGCATCTATAAACGCCTTTATGGCAAGGGACGATATTGTCTGTGCCTTGGCGCTAAAATCTGATATTTTGAAAAACAGTGCCTCCTCTATTGTAGACAGGTTTAGAACAGATCTCGCTATAGCAACAGCATGGTCTCCCAATTCCTCTATTGACTTTGAAACGACCCTTATATCTATGCTTTCTAAGCTGTTTACACCTATGCTTTCTGCAACGGTGGTGTCCTGGAGTGCTGTACGCAACTGGCGCACCGTAAAGAAGTAGAGCTTGTTTACCTCTGAATCCCTGTCTATCACGTCCTGGGCTAGTGCCCCGTCAAGCTTTAAGAATGCCATAATAGCATCCTTGTGCATGTGAGATGCAAGAAAGAACTCCCTTTTGATCGTCTTTATTATATTAAGCTGTGAAGGATTTAACAAGTCTGTAATTATTATCTTATCTTCCGTTTCTTCTATTATGTCATAGCCCATAAGCTCGGCTATGGTATTTTTTATAACGGTCCTCTCTATACTTGATAAAGGGCCGTTTATCGTGACGTTCTTGTATCCATAGGTATATCTGGCGATTATTTCCTTTGATATGTATTCTGTGACATCAAGTGTTGCTGTTCTTTGCGTGCTCTCGTTGAATTTTGGTGTAACATATATTCCATTTTCCATCTCTATTATGGCAAACTTGTCGCCTTTCTTGACATTATACTTCTCAAGCCACTTCTTGGGAAGGGAAAGCACGTATGTCCCCTTGCCGCTGTACTGCAACTTTCGAATCTCCATTATGTGGTGATTAATATTAGTACTAAAAAAGCCTTCCCATTAGATCTTGCACCATTTTTTGTGGAAAATCATACATCCAATAACTATAAAAATATCATAATAGCATATTACTATCAGAAGGTAGAGCAGGACCGTCCCTGTTTTTCCCAAATATATAATAAGACATGTTGAGGTATTTTTATGAAAAAGATATTGATATTATTTGTTGCAGCTGCAATAATTATGGCAACGCTATCCGTCGCGTCTTCTGATAGCGTCTGCAATCCTTACACTCCGGCATCGAACATGCCCCTCTACAAAGATGCACTCCAGGATGTCGACGCCCTTATGGGTGAAGTGCAGGCTATGCTTGCTGAAATGGAGGACCCTTGCTCGCTTGAAGAAGAACTAGAAGCCATTAACGCTATTATCTCAGATGCAAATAATGGAGCAAACTACATCTATAAGAAAGGATTGCTACTAGAGGCAAAGGCGATGCTTGAGGCACTGCTTGCTTGATGTTCTTTTTAATTTTTTATTTTTTTTATCTTAATCTTATAGTCGTTAACGACCCTTTGTAGGCAATACGAATTCGATAAACTTCTTTTCAAACTCCCACAAGTTGTCAGGACATGATATATGGAAAATATTTATATATTATATATAATTCTAAGATAAATATATATTAATGGAAATGATAATATGGAACAAAGAAAGATACAGATAACCGGGGGAAATTCCTACATAGTATCATTGCCACGCAACTGGATAATAAAAACAGGGCTCTCAAAAGGGGACTATGTTGGGTTAAACACTAATGAAGATGGCACGGTCACCATCTTCCCTAAAGCAAAAGAAAGAATAAAACGTTCCTTCACAATAGAACTTACGCCATCAAACTCACTCAACAACAGGCTAATAATCTCAAAATACCTTGAAGGGTATGACACCATAGAAGTAGTCTCAAGCGAGCGAATACCAAAGGATGCGCGAAAGGAGATAATAGGCACCGTGCGAAACTTAATAGGAATCGAGATATTTGAAGAGACTGCAAATAAATTCGTGCTCTCAACGTTAATTGATTTTGGATCCATAAAAATAGAGAAGATATTAAGAAGGATGATAATACTTACTCACTCCATATTCGAAGAATCCATTATGGCCCTAAAAGAAGGGAACGTCGAGTTCGCACGCGAGATAATGCCTCGTGAAGACGAGATTGACAAATTCTACTTCCACGGCATACGCGAGCTTGCAGAGGCACTGCGCACGCCACAGATACAAAAAGGAATGGGCATAAACAGAAGCACAGACATCCTCTCCTATTTCACGGCCCTAAAAGGCATAGAACGTATCGCTGACTATCTCATAAACATGCTTAATATATTTATACCCTATGGCAAACAGGTCCCGGATGAGATAATGGATTTCGCCAATGAGGCTTATCAAGTATTTGAAGACGTTACAAAGAATATTTTCATAAAGGACCTTCAAAAGGCAAATACACTGCTTGATAATTTAAAGGAAAAGGAGCAAAATATTCCTAATATAACAACTCTAAACAAGAAAAGAGCCACCATAGTGAACATATCATTCTACTCCAAGATGACAGATTACTATCTGAGCATATTGAGGCACTGCGCTAACATCTCTGAGCTTACGATAAATCTAGCAGTATGATAGCTTCACTTATCTTCTCATGCCGCAGTGGGGGAGTTCGTCTTTTTCAGTTGACGGTGTGTAGTCAAAAGCCACAAGAAGGCCTTCAAAAACATCAAAGTCCGAGAGGTCGTAGTACATTGCATTATCGATCCTTGCTATCTGCCGATTAAGAAGACTCATCCGATTTGTCTTGGCAAACATGGCAAATTTCCCGTTGACGCCTAGCACCATGCCATCAGCTGTGGTAACGGCGAGCGCCTTGCCCTTCTCCATCTCCACAAGGGCATTGTATTCCTTGACCATATCAGAGTCCTCATCACGCACCATCGTTACTGTGATTATTCCTTCTTCGCCCTGCACAATTGTAATGGTATTGCTACATGCCTTAAGGTCGCTTCGCAGATTCGTTGTGGAAAACACCACAACTTCTCCATCCTCCGCCTTTTCAATAACAACATCCCAATCAAGCTCAGTGAATCCCCTCTCGATAGATTGCAAGAAAATACCAACTGCCCATCCAACGGTCTCGCTAGATGAGTATCCCAATATTTCTTCAGCCTCAGATGCCCACTTAGTGACAAAACCATATTCGTCACATTTTATAACAGCTTGCATACTACAAGGATAATGGCATGTAATAAAAATATTCACCTCAATAAAAGTACGCAGACACAACAAGTGGGAGGTGGAAATAGATTATGTTATGCCTGCAAACTGACAGAAAATCTTACTCTTTTTAAGTTTTTCTATTTTATTATTTACAAACTGTGACAAAAATCTTTATATTAGGTGTTGTATACCCTTTTTCATGAAAATAAGTTCGCGATTTAAGGGTATGCAAAAAAAACAGGAAAAAGTAGAGAAGAGGCGTGCAAGAACAGAAGGACGAGAAGTACGTAACGACTTTCCCCCTCTAGTGTTAATAGCTTTGGTTGCTGTAGGCAGCATGCTTGCGCTCGCCGGTTCCATCTCCATACTTGTGATAATATTTCCTCTTCTTACAAGGAACATGGTAAAATGGGACTTTAGGATATGTGTAAAACTATCTGCCATGATATCCATAGTGTTCCTGATAACTAACCTTATTTTGGGATATAACGAATTTGGACTAAAAACCATAATTATCTGGTCATTCTGGCAGCTGGCAACACTGTCGCTAATAATGTATATGGGATCATTTGTAGTAAATATGATGCAAGGAAAAAGAGCTATGTGAATCATTCCAGGTCCATAACGATCTCGATATCCTTCTCTAACTTTTCCACAATTATTTTGTTAGCCTTGGTCTGGGGATGCTTCGGTACAGCGCTGCATCCAGATTTGGACCCAATGGATGTCTCGTAGGTGCCTATCTCCTTTGCTATCTTCTCTATCTCAAGCTTGTCCATGCATAACAGCGGGCGCACTATGTGGCGTTTGCTTGCCTTAGAGATGACTATCATGTTATCAAGGGTCTGCGATGCCACCTGCCCAAGGTTCTCACCGGTCACGATGACATCTGCTCCCTCCTTGTCTGCTATCTCGTTTGCAAGCTTAATCATCGAGCGCTTGCATAGCACGCAGATATAAGATTTAGATCTATCAGAAAGAGTATCGATTATCCTTGCGAGATTTTCCCCGTGCTTTATAATATAAAGCTTTAAAGGTTTATTGTGGAGTTCGGCTAGTTGCATGAAAAGGCGTTTTGTTATCTCCAGATTTACAGGAGAGTAGAAAGGGGTATTGTCATATGTTATTGCGATAATGTCATATCCCTGTTCCATAGCAAGATGGCAGGCAACTGGGCTGTCTATCCCGTCAGAAAGCAATACAACGGCCTTTTTCACAATTTCACCCTGTATTATACTTCTCTTTGATGTCTATAAAACTTTCTACAAGGTATCTTGTCTGTTCATCTGTTAAGCCGTATGTGGAAAATTTGAACTTTTTAGTCCGTCCGGGCTTTATCCCAACTATGCCGCGCGCCTTTAGTTCTTTTGCAAGAAAATATCCGCGTTTCTTGTGGGTCTTCGCGATGTTATCGTACCCCGGTGTCTCTAAAGCTATTATATCATGTTTTTTTGGAGATGTGCCAAGAAGCAAAAATCCTTCATCATCAACCAGGTGTGAAGCAACATATTGCGCATGACTTACCTCTTCGTCCCACTTTTTTACACGCTTCTTTATCATAGGAAACGAGCTAATAAGCGCAACTATTGCAGAGCCGCGCGTCGAACATCCAAGATTTTCCAAAGGCTTTACAGGAAAGTCATCTGAGAATTTTAAGACTTTGTCGCGATATTCCTTTTGCATAGCCAGGATGCCTGCGTTCCCCCCGCCTGTTGCCCATGATTTGTGGGCAGAACATGCTATGAAGTCCGCTCCTAACGCCTTGCCATCAACCGGCATGCGCCCCGAAGAATAAGCTGTGTTTAGCAGCACAGGCACATCATAGGAATGGCATATTTCAGATATTCTTTTCGCATCTAGAACGTTTCCATAGTTGCCGTCCACATGCGTTGCTACAGCAAGTGCAGGCAATTTTCCATACTTCTTTACTCC
>JAUVXU010000011.1 GCA_030603445.1 Methanomicrobia archaeon | reverse complement strand
GTCTTTTATGGTGCCTTCTAGATTTTCAAGATTAATGTCTAATGATTCAGGCATAACTCTTAATGTAGCAACGGTGTTCATATCTGCCATTTTTGTTCATCTCCTATTTTGTCGGGTGTTCCCTATGGTCCCTCAAACTCGCATCCTGGGCACTTATACTTATTTCCCAGGACCCTGCATTTCTCGCATCGGACGATTTCCATTTCACACTCTGGACACGGGAATTTTACCATTTTCTCTTTTGGTGTTATTTTTCTCTTACAGGAAGTACATTCCATCCAATTCACTCCATAATATGATTAGTCTTTGTTGATAAACTTCTTCGCTATCCTCACTTTATAAGTTTTTCCTTTCTTCTCTCTGATAAAAATTTTCTTCCCTTCAAGGTCGTTTACTATGCGGGATACTTTTGGCCGTGAGAAGTTGGTAAGGTCTGGCAACAGCTCTTGGCGTAGTTCCCCTCCAGACTTCCCTATTGCATCAACCACCTTGCGCTCGTCTTCTGTTAGCACGAATAAAGGGACTTCAGGCATGCGTTTTGATGTGCGTATCCTTAACAGTGTGTAGAGCAGCACACCACCACAAATAATGCCAAGTATAAAAGGGATCGGTGAGATCAGGTCGGATATGTCTGTTTTAGAATCCTGTTCCACTTCATGTGGACTAATGTCTGTTCCTATGCGCTTGTAGTTAATGTTCATTGCAGTTATCTCGTCAAGAATGCTATCATCTATAGAAGGCCCCACCACATAGATCATCTTGCACCCTAGCTCTTCAAGAGCCTTCTTTGTGACATCTGGTAGGGAGTTGTCATCTGTTAGTAGTATTGGGGATTCCAGATTCATCGCGATTTGCATGCCAACAAGGTACGATTCTGGCACCGATCCGTTAAGAAGAACGACATCTGATGAGGTCTGCCAAAGATCTATTGCAAATATGGCTGCGGTGATTTCCCTGCCAAGCCCCCACTTTCTGTCAACATCATATCCCATCGCCCTGATGGTGGATTCGATATCCTCTGAGATGGCAGACTGCATGCCCCCAAGTATTAGTATGCGTCTTGCCCCGTTTTGATAGTAACCGCTAAGCTGTTTTTCCTCCTCACCAGTCAGGCTTTCTTTTGCTACCTGCATAATCGGGATGTTGTGTGTTGCGGCATACGGCGCGGCGATTATATATTCTATTGGAATATCGTTTCGCACCACTATGGCATCATACGCAGATTCATTTGCAGATGCAGCAATCATCGTGCCGCATAGTATGAAAAACAGGGTAAGGATTAATACTTTTTTCATGCTCCAACCTTAAAATCGTATTTGTAGATATGAAATCGTGAAAAGGGAGGACTTAAGCCACCGTCCTTCAAAAATTGGGCAATGCAATGGCATACCATTGATGGATTAGGTAAGTTACAGACGCGTCCCTTTTTGAGATATGTTAGGATAAGGATTTATATATGTTGTGGGTAGAATAGTTTTATTGTATAATAATACTAAAATCGTGCTTTTCCTTTTGGAGGCGTTATTTATTCCAAAAACCAGATTATATGATAAAATGCAGTTTAATAGCAAGATTTATATTTATTTATCTGTAAAAGAAAATAAGGTGTATTAATGTACGAAAATTCAAATCCTCCTGATTATTCCAAGTTTGCTTTATCCAAAAATCCATTTAGCATTTTGTCAAGCGAGGGAATTACGAACGTGGAGGAGATACACGTATCCCAAGGCATAGACACACGTTTGGCAGAAATATTATCAGAGGTCATAGACAAAAGATCAAGCATAGCTATCTCGATAGTAGGCGAACTTGGAACAGGAAAGACGCAGAGATTAAAAGGCGTCCGAAAGCTTATAACAGACTCTGGCGGATTTGTGCACTTTCAAAAGATTGATACTAATGATATATTGGCAATATCACAAGGCATACTAAATGTCTTCCAAAATAAAGAAGATGCGGGAGCAATCGAGGAGAAACCAGGAATAATTGAAGCGATTAAGCGCTTTTTCTTAAATCCTCCTGAATCAGAATCTACTGACCGCCTCGTATTAAAGAGGGAGACGTACGATCCACAAGAGGTTGCAAGAAAGCTTAAAGAAGGGCTTGCGACCCAGGATATTTCCGCAATACTACTTGATGAGATGGAAAACGTTACAACAGCCTCAGAATCCGATCTGATACAGTTTTTTGAATCATTGCGTGCTTTCATTTCTGATATGCCTAGCGGCTGCATATTTTCTTTTGCATGCACACCAGATTTTTATAATAGAGTAAAATCTGAATTCCCCGCTTTTATTATTCGTCTGCACGCAGAGCTAAAGTGTGAGCAGCTAACAGATAAGAAGGCATTTGAGCTTATCAAGAAGAGATTGTCACTAGTTCGAATTGATGATACAATAGATTCTCTTTTCCCGTTTGACGAATCTGCTGTCAAGTTGTCCAACAACATTGCAAATGGGAACCCGCGCATACTTCTTCGCACACTCCATAGCATATTGGCATCGGCTGCCAGAGACCCTGTAATAGATATTATTGATGATCGTTTTGTGACACGCATAGTTGCAGCTCCAAACTCCCTTGACGAGTATATCTCAAAGGTGCCTGAGGACCTGCGAATATTAATTAACGCTATTATCGATAAGTTTGGCGGGGGCCCTGTGACCTATATTCAGATGTCAAAGGCCATCAAGGAACAACCAACACACGTATACGCCGACCTTGAGGAGCTTACTTCAATGGGGATGCTGCGCAACAAAAAAGGGCATTATGAGATACCTGGGCACATCAAGGATATAATATTAGAAGAGTAATGGGAAAAATGAAGGAAGAAGAAATACTGCGAATAGGGATTAGAGGGCGCGTAACTATCCCTAAATCATTACGTGAAAAACATGGCATAAAGCATCTTGACAAATATAAGGTGCATGTAATATCTGATGTCATGATATTTGAGAAGGTCAACAATCTTAAAGGGGCGGATAAAACAAGGCCGCTAGAGACATATATGAAATAATGTCTTGCTTAAAACCAATAGAGGGGTATGAATAACTGCATTTTCTTTCAATTACCCTTTCCATATTGCCAATTTTCTTATTATCGGCACCTTTGCACCGATTTTAGATAAAATAAAAAAGTTTTAAACTATCAATATATACAAAAAGCATATATACTCTTTTTTAAGTAAATAAAATCATGAATTCTATTCCAAAATCATTGGAAAAAAATCTAACTCCCGGTGAAGAAGTGGCATGTTGTGTTCAAACGTATGCATTAGTCCACCCCACTTATGTTGCAGTTACGAACAAGCGAGTTATTCGGTTGGATACAAAAGTATTGGGAAGATATGATTTTTCTGATATTCCTCATTCTAAGATTAGCTATGTGGTGGGAAAAAAAGGCGCCATCACGGGAAAACTGGAAATAGAAAGTGAAAGTGAAGATAATTCATTTTCAGTTTCTTACATAAAAAATCACCATATTTTAGAAGTTATTGAATCAATGAAAAATGAAATAAACAAAGTTGCTATAGAGCCCATCTCAATAAAAAGAAAAAAAGGTATTTTAGGTGAAGAATGGACTTTTTCAAAACCACCAGAAACTTTAGTTAGGGGTGTAAATACACCCGCCCCTCATGCAATGCAAGAAATTGATCGTCCTAAATCTAATATAGATCAGATAAGAGAGTACAAACTATTGATGGATGAAGGCATAATATCTCAAGAAGAATTTGAAATAAAAAAACGCGAACTGTTAAATTTGTAATATATGCGAAACATTCTTTTACTTTTTTTTCATTTACCCTGCGTGTTGTAATTTACTCGTTCAAGTTCAAGTTCTTGAACATATTTCCCATCGGCATCTTGCCCATCTTCCTTTTATTCATTTGTTTCATCATCTTCTTCATCATATCGTATTGGGTAAGCAGTGCTTTTACCTCGTCCGTCTTTGTCCCGGACCCGCGTGCAATTCTCTTTATGCGGGAGAAGTGGATCATCTTTGGATCCTTAAGTTCCTTTTTGCTCATCGAGTTCATGATTATCTTATATTTCTTGAGATTATCTTCGCTTGACTCAACGAGTTCTTTTGGGACATTTGCCCCCATACCGGGTATCATTTGAAATACCTGTTTTAAAGGCCCCATTTTAGAGAGCATCTCCAGCTGTTGGTACATGTCTTGGAGAGTAAACTTGCCGCTCATCATTTTTTGCGCGTCTTTTTTTGAGAACTCATGTTCATCAGTGGCCTCTTTTACTTTGGCAAGCAAGGTCTTTAGATCTCCAAATCCCAAAAGCTTCGCGACAAAGCGCTCTGGGGAGAATGGTTCTAGATTTTCGATGCGTTCGCCCTCACCAATAAACTTTACCGGTGCACCTGTTGCTGCAACAGCAGATAGCGCCCCACCCCCCTTGGCGGAGCCATCAAGTTTGGTGATGATTATGGACCCAAGCTCTGTTGCGTTCTTGAATGCTTCTGCTTGTAGTTTTGCCTGTTGGCCTATTGTTCCATCAATAACAAGTATTGTATCGTGAGGATGCACGGCATCTGCTATCTCACGCATTTCATCAATAAGGTCTTTCTCTTCCTTGTGGCGTCCTGCAGTATCTACGATTATGATATCATACTTCTTTTCCTTAAAGTGGCCGACGCCATCTTTTGCCAGCTTTATCGCATCCTTTTCGTCCGGATCGCCAAAGACCTCTATATTGCTTGGTTCAACGTACTGCTCAAGTTGGTGGTAGGCGCCTGGGCGCCATGTGTCTGTGCAGACGACACCGACCTTAAATCCCTTTTTCTGGAAGTGGCGTGCAAGTTTGCCCGTGGTTGTGGTCTTTCCAGAACCTTGTATTCCCACCATAAGCAAAATAGTGGGCGTGCCAGGCTCCTGCAACATGATTTTCTCGGAAGTTTCACCAAGAAATTTCGTGATCTCCTCATAAACGATGCGAACGATGTGTTCTTTGCGCGAAATGCCTCTTGGAAGTTCTTCTTCTATTGCCCTCTTCTCAATGTTTTTTGTAACTTCTAGAACAAGCTGGACGTTGACATCTGCTAATAACAGGGCACGCTGTATGTCTTTTGCTACTTCTTTTATAGTCTCTTTGTCTACTACCGATGACTTTGTTATCCTATTCAACGCACCGGTAAGAGCCTTGCTTAGTGCCTCAAGTGCCATTTTTTATCCTTCTTGTGTGGTTGCTGCTTCTGCATTAACTTCAACATATTCTTTGGTTTTAAATGCTTTTGCTAAGGATATTCCCATAGTGTCTGCTATTGTTGTGATTGGGAACCCTGCGTAATACATTGTAATGAAATGCTCTACATCTACTGGCTTGTTGTTTGAGATTAGGCAAAGTCTCTCTCTCCTATAATTAATTGCGGCCGTCGTTACACCAAGACTGTCGGCTATTTCCCTATCTAAAAATCCTTCATTGTAAAGAGACAGGAAATCTTTATCAGAAAAAGTTCTTTTCTTGTAGTTGGAGCCTAGCCCCAGTTTTATGCGGCGATAGTTTACCGCCGATTGTGATACGTCTAGTATATTTGCGATTTCTCTATCTGTAAGACCTTTCTTGTTCATAGATATTATCGACTCATTGGAGAAAGTGTCCCTTTGGTAGTTGGATGTAAGCCCCAACTTTCCCCTTCTGTAATTGACCGCTGATTGTGATACGCCTAGTTTCTTTGCTATTGTAGAATCGTCCAGGCCCTTACTATATAATTCTAAAAGAACTTCGTCACTGAATAGTTGGGCGCGTCTTGGCATATACTTTTCTCAGGCGCAGAAAATATAAATTTTGTGCTTGGCAGCAGATATGGTTGATAAGGATATGTCTAAACTTATACAATTAACCAATAATAATATTTGCCAGCGTCATTAATCCGCCTGCAATAATTGGGATGGTCAAGTTGTCGTTTAGCCTTGATGAGACAAGTTCAGTTATCGCTGTGGCAATAGCACCGACAAAAGCGATATACAGCGGGAGGATGGAATAACAGATAAAAAAGCTTACCACAAGGCATGATAGGAATCCCTCCATGGTCTTCTTCTTGTAGAGGATATGCTTTCCTATGGCTTTGCCTACTATGGCAGCAATACTGTCGCCTATGACAAGTGCGGCAATGGCTGCTATTGCAATGTTTTTAGGATATAATAGGATGCATACAAAAGTGCCTAAAGCAAAGAAGGTGTGTGCACCTATGCTGCGTTTTTCTGATGAGCGCATTATGTTGTTAAAGGTGGGGATCATTATCCCGCTTCCTATACTTTTCCCGTTTAATGTCTTAATAATGATTTTTTTTGGGTGCGTCTGTTCCTCGAAGAAGTAGTTGATGAATCTGATGTTGGTATGCAGCCTGCAGTAGTCGATAATAGCAAATGCAGCAATTGCAACTCCAATGAATACAAGCATATCTTCTTTGGTAAAAGTATAATAATATAAAATGGGTACGATAAGACCGATATAATGCATATTCTTACGATTAAGTTCGCGTTTTACATCATCGCTTAACATACAAATCTACCTTAATTATCTGTATGTGCTAAACCTGGACAAAAGGCGCATAAGCTTCTTTGCAGTCTCATTTGGGATAATGCCTTCTTCTTCTTTTTCTGTGACGTATTTTTTCGCTTCTTTTATATCTTGTTTTGATGCCTTGGCATATATCATGCCCTTTACCTGTGCAAAGTTTTTCTCATCAATCCCGGATAATATATTTTTAAGATTATATTTGAAATCATCGATGCGATGCATATTCAGACATGGTTTTCGTTTCGTTTTTTTTGCTTGATTCTTGTATTGTGCATTTCTGCCTTGATTGCGCTTATATGCCATTAATTCACCTAATTTCAATTCCAATGTTTTCGAGTTCTTCTATTAGTTTCTTAATACCGTTATCAACATCTTCCTTGCTTTTTGCCCCTGCACATACTATGCGTCCTGTATTGAAAATAAGGATAGCGACTTTTGGTACTTTGACCCTGTAAACAAGACCAGGGAACTGTTCAGGTTCATATTCGCAATTATCTAATTCAAATACCAGTGTCTCTAGATCTAGCTCCACAGCTAGATTGGCTGTTGCGACCATATTTTGTAATTTTAAGTCTGGTTTTTGATTTATCTCAAAACCTATTTTACGGAGATTGTCAATAATTATGAGAATAGCTTTCTCTGCATTATCCACCGATTTTGCTCCGGTACAAATGAGTTTTCCTGTGGAAAACACGAGCGTTGAGGTCTTGGGTTCTTTAAGTTTGTAAACAAGACCAGGGAACTGCTCAGGTTCGAACTCGGTACTCTCTATTCGTGCTGTTATGGTGTTTAGATCCAAATCAGCATGAATATCTGCAGATACAACAACATTAACAATTGTAGCCTCTATATGAAAATCATCATCGTCCTTCATATAATCATTCCTTTACTATCTCATAAACAAATTTTCCTTTCTTGTTCTTGCTCTCTCTTTTCAGGATATTATTATTTTCCTCTAATTTTGCAAGTGCTTGTTCAGTTTCCTCATAAGTTACTTTGTTACTATATTTTTTAGCCAGGGTTTCTAGGGATGTAGCACCACTACGTTCAATGTATCTGAGGAATTGTTGTTTTATATCCCCAGTACCAGCAGATAACGCTTTTTGTTCTTCTTTTTTTTGGCATGTTTCGCATTTGTTGGATTCATTGAGTTCTGTGTCCTCATACCATTTTTTACATTTTTTGCATCTTACAAGTGTTACCATTACCATCAAACATCACCGGGCCTTTTTATAAAGTATATTTTTCATTAGGGCAATGGCTTTTAAAAGTATTTCCCTTTATAAGACTTTGTACATAAAGTACCTAATTGCACATTAAGCATCAGAAAGTGAACGTAAGTTTATGTGCAAAGCCCCTTTATAAAGGCATATGGTTTTGTTAAATTAATAGCTTTTTGCTTTTCCCGGCATACATTTTTTGCATGTCCCTATTCCTATTCGAAAGCATGTAGGGCATACCGCTTTGTTACATAAAATACATTCATGCACGATATGTGCCATCCTACCACAAACTTC
Organism: Methanomicrobia archaeon; assembly: GCA_030603445.1. Taxonomy (GTDB): domain Archaea; phylum Methanobacteriota_B; class Thermococci; order Methanofastidiosales; family NM3; genus NM3. The sequence continues at coordinate 54,399 of JAUVXU010000011.1, read as the reverse complement.
ACATTGTTCCATATTGTTTCACCAAGGTACATCTTTGAGACCTGCGCGATTGCTCAAAAAATTTGTACCGAAATGTATGGCAGGCGTTATTATGAACAGGATCACGATGTCTTTTGAAGGTATTTGTACTATAAGTGAAGAGAATACCAGTGCCCCTATGAGAAAGTCCCATTGGTCAAGTAAAGGGAGAGGATTGCCACGTTTAATGCCAAGCCTTCTTTTAAAGAAACTTTCTGCCATATCTCCAAAGAGCGCCCCGAACCCAAGTAGGAAACCTAGCAGAGCTGCATTGAATGCTGTCGCATCAGAAAGTGGAAAGTGGTCTTTGGCAATATAGAACTGGATTAGGCATGTTATTATTGCTAGTGTCGTTCCAGATGCAAATCCACCCCATGTAACGCCATCACCAACAATGCGTTTTCCATCCCAAGCATTTTTCCCAAAATCCACGGGACGTTTTCCGTGAATCCCACATGCGCCACCATTGGCCACATATGCTGGCAGTATGAACCATATTGCAGTTTCTAGTCCCACGGTATCTCCTCTTCTTAGAAATAGCACACAAAGGCTCTTTTTAAAACTTCCTGATATTATTGTTTAGTGGTAGCTGGATTGGATGGTCAAGATGCCTGATAACACGAGAATGAATCCTACTGCAATATATCTTGTGATAGATTCATTAAGGAATGTTATTGAGAGCCCAACGGCAAAAATAGGCATAAGAAGCTTAAATGAGGTTGCATTCACAACGCCTACATGGCGAAGCGAACGATCGAATGCCACATACACCAATGCTGTTGGAATTATACCTATGCAGGTTGCTACTACCCACTATTGGGCACCTATCATAGCTAGTTCACTATATGCGCCACTTAGCAAAAGGCCCAGGTGCATCCATATTTATCATATACTTAAAAATAACATTATTTTTTCCGGGCAAATGACATGTAACCTGTGTGCCCAAGCATAAGGGTCTTGGGGCGGGTTCCCATATTTTTCACTTCATACTCGCGCGTTATGCACTCAATGGCCTTTATCTCTATCCATTTTTCCTTGTCAAGAGATTGATTGAAGCGTATCACCTGTTCAATAGTCGGGGAGAATGAGAATATGTATCCCCCATGCTTAAGGGCTTCAAGTGCGTGTCCTGTCACCTTCTCAGGTTCAGGAAGGTCAAGCGCAACTAGGTCGATATTTCGTTCATCTATCCCATCGTAGATGTTTTGTAGCTTTATGATGGAGTTCGTTGCACCATATGCTTCAAGATTTTTCCGCGACAGGTTAGCGAAATCTTCCCTTATCTCATAGGATGTGATGGTACCAGGATATATGATGGAGGATAAGAAGATCGTTAATGCCGCTGATCCAACTCCTGCCTCAACCACATTTTGTTCTCTGCAAAGCCCTGTGTTTGCGATTATCTGGCATGCATCCTTTAGCTGGATTGTTTGCGGCAGCTTCTTCATTTTTTGAATATAGTCGACAAGCGTGGGCTGAAGCACGGAAAACTCTTTGTTCATGTGCGTGATAAGTTTGAAACCTGGTTCCTTGCCGAGGATGTCTGTTAATTTCACAATACCGTTGTGTGTGTGTAGCTCATCTCTTTCCCCTAGGTCAAGCATAAACTTCTTGCCTTTGTTATCAATAAGCAGTACCTTGTCACCTTGTTTAAATGACATATCGTCAAGTTTGTAGCATGCTATTAAAATCTATCGATGGGCTCCTGCACTTTCTAACAAGAAGGGGATGGCCTTTAAATCGCTTTTTTCCCTGTTTTGCATCATGGCGTATGGCGCCTATAGTAAATAAGGGACAATAACACCAAAAATAACATATATCGATAGGTTTAAAAAGTGGTGTCTATGATGTTATAGTTGTTATAATCTAAAAGTTTTCAAATGATAATAATCACATAAAAATGGTGTAGTCAATGAATTTAGACAATATTATCGATAGAATCAACATTACCGGCAGAGACAAAAAAATACTTGTCGGTGTTCCTTTGGCATTGTTATTATGTTCAATACTTTTAATAATTTTCAATGGTGTCGCACTCGGGACCGATTTAGAAGGTGGCACCCACATAACAATTAGAAATATTGACACCGACACCCTCTCCCTTCAAGAACTGTTGCAAAAAGAGTTTGGCTCAGTAGATATACATGTAAAGAAAGCTACAGGGCTTGAGTCAGGGCTGCTGTTTGTGGAGGCGCCAACAAGCGTGTCTTCATCAAAGATGGAGCTCTACTTCAGGGAGAACTACCCAGATGCACAGCTTTCTTTTTCTGTATTTGACTCTACAGTTGGAAGCGAATTCCAATCTACTGCCATAAAAGCCATAATCTTTGCATTTATTGGAATGGCAATCATAGTATTCCTGGTATTCAGGACCCCAATACCAAGTATGGCAGTGGTGCTTTCCGCAGCATCGGACATCGTGATAACAATGGCATTGATGAGTTTGTTAAATGTTACGCTTACCCTTGGCACAATAGCGGCGCTACTGATGGTAATCGGTTATTCCGTCGACTCTGATATCCTCCTAACAACACGCCTCCTCAAGCGTAGGGGAGATATTAACAATAAGGTGCAAAGCGCCATGAAGACGGGGGTCACCATGACACTAACAACACTTTCGGCAGTCATAGTATTGTTTCTCGTGTCACAGAACCCGACGCTTGATTCTATAGCGATTGTTCTTATATTTGCACTTACAATAGACCTGATAAATACATGGATGCTAAATACGGGAATCCTCTTGTGGTTCTTGGAGCGCCAGGCTACATCAACACCTAAAAGGAGGCAACGGGCATGAATCTATCATTTCTACGCCATACACGATTATTATTATGGCTTTTGATTTTTTTAGGTTCGATTATAGCCATTAATCCATCCTTTGGAGATGGTTTTGACTCTAATTTGGATTTTGGTATCGAGATAGACGGGGGCTCTTTAATAATATTAGAGCTTGAGGGTAATCTCGTGCAGCTGGAGGGAGAACGCGATCTAATTGCCAAATATCTCATAGAGGAACTTACAGATATACAACTTTCCATTACAGATTCGGGCGAGGATACAGTAACATTCTATGTAGAGGATCTTGTGGCGAACAAGAGTAAAATAGATGCAGCAATAACATGGGCTAGTGTAACATTTGATGACGAGGAGAACACCTTTGTGGTGGAGGTAAGTGAGAGGCAGGCACATGCACAGCTGCTGCGTAACATCACAAATGGCAGCAAGGTAACTCTTGTGAATTTTGAGGGGGAAGACTGGTTTGAGGTGCGAAGATCACTTACAGAGGAAGAGGAAATGCTTGCCAACGACCTCATTGATTATCAGTTTGTGGAATACCTTCTCGAATGGTATGCCCAACAGCTTGATGACCTTGCGACAGTCTCCAAATTCCTAAATCGGGTCTCTCCAGAGACCACACAGGAGACGAGGGATATCATCTCCACAAAACTCAACTACCTGGGACTCTCCGACATACCTGTAAAGACGATAAGCGACAACAGGTATATTGAGATATCATTTGCTGCAACAGAGCTCTATGAGGCAGAGCAACTCGTGACAGAACAAGGGAAGTTCGAGATAAAAATAGTAGTGAGCAAGGTCGATACAACATCTGGTGACACAAATCTAAAGGAAGATATTCTAGACCTTATAGTGACCGGGGATGAGATAAAGAATGTTGACCATTACACAAACCTTAATCAGGTGCGGCAATGGCAGGTTCCATTCACTCTTACAAAAGAAGGCGCAGAGGAGTTTTCTGAAAAATGCATCCTTTATGGTGCAACAACAGATCCTGCATCACACCATATAGTCATGCTACTTGACGACCAGATAGTGTTTGATGCCCCATTATCCTCCGATTTTGCATACTCTATAGAGAATGGAACTTGGAAGGGAGAAAATCTCAGCGCTTCTTTTGGGACCAGTATTGAGGATCGCGACAGAGCGCGCATACTATGGATCCAGCTTAATGCAGGCGCATTGCCTGTAAAACAGAGGATAGTTTCAAAAGGATACACAGAACCGGCTCTTGGCAGTATGTTCCTTAAGCAGATAGTGCTTGCAGGCATAGGCGCAATACTTGCCGTAGGACTTATCGTTTACTTGAGGTACAAGTCAAAGAAGATAGTGCTGCCACTGCTTATAACAGCGTTTAGCGAAACTATCATAGTATTGGGCGTGGCCGTGCTTATCAGCCATCAGCTAGACCTGCCATCTATTGCAGGTGTGCTTGCGACCCTTGGAACAGGGGTGGACCAGATGGTGATAATAACTGATGAGGTCCTTCGTGGCGAGGACGCCGACACCAAACTAAGAACAAGCCTTACGAAACGTGTTTCAAGGGCATTTTCAATAATCTTCGCATCAGCCGCTACAACGATATGTGCAATGGTGCCTCTTGCATACATGCAGCTAGGTGTCTTGAGGGGATTTGCAATAGTTACTATCATTGGGATATTGGCCGGGGTGTTCATAACGCGCCCTTCCTATGCGAAGATGATAAAGTTATTATTAGGTAAAGAGAAGAGATCATCCATAAGGTGAATATATGTATATCATACTAATGGGGGGAGGCAGGATTGGGTACAATCTTGCTAAGTCTCTGGTAAATCGAGGCCACGAGGTCACGGTGCTAGAGTCTTCAAAGGATCGTGCAACAAATATATCAGCAGATCTTGATGCATTGGTCGTAAATGAGGATGGTACTACGATTAGGGGTTTGGAGGAGGTCAACATATTCACGGCCGACGCCTTCGTTGCGGTAACAGGTGATGATGGTTCCAATCTCACCGGGTGCTTGCTTGCTAAAGAGTATGGCGTCAAGGTGACAATAGCTCGCGTGACAGACTACCAGAAATCTGAGATCTTCCGCAAACTTGGTGTTAGTGTTGTAGTGTCCCCTGAGCTTACCGCTGCACAGTATATAGAGCGATTCATCATGCGCCCAGACGTTATCGACCTTACGGTCATTGGCGGAGGGCAGGCAGAGATATTGGAAATGGATGTTGGAGAACGCTCTCCTGTGGTGCACAAGAAACTCAAGGAGATACCTTCCAAGGACTTCATAGTCGTTGCCATATACCGTGATGAAAAATTGTTTATTCCCAAGGGAGACACAGAGATAGAACCCGGGGCGCGCATATTCGTATTTTCAAAGAGCAACATGATTCCTTTTGTTAAGAAATTATTTATGGGCTAATGAGATTTTTTTAATTTAGTTTTTCTTTATCATTTGCCTTATTTTTTAGTTTCTAGTTTTGGCTGATATTTTTTCTCTCCCGTTCATGTTGTCAAGAACCTCTGCGAAAGATTTATATTAGCCCTAAAATAAAAATGCGCCAATGGCATGCTTGTTTTATAAGGTGCATATCACACACAAGAGGAGTTGACAAGATGGGGGACATGAAAGGAAACTGGGAAAATATGCCGGCGCGTATCGTATGGCAGGAGGAGGTAGAGTATTACCCAATTTATGTCAACAAGCAGACATTCAAGATGCTTAAACGAATAAAGAGGCCGGATCTAGTTGACTATTGTATCAACAATATCATTGCCAATTTGAACAATACTTCGTTTAGCATTGACAGACAGGAACTTCTTGAACAAATAGACGACCTTTTCGATGCCATGAATGATAAGCAGGGGGCCTGCAATTCGTTTCTCCTCTTGGTGCGATTGAATCGTATTGTGGAGGGAGTTTAATATTCACTGTCACAAGCTTTGAATATGAGGGCGCGACATTTGCAAAGATAGATGAGAAGGCTTGCTGGATCCCATTACCAGAAGATGTGGAACCAGCCGATGATCTTTTTGCTGTTTTCAAGATAACTGACAACATGATATTACTTAAACGGGCGTTCTGGAAAGGAAAGAACTTCCGCTCCTTAAAGCCCTATGGGACTGCACGCATCCTAAAATCCAGAAAGCATATGCTAAAGCTTGACAAGAAAGCACGCGACAGCATCTCCTGGGAGGATGAGTGGGAGATATTTATCTACTCAAGCTTTGACGATTTCCTTCTTCTTGGATTAATGTCGCTTGATGAGATGGAATATCTTGAGTTAAGAGGCGTTCCGGCAGAAATCTCGCTGCCTTTGGACACCCCGGAAGATTAAAAAAAGTATTGAAAAGAGGCATTAAGTCCTCTCTTCCAACGATACGTATTGTTTTATCTTTGCAACGTTCTTGTAGGCTGGGCGTATTATCTTATGCCCGTTGCGTATTTCCTCTATGCGGTGTGCGCACCACCCGACGATACGGGCGATTGCGAACATCGGGGTGTAGACCTCCCTTGGTATGTCTAAGCAGTTATAGACAAAACCAGAGTAGAAGTCAACATTGGGGGATATTATGTTCCTGTACCCTTTTACTTCTTCAAACACGTCTGGCATCATTCTTTCTATGGCGTCGTAGATCAAAAACTCATCGTATCTGTCTTTGTCCTTTGCCAGCTCCTTTGCCTGTTCCTTTAGTATAACAGCTCTGGGATCCGACTTGGTGTAGACTGCGTGCCCAAGCCCGTATATCTTCCCGCTATTATCAAATGCCTGTTTTCTTAGGATCTTTTTCATATGTTCTGCAATGGCCCCTTCATCCGACCAATCGGATATGTTGGTCTTGAAGTCATCTATCATGTCCGCTACTGACCTGTTTGCGCCACCATGCAACGGCCCTTTAAGCGATCCAATTGCGGCGGATATGGCGGAGTATGTGTCTGTTCCGCTTGAGCTTACTACATGAGTGGTAAATGTTGAGTTGTTTCCACCTCCGTGGTCGACGTGCAGGGCAAGGGCTAAATCAAGCGTGTCTGCCTCAAGTTTTGTGAACTCTCCTGATTGCCGAAGCATGTGAAGGAAGTTCTCAATGGTGGTAAGATCGTCACGCGGATGATGGACAACAAGGCTTTCACCATAAAACTTGTGCCTGAGCGCGTGGTAAGAGTATGCGGTGATTGTGGGAAACTTTGCTATAAGGTTTATTGATTGATTCATAAGATTGTTTATCGAGAGCTCATCTGGATTATCATCAAAGGAATAGAGTGAAAGCACGCTTCTCCCAAGAACGTTCATGATATCCTTGCAATTGTACTTTAGTATGATGTTCTCGTTGAAGTTCGATGTGAGGTGCCGGCGTTTTTTTAGCGAGTTTGAATATAGCTCAAGCTCCTCTTTTGTTGGCAGCTTGCCAAAAAGCACAAGAAACGATGATTCGTCAAATCCATGCCTCTTCTCTTTTTGGAATCCTTTTACTACGTCATTGATGAGATATCCTCTGTAGTAGAGCTCCCCATCTATGGGAAATGTGTCCTCGTCTATTTTGTGGAATCCATATACGGCAGAGATGTTCGTAAGCCCCACTAGTACACCGCTGCCGTCAGCGTTTCTTAGTCCCCTCTTTACATTGTATTTTGAATAGTAATCTTTCTGTATATTGTCGTTCTCATCGACATAATGATATAAACTTTCAATTTTATCCATCAATCTCACCTCATCCTCTTTATTATGGCCTGGGCCATTTCTTGCGTGCCCACGGCTGTTGGATCGTTTCTGTCCTCTTTTAGGTCAAATGTTACGTCCTTCTTCTTTGCAATTACGCTTGCAACGGCTTTTTCAAGCTTGTCTGCTGCTTCTTTCTCGCCTAAGTGGTGAAGCATCATCACACCGCTTAGTATAAGGGCTGTTGGATTGGCAACGTTTTTTTTGGCATACTTTGGTGCAGAACCATGCGTTGCCTCAAATACCGCCATATCTTTTCCTATATTTCCCCCCGGAGCTACACCCAGGCCCCCAACAAGGCCTGCGCATAGGTCGGAGAGTATGTCACCATAAAGATTTGGAAGGACAAGCACATCATAGAGATGTGGTTTTTGCACAAGCTGCATGCACATGTTATCAACGATATAGTCCTCAAACTCCACTTCAGGATATTCCTCTGCAACACGCCTGGCAACACTAAGGAACAGTCCATCTGAGTACTTCATTATGTTTGCCTTATGGATTGCCGTTACTTTTTTTCGGGCATTTTCAAGCGCATAATCAAAAGCAAAGCGCACGATGCGCTCAGAACGCCTTATAGATATTGGCTTTATGGATATCCCCGAATCCATTGCTATCTTATTCCCTGTTAAGGAATGTATCTTTTCTATGAGGTCCGAAGTTTCTTTTTTCCCTTCTTCGAACTCTATGCCTGCATAAAGGTCTTCAGTGTTCTCTCTTACGATCACCAGGTCTATGTCATCATACCTTGAGTTCACGCCTTGGTAGCTCTTACAGGGCCTCAAACATGCGTAAAGGTCAAGTTCTTTGCGAAGCCTGACATTAACGCTTCGAAAACCCTTTCCGACAGGTGTAGTTATTGGGGCCTTTATCGCAACCTTTGTTTTTCTTATGGAGTCAATGACATCTTTTGGAAGCGGGTCCCCGCACTCATTGTAGATATCTATCCCGGCTTCCTTGATGTGCCAGTTGATATCCACCCCTGTTGCATCTATGCAAGATCGTGTGGCATTTGCAATCTCCGGTCCTATGCCGTCGCCTGTTATTAGTGTCACTTCGTATGTCATTGTCTTTTACCCCCCTATTGCGTGCAGTTTTCCGCCTGCATATAGATACTTCTTTTCCCTATCTGAGAATGTGCTTTCAAGGCGAATCTTCCTGTTTTTGGTAATGTTAAATAGGATGAACTGCGAGTCCTTGATATCCCTATGCACCTGATGCAGCTCGAGTTCGTCCCCTTCTTCTATGATCTCGTAGTCCCTCTTATCAACAAATGTAAGTGGCAAAATGCCGAAGTTAATGAGATTGGCGCGATGTATCCTTTCTATGGATTTGAATATGACGCATTTTACTCCAAGGTATGCAGGGCATATTGCGGCATGTTCCCTGGAAGACCCCTGGCCATAGGATGCACCCGCTATTATGAAGTTTGCCTTTCCCTCATCCCTTAGTGCAGCAGCACGCGAATGGAATTTATCATCAAGGTTCTCAAATACGAACTTTGCGTACTTGGCAATGTTTGACCTGTACTTTAGGCGCGATCCTGCCGGCATGATATCGTCTGTTGTTATCTTGTCAGCTACTTTTATCGTTGCGACACCGGATATAACGTCTCCTATGGGCATACCTTTTGGCGGCTGCCCTATGTTAGGGCCTTTTATGACATCCACCTTGCCTGTCGGCCGGATGAACATCGAGTCATCATTTTTTAGTCCAACAAGCATCTTTGAGCCCGATATTTCCTCATCTTCCTCATCTATTGCCTTTGGCATAGTTATCTTTCCTTTCAGGGCCGATGCGGCAGCAACACGCACACCGGAGATAAAAACACCTGCTGATGTGGTGCCAGAACGCCCGAAGAAGTTCCTGTTGTTTGTCCTTAAGCTATTGGAGTTTGTCTGGGGCGATTGCCCATTGCCAATACAAAATCCGCATGTTGGTTCCATGATGCGCGCACCACACTCAACAAGAGATGATATGATGCCCATTTTCTCTGCAGTCAAAAGCACCTGCCTGGACCCAGGGGCTATCACAAGGTCTGTATCTGCAGGCACTTTTTCCCCTTTGAGTATGGAATTTGCAACGGTCAGGTCGTATAATGAAGAGTTGGTGCATGACCCGATGCATATCTGCTGTACAGGTGTTTCGGCTACATCATTTACAGCAACCACATTGTCCGGACTGTGCGGTTTTGCAACCATAGGGGTCATGCTTCCTAGGTCTATTTTTAGGGTCTTGTCATATTTTGCCCCGTTGTCTGCTGTTAGCTTTCTAAAGTCCTTATCGCGGTCCTGCGCCTCGAAGAACTGTTCTGTCACTTCATCTGAAGGGAATATTGATGTGGTAACGCCGAGTTCTGCCCCCATGTTGCAGATAGTTGCCCTTTCTGGGACAGAGAGGGTCTTTACACCATCGCCACCATATTCAATGATAAACCCTACGTTCCCCTTGGTTGTTAGCTTGGATAGGATGTAGAGTATTATGTCCTTTGCTTCACATGTTGGCGGCAGCTTGCCTGAAAGTTCGATAAGCATGGTCTTTGGGCGGGGCATGTAGAAAGGCTCCCCTGCCATTGCTGCTGCCACATCAATGCCTCCGGCCCCTATTGATAAGCATCCAACACCCCCGCAGGTGGGCGTGTGCGAGTCAGAGCCTAACAGGGTCTTGTAGGATGATGAGAATCGTTCCAGGTGGACCTGGTGGCAGATGCCGTTGCCTGGCCGCGAATAGATAATCCCGAACTTGTCTGCAATAGTCCTAAGGTACAGGTGGTCATCAGCGTTCTCGTATCCGCATTGAAGGGTGTTGTGATCGACATAGCTTACAGAAAGGCCTGTCTTAACTTTGTCAATGCCTATAGTTTCTAGTTCTAAGTATACCATGGTCCCTGTGGCATCTTGAGTGAGTGTCTGGTCTATCCTTATGCCTATCTCATGTTCGTTCTCTTCAATAAGATGCCTGTCTATTATCTTCTCAACTATATTTTTTGCCAAACAATCACCTAGGTATATATTTTAATAAATGCATATGTAAATTAAAGGATATTTATTGAGGTTCTTTATAAATATTTTGTTTTATCTTGAACATTTTATATTTTTAAACAAAAAATTTATATATTTGTTCATTTAAAGATGGTTTATGGATACACATCTTGCAGATGACACCGACAGGATAATACTTCGTGAGCTATTACGAGACGCTCGAACGCCTGTGCGCATTCTAGCTAGGGAAGCAAATGTTTCCATAGGTACGGTGGTAAATAGGATACGCCATCTTGAGAACACAGGCATCATAAAGGGATATAAGGCCATAGTGGACTATGAGGCGCTTGGCTACAAATTGGTCGTTGCAACGACTCTGAAGATAGCCAACGGCAAGTATCCTGAAGTTACCGATAAGCTCCGCGAAGAGAGAAATATAATCACCATATACAATGTCACAGGACAATACGATGCTGTATTGATATCAATTTTCCTCAACATGGAAGAGCTGAATGATTTCCTTAAACGCGTACAATCCCACCCTTTTGTGGAAAATACGCATACCGTGCTGGTACTAAAGACAACAAAGGAATCAGAGATAAACCTTCTTTAGCGTCCTACTGCATTTATTCTAGAAACTCTTGGCATTATTAATGTTTCGTAAAAACTGGCTTTGCACATAAAGGGTACTACTGAACATAAAGTATCAGAAAGTGAACATAAACTTACATTCACTTTACCCCTGCTCTCTTTCTATGGGCTTTTATTGTTATTATTTCAATGTTAATCATGTACGTCACGCGCACGCAGCAGGTGGTCCTCAAGGACGATCACTTCTCATACTGGTGCCACAAGGCCAAGAACGTATACAACAATGCCAACTACATCGTTCGCCAGGAGTACTTCAGCAATGGACGCTACATAGCACATAATGAACTCTACCACATAATCAAGCACGACCAGGAGTACAGGGGGCTTCCATCGCTCGTTGCAAACGAGGTCTTAAGGACACTTCATGAGGCGTGGAGAGGTTTTTTCAGCTCCATGAGGTCGTATGGCAGTGACCCGTTCCGCTTCCTTGGCAGGCCAAGGCCGCCCCGCTACAAGGACAGGGACGGGGAGATAATGATAAGATTCCCCCGAAATCACATCTCGCACCGCGGGGGAAAGGTCCTTTTGCCAAAGAAGGTGGGGCGATACCCTATAAGGCACAAGCTGCCGGAGGGCGCAGACGTCAAGATGGTGCGAATAATCCCAAGGGGCTCCTCGTATGTGGCGGAGATCGTCTATGGGAAGGAAGTAAATGTAAACAAAAGAATGGCCGGATGCGTGCTTGGTGTGGACATCGGGCTTGAGAACGTCATGACCGTGGTGGATGATCAGGGCAACAGGCCCTGGATCGTCAAGGGTGGAGCTCTCAAGTCGATGAATCAGTACTACAACAAGGAGCTTGCCCGCCTAAGATCAATATGCGCAAGGTCTGGACAGAGGACGACCAAGAGGATAAAGAGACTCTCTGAAAAAAGGAACAGGAAGGTAAGAAACGCCCTCCACCATATGAGCAAGCTGCTCGTCTGGCATGCCTGCAGGGTGGGGGCGTCTTCTATCGTCATCGGATATAACGAGGGGTGGAAACAAAATATCAAGCTCGGCCGAAGGACAAATCAAGGGTTCGTCCAAATACCCTACCATACCCTTTTGAAGCAGATAGCCTACAAGTCCGAAGAGAACGGCATAGAAGTTGTCCTTCAAGACGAGTCATACACCAGCATGTGCTCATTCCTTGACGGCGAGCCGATTGAAAGGCATGGCAGCTACAAGGGAAGGAGGATTTGCAGGGGCCTCTTCCAATCAGAAAAAGGAAAGGTAATCAATGCCGATGTGAACGCGGCATATAATATAATAAAAAAGGCATTCCCCAAAGTTTTCGCCGAGGGGATAGAGGATGTCAGCTTGCATCCGGTACGCATGGCAATGTGCCCTGTGTGCGAATGAGCATGAACTTTTGATAGTTTATGTGCAAAGCCAATTTATATCAGGTCATACATTTTCAATGAGTCGTATATCATTTCTATGTCCTGTTTGTCATAGTCTTTCAACTGCCGTACGCGCGCCATTACATCTTCTTTTCCCAGATCACGTTCATAATGTGCAAGCGAGTGGTATATCACGTATACTATTGTGGATGCCACCTCCAACCAATATGCATCCTTATCCTCAAGTGTTGACACGAATTTTGTTGCATCAAATTCTTTTGTGTCAAAGATGGGTTTCTCCCATTCTACTGAATTGAAGTAGATGTCGGCAAGCGTGCTGGAATACGGCCCTCTGATATACATGCTGTAATCTAGCGGGAGTGATGGGGAAAGCCCCATTTTAGTTGCCATGAAAACATATTTTTGTAATTTTATCCTCTCCCCGAAAGTATGCCTGTTAATATCAAAGGAGAATCCGCATGAAAACTTCAGAAACGCCATAAAGTCGTGCAGTGTGCAGTTTGATTTCATACACCCACATACGAATGCCATAATTATAAGGGATATTTACCTATTTTTTTATAACATTTCACAATTTGAAAGGCAATATTTAATAATAAGTATAATTTAGGATTTTCATGAACGCTATTTTCTCCTCGTTGCTCTTGCTATTCATTCTTTCTTCACAGCCGCTTGCTGCTCCAACAGACCTCATGGTGGATATCGATGGGGACCTTGCGCACCTTTCGTGGACGGACACAAATGAGTTTGAGGAAGGATATTTGCTTTACCGTGACAATATCCGCCATGTGAGGCTTCCTGCAAACACAACTACGTACATTGATGACGTATCAGACAACAAACGCCACACATATATGGTCTCGGCATTTGCAGGGGACGAGGAATCAGGATTTTCCAACGAGGTGAACACTCGCTCAAAAGGCATACCCGATCGTGTGCTGTATATTGTGCTTCCCCTCTTGCTTCTCGTTCTTGTGGCTGTATTGTATTTGGGGCGGCACTCAAAGAAGCTTGATGAGGAAGAAGAGGAAGTGGAGATAGAAGTGCCTGTGCTGCTCTCGGATAGATTGAGAAAGTTTTGAGCATAAATTAATGCAGTTATTTGGCATTAATCATTCGGTCTGTTCTTAATTAGGATTTCGGGGAAACATAAACCACAATCTTTTTAAACAGTTATTCTTACTTTCTTACGCAAGATGATTCTTTTTTAAATCATCGACCGAAGATGGCAATGCCATCGAATGAAGGATGAGGTGATACAACATGTTGAAAAAATTTGATGTTCCTAAGGAACTTGTTGAAAAAGCTTACGAGGCGCTTGAGCAAGCCCGCGATACTGGAAGAATTACCAAAGGCACAAACGAGACCACCAAGTATATAGAACGCGGAACTGCCAAACTTGTACTAATAGCAGAAGACACAACGCCAGAGGAGATAGTTGCCCATATTCCATTCTTGTGTGAGGAGAAGAACGTCCCTTACATATTTGTTCCACGAAAGGACGAGCTGGGACAGGCAACAGGCATCGAGGTCCCTACTGCAGCATCCGGCATAGTCAAGGAAGGGAAAGCCAAGAACCTAGTCTCTGAGATTATCACTAAAGTGAATGAGCTCAAGTGATTCAAATGTCTACCGAAGTATTGGGATTTCCAGCCGAGATCATTGAAATTGTTACTCGGACCGGAGTAACAGGAGAGATATTCCAGGTCAAGTGCAAGGTGCTTGATGGAAACGACAAAGGCCGTATCTTAACTCGAAATGTAAAGGGCCCCATACGAAAGGGCGATATTTTGATGTTAAGAGAAACAGAGCGCGAGGCCAAGGAAATCAGAACACCCAGGTGATTGTGATGCCGAGAAAGATGGATTGTACATTTTGTGGAGAGCAAATAGAGCCAGGAACCGGAAAGATGTATGTCAAGAAGGGCGGAGCTGTACTCTACTTTTGCTCAAGCAAATGCGAGAAGAACATGATGGTGTTGAAGAGGAAGCCTAGAACCACGACATGGACGCAGAAATACAAGGCAGAGAAGCAGCAGCGTCTCAAGAAATAGGGGCGTATACTATGATAGAGCAGACACTTATTATTCTAAAACCAGATGCTATTTTGCGTGGATGCATGGGTAATGTCCTGTCACGATTTGAGCAAAAGGGCTACCGTTTCGTGGCAATGAAGATGATCCACATAACAAAAGACATTGCTACGGAGCATTATGCAGAACATATAGATAAGCCGTTCTTTGGATCCTTGATCGAATATATAGGCATGAGCCCTGTCCTTGTGGCAGTAGTCGAGGGAGAGGATGCCATCGCCGTTACTAGAAAGCTTGCAGGGGCCACAAATCCCCTCAAATCAGGACCAGGGACAATTCGCGGCGACTATGGCTATGTGAAGGGTGATAATATCTATAATACCCTGCACGCATCAGACTCCCAGGAGTCTGCGGCACGCGAGATAGCGCTGTATTTTACACCAGACGAAGTATTTTCCTATAACGAAGATAAACGACTGTAGGTATGTGAAGATGATACGTCAGCCAATAGTAGCTGTACTGGGGCATGTTGACCATGGAAAGACCACCCTGCTTGACAGGATTAGGGGCACAAAGGTCGCAAGCCATGAGGCTGGCGGAATAACCCAACATATCGGTGCTACGGAGATCCCGTTCGATATTATATGCAACATATGCGGAACGCTTCTGGAAAAACAAAAGATAGGCATACCAGGATTACTTTTTATCGATACACCAGGCCATGAGGCATTTACCACGCTTCGCTCAAGAGGAGGAAGCTTGGCAGACATAGCCGTCCTTATTGTCGACATCAACGAGGGGCTGCAACCCCAGACAATAGAGTCGCTTACTATCTTGAAGCAGTTCAAGACGCCTTTTATAGTGGTCCTCAACAAGATAGATCGCATATACGGATGGAAGGATGCGGGGGAAGCGTCGTTTATTAAGGCGTACAACGCCCAGGAAACAAGGGTGCGCCAGGAAATAGACAACAAGGTGTGGGAGTTTATTGGCGCAATGTATGAACATGGCTTTGACTCCCAGCGCTACGACCAGATAAAGGATTTCACAAAATCTATTGCTATTGTCCCTGCTTCTGCCATATCTGGCGTGGGGGCTCCTGAGGCGATGATGCTAATAGCAGGCCTGTCCCAAAGATTCCTTGAAAGCAAGCTTGAAATAGATATTGGGGGCCCGGCAAAGGGAACTGTGCTAGAGGTCAAGGAAACGCTTGGTTTTGGCATGACGCTTGATACCATAATATATGATGGGACGCTGCGTGTTGGCGACATAATAATAGTTGGGGGCAGAAACGGGATAATACAGGCAAAGGTCAGGGCGCTCCTCAAACCCAAGCCGCTCGATGAGATACGCGACCCAAGATTCAAGTTCGAAACAGTCGATGAGGTTTCCAGTGCGGCAGGCATAAAAATTGCGGCACAGGGGCTTGACGAGGTCTTGTCAGGTTCGCCCCTTCTAGTGGCTGCCGGCAACATAGAAGAGGCCAAAAAAGAGATACTTGATGAGATAAGGCGCTTTAGGATAAGCAGGGATACGACCGGCCTTATTATAAAGGCGGATACGCTTGGCAGCCTTGAGGCAATCGTCGGGATCCTTAGGGCCAAGAACATACCAATACGAAATGCCGACATTGGCGATGTATTGAAAAAAGATGTCATTGAGGCAGTATCAGTGGCGGAGAAGAACGTCTTTGATGCTGTTATAGTTGCCTTTAACGTCAATGTCAATGAGGAAATAGAGTTCATGGCCAAACAGGCAGATATCCCTATCATCAGATCAAAGATAATCTACAAGCTAATGGAAGATTATGAGGAATATATCAAGAACAAGAAGAAAGAGGATGAGGGGCGTAAAAAGATGGGCCTTATAATGCCTGGCAAGTTTAGGATAATGCCCCAGCATGTTTTCAGGAATGCAAAACCAGCCATTGTCGGTGTTGAGATACTGGCAGGGACGATCAGGCCAAAGCTTGAGATAATAAACGAAGAAGGCATTCGTGTGGGGCGTATAAAGGCTATCAAGGAACACAATGATTTTCTCAAGGAGGCAAAGGCAGGCAGCGAGGTAGCGATGTCTATAGACGGCCCGATAGTTGGAAGACATATACATGAAGGCGAAATTTTATATATCAATATGCCTAAATCGAATATTGATAAGCTCGAAAGCATAGAGTTAACTCCTGAAGAGGATGAGGTAGTATCCTTTTTATCAAAATTAAAGAAAAAAGATTTATTCACGGGGTGGATTAATGGAAATTAAATTAGTTGTTTCATATCCTAATGGTAAGACAGAACAAAAGGAACTCAAAGGCGAAGAGGCCGAGAAGTTCATTGGTTATAAAATTGGTGAGTCATTTGAGGGAAGCCTTGTGGGCATTCCCGATAAATTATTAATAACTGGCGGGTCTGATAGTGACGGATTTCCAATGAGGAAGGGCGTGCACGGCATCAGGCGCATCAAGCTGCTTTTGGCAGGCGGCGTAGGGTGCAGGTCAAAAGATAAGGGAGTAAGGGAGAAGAAGCGTGTGTGCAGTGAAACTATCACTGAAAATATTGTGCAGATAAACACGAAGATAGCTCCTCCTGCAGAGAAAGCCCCAAAGAAGAAGACAGCACCTAAGAAGGCTGTTGAAGAGAAAGTTGCGACCGAAATCATAGAAGAAAAGCTCCCGCTTGAAGAGGAATCTGTTAAAGAGGCTCCAGAGGAGATAGCTCCTCCTGCAGAGAAAGCTCCAAAGAAGAAGCCAGCAGCTAAGAAGCCGAAGAAGGCTCCAGAGGAGAAAGCCCCTGCTGCAAAGAAAGCTCCAAAGAAGAAGCCAGCACCAAAGAAGCCAAAAAAGGTTGTTGAAAAAAAGAATGAAACAAAAGATACCGATTAGGTGGTATTTATAACAGATAACAAACAGGCAGAAATAAACATAGGCATGATAGGTCATGTAGATCACGGGAAGACGACCCTTACAAAAGCGCTTTCTGGTGTGTGGACAGATACGCACTCAGAAGAGATCAAGCGCGGAATTACAATAAGATTGGGTTATGCAGATACGGTTTTTAGGAAATGCCCTAATTGTGAGGAGCCTAATTGCTATACCTCCTCAGAAACATGTGAATCATGTGAAATGGAGGCCGAAGTCCTTCGAAAAGTATCTTTTGTCGATGCACCGGGCCATGAGACCCTTATGGCAACCATGCTTTCAGGGGCAGCGCTTATGGACGGCGCCATTCTTGTGATTGCGGCAAATGAGAAATGCCCGCAACCCCAGACGCGTGAGCATCTAATGGCACTTGATATAATAGGTGTCAAGAACATAATCATCGCACAAAATAAGATAGAGCTGGTATCTAAGGATGAGGCTATTAAAAATCATGATCAGATACGCGAGTTTACAAAAGGCACAGTGGCCGAAAACGCCCCTGTAATCCCGATATCTGCACAGCATAGCGTTAACATCGGATTATTGATCCAAGCAATAGAGCAGTATATTCCTACACCCCAACCCAAGGCAGACGATGGCGCGTTGATGCATATTGCCCGTTCGTTTGACACCAATAGACCGGGTGCAGCGCCAGAGAATCTTATAGGCGGTATTCTTGGAGGTTCACTAGTACAAGGAACATTATGTGTTGGGCAGGATGTAGAGATACTCCCCGGCCTTATGACAAAGGACAATTTAAAGATGGTTTTCACCCCTTTGAGAACAACTATAGTTTCCCTTTCAACAGGCGCAATAAAACTCGAGAAGGCTGTCCCCGGAGGACTGCTTGCCATAGGCACAAATCTCGATCCATCTGTCACAAAGTCGGACTCTCTTGCAGGTTGTATGGTTGGGAATCCAGGGACGCTTCCGCCGGTATGGGATTCATTAATGCTTGAAGTGCACATGCTTGAGCGCGTAGTAGGCTCTGAGGATGAAACAAAGGTGGTCGGCATCAGAAAAGGCGAGTCTCTTATGCTTAACATCGGGACTGGCAAGACCATAGGCATCGTTGCCGCACCTGGAAAGGTCTCCAAGTTAAACCTCAAACTCCCTATCTGCAGCAGTGTTGGCGAACGCGTGGCCATTTCTAGGAGAATAGGAGGACGCTGGAGACTGGTAGGGCATGGCATCATCAAAGAACAGTGAGATACCAGTCATACTTGACACGAACTTTCTTATCAGCGCCGTTGGTTTTGGCATATCGCTTGACTTTATCCATGACACCATCTTGTGCAATCATCGCATAGTGGTGCCTGCAAACGTTCGTATGGAGCTTTTGTCCTTGAACCTTAAAGGGAAGGAGGACAAGATGCGTCGTGTTGCGCTTCAGTTATCGGAGCAGTTTGGCACATTAGAGCTTTATGGGCATGTGGATGACAGTCTTGTTGATTATGCATCTTCCCACAAGGCAGTTGTTGCCACAAACGATTCCGCTCTCAAGAAAAGGCTTCGTGCAATAGGGACTCCTGTCATGTTCATTAAGAAGCGTTGTTATTTTGCTATCGAGGGCGAATACCAAAACATTTAAATTAATTTAATAAAAATTTGAAAAATCAATAATAGGAGGAATATACGTGGAATTGTGGATGCTAGGATTTATAGGTGGCGGATTAGCGTTGATCTTTGCATTATTTCTTATTACTCGCATCATGAAGATGAGCACGGGAACTGAGAAGATGACCAAAATATCCCTTTTGATACAAAAAGGGGCTAGTGCATATTTAAAACGCCAGTACACGACACTTGTTATATTTGCTATTGTAGTATTTGTTATTATAGTTATTACTTTACCTGAACATTCATTAGAGTCAGGAATTGCATTTATTTTAGGTGCAATATGTTCTGGATTTGCAGGATTCATAGGGATGAACGTTGCAACCCGCGCCAATGTGCGCACTACAGAGGCTGCGCGAACGAGCCTTAATGATGCGCTTCGTGTTGCTTTCTCTAGCGGGACTGTTATGGGAATGAGCGTTGCAGGTCTTGGATTGCTTGGCCTTTCGGCATTGTATTATGTTTATGGGGAACCAGAGATCATCCACGGATTTGGTCTTGGTGCAAGCTCAATTGCCCTGTTTGCCAGAGTGGGTGGAGGCATATTCACAAAGGCAGCAGACGTTGGGGCTGACCTTGTAGGGAAAATAGAGGCAAACATCCCGGAGGATGATCCGAGGAATCCGGCTGTTATTGCTGATAATGTCGGTGACAATGTCGGGGACGTTGCAGGAATGGGGGCCGATCTTTTTGAGTCTTATGTTGGTTCTATAATATCCGGTCTTACCATAGGATACTTAACAATTGGCAATGAGGCATCTGGACTAGCAATTGCTATTGCAGGAATGGGCGTTATTGCCGCTATTATTGGTTCATTCTTTGTGAAGCTTCCAAACGAGCAATCAAGCCCTCATTCCGCATTTATCAAAGGAATTGTAGCTACTAGTGTTATTATGATCATAGGGTCATACTTTATTATAGACAATATGCTGGGCGACCCAAAGATATTCTTCTCTCTTGTGAGCGGGCTTGTGGCAGGTACCATAATAGGGGAGATATCTGAATATTACACAGGGGAGAAACACGGCCCGGTCCAGTGGGTGGCATCATCTGCAAAGACGGGTTCTGCGACAAATATCATCTCTGGAATGGCAATAGGGCTGCAGTCAACAGCACTTACCGTAATGGTGGTGACTGCTACAATCTACATAACATACTCACTCTCCGGCCTCTTTGGCATATCTATGGCAGCTGTCGGAATGCTATCTATTGTCGGAATGACACTTGCCGTGGATGCATATGGCCCTGTGGCGGACAACGCCGGCGGCATTGCTGAGATGTGCGCACTAGAGCCAGAGGTACGAAAGAGAACAGATGCCCTTGACTCGGCCGGTAACACCACCGCAGCTATGGGAAAAGGATTTGCGATATGCGCCGCATCACTTTCAGCACTTATGCTTACGGCATCCTACACCAAGGTTGTGGGGCTATCGACTATTGATTTGACACATCCTATTGTCATCATAGGCATTTACATAGGAGGCATGTTGCCTTACCTGTTCTCATCGCTCTCAATGAAGGCGGTGGGCGAGGCTGCTTTTGATATTGTGGAAGAGGTAAGGAGGCAGTTTAAGGAGATTCCCGGCATAATGGAAGGAACTGCAGAACCAGATTACGAGCGCTGTATTGACATCTCTGCAAAATCTGCACTAAAAAAGATGCTTGCTCCGGGCATAATCACCGTTGCAGCACCACTTATAGTAGGACTTACCCTTGGTCCAGAGGCTCTTGGTGGCATGCTAATTGGCGCTCTTATCTCAGGATTCATGCTTGCAATCATGATGTCAAACTCTGGCGGAGCATGGGACAATGCTAAAAAATATATAGAAGCAGGTGCATATGGTGGAAAGGGAACTACCATTCATGCAAATGCGGTCATCGGAGACACCGTGGGCGATCCTTTCAAGGACACTTGCGGCCCATCAATGAATATCCTTATTAACGTGATGTCCCTTGTGGCGTTGACGTTTGCGCCGATATTCATCTAGAGCGAGGATGAGACATAATGTACAAGACTGTAACGATAAACGATACTGTCCGAATTCCTCCAAAGGAGTTCGGGAAGAATATAAAGGAAACGATCCTAAATATCCTTAGGACGAAGTACGAGTGCAAATGGGATGCCGATATCGGCTACCTGCTTGTTGTAAGTGATGTGAAGAACATAAAGACAGGACGGGTCATACCAGGCGATGGCGCTTCGTATAACGATGTAGATCTTGATATTCTTGTGTACTCCCCAAAGGTGCATGAGGTCGTGGATGGCGAGATAGTCGAGATACTCGAATTTGGTGCATTTATGCGCATTGGTCCGATGGATGGTCTTGTACATGTGTCCCAGATAACAAACGATTTCATAAACTTCGACAAAAAGAACAGGACGCTCACAGGAAAGGATTCAAAGCATATCTTAAAGGAGGGCGACCTTGTTCGTGCCCGCATCATAGCTCTTAGCTCAAAAGCCGATGTTACCAAAATTGGTCTTACGATGCGTCAACCATACATCGGAAAAATCAATTGGATAGCTGAGGAGAAGAAAGAGGCCAGGGGGGAGGCGTAGATGAAGTATGCCTGTAAGGAGTGCAAAAGGGTAATGGCGCAAAAGGAGTGCTACTACTGTAAGAAAGAGTCTGGTTCAAATGATTGGGGCGGACTTCTTATCATAATAGACCCGGAGAACTCCGAGATCTCTGAAAGGTCAGGATACACGGTCCCGGGCAAGTATGCGCTCAAGATAAGGTAAGGTAAAGCATGAAACTGACGCCTGCAGTTGCGGCAATGCTTAAAGGCCCGCTTGGAATCCTTATACAAGGCGAGATGCCAAAGCCCTATGAATTGTTCAAGGTATCTTTTGGAGATGCGCTTGTAATTGCCGTAGGGGACGTGGTAACTGAACAGCTTGAAAAAGCAGGAATAACGCCTATTCTTTCTATCTTTGACGGGAAGACGAAGCGAAAGGGCCTGCCTACTGCACAAGATCTTCGAAGCAGCGCTGATGCAGTTGTTTCAAATCCAAGGTCCTTCGTATCAGAGGAGCTTTGGGAAGCGATAAAGCACTGTGATTTTAAAAACAGAAAGCTTTTTATAGACGGAGAGGAAGATTTGGCAACATTACCGGCGATATTATTTGCCCCCATGGGCGCGATTGTTGTGTACGGTCAGCCTGATGAGGGTGTTGTCGTTGTACATGTAACTGATGATAAAAAGGACGAAATAAAGTCCATTATTTCGATGATGGAGGGAGAAAAATGGAAATAGAGTTTATCTATGAGAAGGAAAATCCGTTGCTTGACAGGACGGAACTGAAAATTAAGGTCATTCACCCAAGTGGAACGCCAAAGTTTGGCGAGATAAGGTCCAAGATAGCTGCGCTAAGGGACCTTGACAATAATAGATTTGTTTTACAGTCTGTAAAAGGAGTGTATGGAAGCTCAGAGTCACTAGGCGAGGTGCGTGTATACACCTCTCATGAAAGCATGAAGAAAATAGAGACTACCTATTCTTTGAAGAAGAACGGGTTCATTGAGGCGAAGGGGGAAGAAAAAGATGGCGAGTAAAGCAAAGAAAAAATCAACGAAAAAGTCAGATCTCTACAAGATGGAGGGCGATAAGATAATTGCTTTACGCAAGACGTGCCCCCGATGCGGGCTTGGTGTATTCCTTGCCGACCATGGCGAGCGCATGACATGTGGCAAGTGCGGATATACAGAATGGAAGCAGAAGTAAATATTTCCTTCTTTTGCCGATGCCTCGGTGGCTCAGCTTGGTAGAGCGACTGATTTGTAATCAGTAGGTCGGGGGTTCAAAGCCCCCCCGAGGCTCTTATCACGTCACGATAGCTTTTTCTGGGATTTCTATAGTAAATATCGTGTCTTCGTGCTCATTGCCGCTTGCAGTTATCTTTCCACCATGGGCTTCTACTATCTTCTTTACTATTGCTAGTCCAAGTCCCCTTCCTATCTTAGAATTTGAGGGCCCTATTTCAAATATGTCCTCTAAGTAGTCTTTTGGTATGCCTACTCCATCATCACATACGTTTATTATGTGGTGCCCTTCATATTTTTCATAGTTCACCCATATCTTTTTTGGCTTTCCGTGCTCGACAGCATTTGTAATAAGATTTTGGAAAAGTTGCTTGCATCTTTGCGGGTCGCATTTCATTGTTGGGAGATTATTCCTTTTGAATTTTATGTCTTTAGGGATGGTGGAGTTTGCGATGTCATCGAGTATGTTGTTGAGGTTTACCTCCCTGGCACTTCCTATGGTCTTTCCAGCATCGGCTAGTACAAGGCTTTTATTGATAAATCCGATGACTTCATCGGTCTTTTTTAGTATATTATCAACATAAGGTGAGTCTGCCTCTTCTTTTAGCAGTTCTGCATAACCCCGTATTGTCTGCAGCGGGCTTTTTAGGTCATGGGACGTTGTATGTGCGAATTGCGATAGTTCAGATCTTTGTTTTTCCAGTTTTCTCATAGCATCTTTTAATTTTGTGATATCATAATAGATAGCTACAATATCATAGGGGTCTTTGTCAATGATTCCTACTGATGCAATGCAGCATATCTTTTCCCCGTTCTTGTGCTTGCATGGGAACTCTCCTTCCCATCTTCCGTTTTTTGCTATCTTGTCGTAGCATAATTTTCCTATTTTTTCATAAGATTCTTTTGAGTAATGGATTAGTGAGATATCGTTTCCGATAAGATCGTTGCTATCGTACCCGAATATGTTTGACATGCCTTTATTTGCCCATAATATCTTCCTGTTCTTGAGATGCACAATACCCTCTGTACAGGTATCAAGTATCAGGTTCTTTTCTTTGCTTAACTTTAGTATGGCTTCCTGGTCCCTGTAGGTATTTGTTAGATCAGTTACAATAGTACGCGTTTCAAGGAACTCCCCATTATCTTTAAAGAGTGGTACGGATGACAAGAGGACGGGCACCTTTGTGCCAGACTTTGATAAATGCTTTAATTCATAGTTAGACCCCTTTCCAAGAGGGCGTTTCTTTATTTCATCCTTAACCAGATTTTTAAATTCCTCTGCTATGAAATCAAATACTGGTTTGCCTATTATTTCACAAGGGGCATATCCAAGCATTTGTGCAAAATATGAGTTTACAAATAGGTATTTTCCTTCTATGTCCGTTACGGTGACGCCTTCTTTGATATTTTCAGTAAAGTATCTGAAATTTCTTTCAGACTCTTTTACTTTTAATGTGGCTTGCTTGCGTTCAAAGTAACGTGAGATCATCTCACTAACTATATTTAAAATTCGAATTGTTTCATCCGTCCATACCCTCTTATTTTTTGTGTCATCAAAGCCGAGTATTCCTATGGACTCACCAGATGCGGTGTTTATAGGCACCATCAAAAGCGACTTTATGCCTTGGGATTGGAGGATTTTTTTCTCTTGCGAAGCACTCTTTGGCAAGGCATTTACATCAAATATATTTACCAGTTTGTCTTGCTCAAGTTTTTCTGCCCACCACTGGAATTGGGAGTTCTCCAATCCTTTCAGATTATCTATTTGTGGCTTTATGCCTTGTGCGCACCATTCATTGGTATTATCTATATAGTCCTTATCGTCTTGTAAAAGGAAGATGTACGAACGATCGACATCCAAGGCCTCCCCCATTATTTTTAATACATTGTCCAGGTCGATCTTATGCATGGGAAAGCTAAATATCCTTGATACGTTCACTAATGCTTTTTCCATATCTAAGAATATTTTAGTTCTCTTGTTTTGCTCGTTGTATTTAGTTAGGTCTATTAAAGATGCAACGCTTTTATTTGTCCCCTTGATCATATCAATTATCATCAAAATGTCCTTCTCATTCCCGTTAACATCAACTAATTTGAACATATACTTTGTTGGGGCAGGCCCACCTTTTCTTCGGGAGATGTGATACTTTCTCATCTTTTCCAGATCTTTTTTCGCAACAAAGGTGGTCCAGCTGACCTTGCCCTCGATATCTTCTCTTGCCATCCCGCTGAGTTTTGAAGATTCGTTGTTTGCCAGTGAAATGGTGGTGTCTTCTTCTATGATTATGGTGGCAGTCCCTGTATTTTCAAAGATGCTTCGATATATCATCTCTGAAATTCTTAGTTCCGTCTCTAGGGCTTTGCTGCGCTTTATCTCCTCTGAATAGGCGATATGTTTGTGAATGGAGTTGTATATCTTCTCGTATCCTGCAAGCCCGACATCCTTTGTGAAGTAGTCACTTGCGCCATCAATAAACGCTTCACGTGCGATCTCCTCGTTCCCCTGGGCGGTAAGAAAGATTACTGGAATGTCATTATTTATGCTTTTTATTTTTACAAGGGCGTCTAGGCCATTGCTGTTTTTCAATTGGTAATCTGTGATTATACAGTCATAAGGATGTTTTTTGAATAGAGTTATTCCATCATTTAATGAGATAACTGTATCAAATGTTATTATAGAGGAGCCATCTTTTTTTGCTATGCGATTTATTTGCAGCTGGAACATCTCTGCATACTCTAGTTCGTCTTCTAAGTGTAAAATTTTGAGCTCCCTTTTATTATAAGGCATTAAAACATATCATATAATGATATATTATAAATATTGTCCTTATTTAATGGATATTTCTTGTTTAGTGATATCTAGAAAATATTTTTTCTATGGATAAAAGAATAAAATTAGTAATTTTACAGAGAAAAAATAAAAAATAATGGGTAAGAATAACACATTTACAGCATTCTTGTACTGCCGATAGGTCGCGGCGTCTTTACAACTAGGACCTTGAAAATAGAGTCGCTCTCGTTATACAATGTGTGAGGTATGCTTTTTGGGCTTTCTATTAGAGTATTAGGCCCTGCAGTCTTTTTCTCATTACCTATCTCTACTACGCCTTCTCCCTCAAGCACATAGAAGAACACGTCCACTGGAGTTATATGCTTTTTTAAGGCTTCCCCGGGTTGCAGTGTTATATGGACCACTTGGGCATGCTCTGTATCAAAGAGCTTTCTTGTTGCGACTTTATGCGGGGTGGGTGTTATCTCGACTTTTTCTGCATCTATTATATTCATAGTCTTCCCCCATTTAATTCTCTTTGGACCTTATCATCACAAGCATCATCTTGTAGCGTGTTAGGGCGCGAAGCGCGTGTGGTATATCTGCGGGCATGATTATCATCTGGCCAGCAGTTAGGTGGTGCGATTTTCCAGATATCGTTATCTCCGCCTTACCGTCAATCATGATAACTAATGCATCAAACGGTGCTGTATGCTCGCTTAGCCCTTCACCCTCATCGAATGCAAACACGGTCACCGTTCCTACATTCTTGCTTATTATGGTCCTGCTTACAACAGACCTTTCCTGGTAGTCTATTAGGTCCGCTACCTCCGCTACATTGCCTATCAATGCCTTGTTGTCTTTTAATTCACACGACATATCTTCACCTTGTTTTATTATGTGCCCCTTATTTTTATGCTTTCCTGCTTACAGACATCTTCGCACTGGTAACACAGGATGCAGTTGCTATCCTCTATTATTATCTTATTTTTTTCCTTTTCTATTATGGCACCTGTGGGACATGTTTTCTTGCATAGCTTGCAGTGATTGCATGAGCTTTGATCTATTGTTGGTGCCCCAACTCTAAATATGGATGGCAGCTTCATTATCAGATTAAAGGGGCATAGGTAGCGATGCCACAGAGCTGGCGCAAATATTGCTAGCACAACAAATGCGACAAGCAATATGGGAAACTTGATCTTTATGTGCGTGTACGGTGCGGATGCCTTTACAATTAGCAATGCAAGCATAAGGGTGGCTATCGGCACCCACACATATGCCTTCTTAAATATGGATGGCGTCTGCACCCTTTTGATGCCTAACTTAGATAATATCGCACCCCATGCTTTGTCAAATGCGTGGAAAGGGCAAAAATATCCGCAAAAGAGCTTCCCGTAAACTATAGATCCCGCTGATAGCAAAAGCATCAGTGTTATTAGCAAAGGCTCCCCTTTTTCTTTCATCGAGTAGACCATCAAAAGAAGAAATGCAGTAAGAGTGATGTATTGTATAATTTTGTGAATTTTCATACGCTAGGGTCTAGTGTAACCCTTTAATAATATTTTCATAACTTTAATATAGTATTAGTGGTATAATTAATATATGAACATAGAGGATGAGTTGCAGGCTATTGGGCTTACTGAATATGAATCAAGAGTACTAATCTCAGCAATACGCATGGAAAAGGCGAGTGCAAAGTCCCTTTCAGAGGATTCACAGGTACCATATTCTCGGATTTATGACACCCTCTCAGATCTAGTTGAAGGCGGGTGGATGCTTAAGACCTCGCATCGCCCAGCCCTTTTTTATGTTACCAATATCGATGAGCGCCTTGATACTCAAATTGCAAGACAGAAACGCCGTATAGATGATTTAAAGGGTGCATTTAAGGCCATTTCCCATGAGAAAGATACAATACTTACCCCAACGATAAGCGTTGGATATGGATGGAATCGTTTCCTGGACCGGGTGGAAGCATATATGGGGCATACACAGCAGTTAGCAGGCGTTATCGGATTTTCAAGCATCTCCGCCCTTGAAACAATCGCCTCGCATAAGAGCAAGCGTTTCTTTAGCGCCACATTGTTTGTAAAGCAACCGTTGCTTTCTGATGCCAAGTTTTTAGCGTTCATTCATACAATGACAGGCCAGTTCAATGTGCGCACGCTGCCATTTACACCCCCCATATGGCTCCTCTTTTTTGATAACAAGGACATCCTTATCGCTTTGCCAACATCGCAAGCAACGTGCGATGGCTGCGAGATAAAATTCCTTGAGATGCAAAACTTCGAGATGGGTTTTATGCTTGATAAAGCCATGGAACTGGCGTTTAAGGAAACAAGCGCGCTACTAGACGAAGGCGAAGAGCAGGAAAGCGACACAAAGGGCAATTAATGTCATTGGGGCCATTGCCTTTAATGCGCTGCCAAGTGATGTTTCGAAGTACTCAAGCGACATAGATATGCAAGGATGCAGAGGAGAGATTAGATATCCTAAGAAGATGCTTACAAATGTTAGTGCAAATATCACAAGAGGCATTGAGGATGCTGCACTTATCCCCAGGTATGCAGGGATTATAACTGATGCGGACAGCTGCGTTCTGCCTGTGACAAATGCCAGAAGAAATGCTATTATAACACAAAGAACGATAATCGGGACATTGAGAGTTGAGATTAGTTCCCCAATGCCTGAGAGGATGAAGATGTCAATATACATAAACATGCTAAGTATTATGAGCACAAACTTCCAAGGCTTTGATTCCTTTATTGCATCAAGTGCCTTTTTGCCATCAAGCTTTCCTATAATTATTGCGGCTATTAGTGCGCAGAGAACGGCAACAAATGTTGTAAGTTCCCTTGGCTTTATGTGAAAGGCGCCATTTAACGCAATATCCAAAACAAGGGGCATTAAAAGTATTGCAATAGGAATTACGAGCTTTCGTTTATCATATTTGCTCTTGGTATTCTCTTCTTTTATATCCCTTAATAAGAAGACATAGCCAAGTGCAATCATCAGAAGAAAGAATGGGAATAGGAATGGAATGACCTCATATACGTTGACGTTTGCCATCTTGGCCGGCACTAGAAGGGAGGGGGACAATGGGTAGATAAGGATAAGCACATGGCGAAACCAGATATTAATAATAAAGCTTCTTTCTTGTGGCAGCTTGCCTGCGGCCTTCTTAATTAATGGTGCAGAGATTAACGCCCCGCCTGGAACTGGGAGCAAACCTATAAATGCGGCGGAAAATGGTAAAAATACTTTCTTTTTAATACGCAGATTGTCTATTAGGTCATCAAGTGCTCCCGTCTTTTGTAGTACGACTCCAAGCACAGGAAACAGGCCCATTGCAAAAGAAAGCAGCAGTGCAGGAGGGGATGTCAGCGTTTCTGTGATGCTTTTTATAGTGTCTGCTGGTGAAAGTGTTGCTAATCCAAGCACTATGCTTCCAGAGATTAAGGCAAGCGAGAGATTTTTTCTCGATGCTATTAGAAGCACTGCTATTGAAAGAAAGAAGCCTATCCACGATGGATTCATCCATATAGATTAATCATGCGCTTTATTAACTATTGCTATTTGCGTAAATACCCTTTAGTGGAAGTTTGGGGATACTTCAATGATATATTCTACTATAACCCCAAAAACAGGGGAAGGAAATGCTTCTTGGGCGTGGTAACTTCTTAGAAAATAAAGTGTTAATAATAAAAAAAGAAAGAGAAAAATAGGGCTTGTTTACTTATAGTGCCCAAGTCCTGCTGAAACAGGCGAAAGATATTCTAATCCATGTTCTCCTGTGCCTGTGTCGTTATATACTTGTTGTATTATAGCGAATGCGCCCCATATCACAGGACCAATCTCATTTCCATCTGCAGTATACCAGATGCCTCCTTCTGCGTATGCATCTGCAGGCGCTGCAACTATTTTAACGAAGTAGTTCCAACGATATATCTTTCCGTCTTCTTCATAACTTCCGAATTGATGATTTGTGCACCAAGCACCTGATCCGATGTAGCTGTCAAAACCGTAGTAGCGATCGAGCAGACCATCCCCATCACAGTCTTTGTTGCTTAGCCAGGCGTCGTTCCACTTCATTATCAGCATTATATCCTTATAAGGTTGGCACCATGCAGCGTTACGATATGCATCACAATACCCTCCTTCGAACATATGTGCTTGATAGTTGTATCCCCATTCATCGAACCCTGTTGTAATTACATCCCCAGCACTAGTGAGTAACTCCCCGCTTTGTATGGTTGTACAGGTTGTACATTTATCTTTATTTTTATCGTTTTTTGCCATCACAAGCCCTGTGGACATCAACAGGATTAGTATGGCTGATATAGCTAGAATCTTCTTATTCAAATTTTTCCCCCCAAAAAATGATTCTAAGAACATATGTATTCAAACTTCTTAAATTTTGTCCCGATTTGCGCGTTATATGGCCCATATATTAAGATATGGTAATAAATTCTTTTATAAAAAATTATGTACATTTTTGTACACAAAAGCTTTATATAATACATTATTTTCTCTATTATAATTATATTATTGCAATGGAGAGTTTACTATGACACCAACAAAGATAGTATTAGATGAGAACGATATGCCAAAGAAGTGGTACAATGTTCAGGCCGACCTTCCGACGCCGTTGGACCCGCCTATAGATTCCAAGACGATGGAGCCTGTGACACCTGATGCACTTGCTGCTATTTTCCCTATGGAAGTTATAAAGCAAGAGGTCAGCAGCGAGCGCTATATTACGATACCCGAAGAGGTACGTGATATCTATCGCATATGGAGGCCTTCTCCATTGATACGTGCAAAACGCCTTGAGGAACATCTAAAGACCCCTGCTAAGATCTACTACAAGTGGGAAGGCGTTTCCCCTGCAGGCAGCCATAAGCCAAACACGGCAATACCCCAAGCATTCTACAATATGAAAGAGGGTGTTGAGCGTATCGCAACAGAAACAGGCGCGGGGCAATGGGGATCTGCACTAGCATTTGCAACAAGTTTCTTTGATATAGAATGTACCGTTTACATGGTTCGCGCAAGCTATGACCAGAAACCTTACAGAAAGAGCCTGATGCAGGCATGGGGGGCAACATGCATCCCAAGTCCGTCAAATCTTACTGAGGCAGGGCGTGCAGTGCTTAAGAAGTATCCTAACACAGGAGGAAGCCTTGGTGCGTCCATATCCGAGGCAATCGAGGATGCAGCAACGCATAGCAACACGAACTACTCGCTTGGGTCAGTTTTAAATCACGTGTGCATGCATCAGACCGTAATAGGTCTTGAGACACAAAAGCAGTTTGAGATGATAGATACGTACCCTGACACTGTCATAGGATGTGTCGGCGGTGGGTCGAACTTTGCAGGGATGGCGTTCCCATTTGCCCGCGACAAGTACAAAAAGACGCATCCTGATACGGAGATAGTAGCAGTTGAACCAATGGCATGTCCAACGCTTACAAAAGGGCTTTATGAGTACGACTACTGCGACGTTGCCGGCCTAACGCCTATTACGAAGATGTATACACTAGGCCATGACTTCATGCCGCCAGCAATTCATGCAGGAGGCCTTCGCTACCACGGCGACAGCCCCCTTGTATCAAAGCTTGTGAAAGAAGGCGTGATAAGGGCAGAGTCATACCACCAGACAGAGGTTTTAGAGGCTGCGGTCACATTTGCCAGAACAGAAGGGCATGTTGTTGCCCCGGAGTCTGCGCATGCGGTAAAGGCTGCTATAGAGGAGGCTCTAAGGTGCAAGAAGACCGGTGAGGAGAAGACAATAGTGTTTAACAACAGCGGCCATGGGAACTTTGATATGACAGCATACGACGCGTACTTTGATGGCTCCATGATAGACTACGAGTATCCTTTGGAACTTATACAACAAGCATTAAAGAGGCTCCCAAAGGTCAATCAAAGATAAATAAGGAAAAAGATTGAAATGGCAAAAAAGATAGGGTTCATAGTTAACCCGATTGCAGGCATGGGCGGTGCAGTGGGCTTAAAAGGCACAGACGGCGTCGCGTTAGGGGACGCTATTAAATTAGGCGCCGCACCACGCGCCCCAAAGAGGGCTTTTGACATGCTTGCATATC
Organism: Methanomicrobia archaeon; assembly: GCA_030603445.1. Classification (GTDB taxonomy): domain Archaea; phylum Methanobacteriota_B; class Thermococci; order Methanofastidiosales; family NM3; genus NM3. The sequence continues at coordinate 22,703 of JAUVXU010000011.1, read as the reverse complement.
TTTCTACTTCTATGGATAAGAATGATGCAATATTTTTGACATGCTCTGGTAAGATGGGAGAGACCGTGCTTGAGGGTGCCGGTATTTCTTATGAGATAATTTATGAATCTTCTGATTCCACAACTAGTTTTGATACCATAAATGCGTGTGAAAGGCTCTTGGAAGAAGGCGTTGATGCTATAGTCTTTTGCGGAGGGGACGGGACGGCGCGAGACATACTATCTGTTGTGGACGGTACCGTACCGCTTCTTGGCGTGCCATCAGGCGTTAAGATGTACTCAAGTGTATTTGCGCTCACCCCGCATGCGGCCGCAAAGGTGTTTTTGGATTATATCAATGGAAAGGCTTCTGTCAGAGAGGCTGCAATACTTGATATCGATGAGGAGAAGTATAGGTGCGGGAAGCTTGACAGGAAGCTTTTTGGATATGCAAAAGCGCTTTACACACCAACACTTATTCAGGCCCCAAAATGTGCTTACTATTCTGAGAACGAACAGCAGTCAAAAGAGCACATAGCCCACTTTGCAGCAGAGTTTATGGCCGATGGCTCACTTTATATCCTTGGCGTGGGTTCTACCACAAAAGTCATAGCAGACGTATTAGGGATAGAAAAGACGCTTCTTGGCATTGATCTTGTACAAAACGGGCGACTGCTGAAAAAGGATGCAAGTGAAAAGGATATACTCGCATATCTTGTACAGGGTGTAAGTGCAAAAATAATCGTTAGTCCGCTGGGGGCGCAAGGTTTTATCTTCGGGCGCGGTAATCATCAGATAAGCGCAGAGGTTTTAAGGATGATTGGAAAAGAGAATGTAATTGTTGTCGGCACGCCGTATAAGCTGCAACAGACACCCCAACTTTTCGTTGATACGGGGGACCCCGCCATTGATAAAGCGTTTTGTGGTTATGTTAGTGTGGTTTGCGGGTATAGGCTTGCCGCAAGAAAGCATGTGTTAGGCTGTTAAGGGCTCTTTTTTATTTAAAACGAAATGTTTTTAAGACTTAAATATTAATACGCAATTGTATTCTTATGCCTAAATTACTTAAAGTCCTTCATGTAGAAGATGATTTCGACTATTCTGAGATGTTTCAGCTTCAGATAAACAGGATTGCCAAAAAGAAGGATTGCGAAGAACTATTATTTGATATCGTGGCATCTGTTGAAGAGGCTCTTCAAAAAATGGATAAAAACAGCTACGACTGCATAGTCTGCGACTACCAGATCTTCAACGGGAACGGCCTTGACTGCCTAAAAGAGATAAGAAAGATAAATGATAGTGTACCCATCATATTTCTGACAGGACAAGGCGACGAGCAAGTGGCCCGGGAAGCATTTGTTCATGGGGCAAACGACTACTTCACAAAGGATGTCGTACTTGCAGGCTACGACAGGATATACAACTCTATATTAAGGCATGTGGAGCTTTTCGAAATTAGCATACAAAAGGAAGAGGCTGAAAAGAAATATAGAACTATTTTTGAAACAGCAAGTACTGCCATCATAATACTTGAAGAGGACAGGACGATATCGCTTGTAAACTCGAAGTTTGAAGAACTTAGTGGTTATACCAAGGAAGAAGTGGAAAACAGGAAAAAATGGACAGAGTTTGTCACAAAAGACGATTTGGAGCGAATGAAAAAGTACCATCGGAACAGAAGGGTCGATGGGAAAAGTGCCCCAAGCGAATATGAGTTTCAATTCGTGACTAAGGACGGAGGCGTGAGGGACATTTTCCTATCTGTTGGAATGATACCGGGAACGAAAAGAAGTGTGGCGTCCTTTTTGGATATAACAGAAGAGAAGAGAATAAGCAAGCGCATCGAACATCTAAACAGCGTTCTTAAGGCCATACGAAATGTCAATCAGATGGTCGTCAAGGAAAAAAACAAAAACGCCCTTCTCCAGAAGACCTGCGATACACTCATAGAAACACGGGGCTACACCGCAGCATGGATTGGGCTCTTAAAGGATGACAAATATTTTCCCGTTATCAAAGGCGCAGGCTTTGAAAAATATATTTCCCTCTTCTCAAAAGAGATGCTGGCAGGAAATCACCCCTACTGTATCAAGAAAGCGCTATCAAAAAAAGAGGACGTCATGTTATTTTATGACAGGGGTGATGAGTGCGAAGACTGCTTTTTCAAAGGCTCCCATCCCGAAGAGGGCGTTGCAATAATGCGAATCGAGCATGAAAACGAGCTTTTCGGGCTGCTTGCAATAATGCTTGCGCCAGGCATGACCATTAATGAGGAGGAAAAAGGGCTCTTGACCGAAGTTGCCGGCGACGTTGCGTTTTCCCTTCATATGATGGAGTTGGAAGAGAAACGAAGAAAAGCAGAAGAATCGTTATTGGAGAGTGAGGAACGGTATCGTCTCATAGCTGAAAATACGAATGACACGATCTCTTTAGCCACTTTTTGTCTGAACCCAGTTTTCACATATGTGAGCCCTTCGTGTAGGCTTTCAGGATACGAACCTGAAGAACTAATAGGCAAACCATGTTTTGATTTTGTCCATTCTGATGATAAAAAGAAGTTGCTTCAGATGTTAAGAAGATATATTAGTGCGAAGGCTAAAAAACTCTTGACAGGAAAAGAACAACATATTTCTGAGAGTATAGAACATCGTCATAGAGATAAATCAGGAAATTGGCATCACCTTCAGGTTACTGTAAATCTAGTGGGGAATCAGATGCTTTTTGTAACAAGAGATATCACAGAACAGAAGAAAGCAGAGGAAGCGCTGCGAAAAGAAAGGAATTTCAACGATACTTTAGTTCAGGCTTCTCCTACTTTCTTCGTTGCTATCAGCGCAGATGGCAAGACCATAATGATGAATGAAAGTATGCTTCGAACACTGGGATACACTAAAGAAGAAGTAACAGGTAAAGATTATCTAACTACCTTTGTTCCAGAGTGCGATCGTAAGATATTGTCCAACGTCTTTAAGAAGCTGGTGAAGTTTAGTGAAGCGACCCTGAATGAAAATCATTTGCTGACCAAAGATGGCAGAAAACTATTGGCCGAATGGCATGGAAAGCCTGTTTTTAAGGAAAATGGCGAATATGACTTCTTTTTTGGAGTTGGTATAGACATCACGGAGAAAAAGCGGGCAGAGGATGCGCTGCGTGAAAGCGAGAAAAGATATCGCACCCTTTTTGAGGATTCGAGGGATGCCATATGGACCGCCACTGTTAAAGGCGAGATCATTGATGCCAACGAGGCTGCTTTGGAACTTCTTGGTTATACCAAAGAGGAGTTTATAGGCATGAACGCCTTAAATCTATATATTGCTCCAAAAGACAGGTTCAAATTTCAAAAAGAAGTAGAGAAAAATGGTTCTGTAAAGAACTATGAATTGGAACTGAAAAAGAAGGACGGCGCAAAGATAAACTGTCTTTTTACTGCTAGTGTCTGGGGGGACAAAGATGGGGGAATTTTAGGGTATCGGGGCAACGTCAGAGACATCACAGAACGGAAGAAAGCAGAAAATCTCCTCAAACAGCAAAGAGAAGAGCTATCAGAATTTGCGCACACAACTGCTCATGACATCAGAAATCCCCTTTTGGTGATAAAGGGATATGCGGAGCTGCTTAAAGAAGGCGATGAAACTGAGATGAGTACAAAGATCATTAAACAGATAGATACACTTGATGAGTTCATACGACGAAACCTCGCACTTGCAAACGCTGGAAAAGCTAATAGCTATATCTCGGATGTGGATTTGAATGTCCTTATTGGCGGCATTGCAAAGATAATCATCCCAAAGAATATGGATTTTATAACAGACAACCTCCCGGCAATAAAATGCGACCCACAAAGATGCAAGCAGCTTTTCCAAAATCTTTTTATAAATGCTATCGAGCACGGAAAGCCAAAAAAGATAGAGGTAAAATACATAAGAAAAGGAGATTGGCACACGATAAGTGTTAAGGATGACGGGAAAGGGATATCCTCAAAAGAGATGGGGAGAATATTTGAAAAAGGATATACAACGTCTGCTTCCGGAAACGGGTTTGGGCTTGCGATCGTGGAAAAGATAGTAAAAGCCCATAGCGGGAAGATAAATGTAGAAAGCAAGGAAGGGGAAGGGACGATATTTACAATAATGCTTCCGATTGTACCTAATTTTCAAGAGTAAATAAGTAAAAGCTTTTCTTCATCGTTTCTGCCACAAATATCTCTGTATTGGGAGAAAAAAAAATAAAAATAAAAATAAAAATTACTCGTTATCGCATGGAAGTTCCAATGCCGCAATAAGATCTTTCATCAAATTAATGGCTTTTGTAAGTTCACCACTTGAGTAGATAGGATTTGAAAGCGATGTTGCGTTTTGCATATGCGCCTGCACATCGTCTATTATCGCTTGGATGTCTGCTGTTATCTCTTCTGGCATATTTGTAGTAATACAACTCCATAACGCAGATGCTTCTGTTAAGCGGTATTTGGCCAGTGGCTTGAATATGCCCGGGCTTATTGGATTTCCGTCGGGCGGAACATACGCATACGGAATCCCATAAACAAATGAGAACGTCACAGACTCTTCAGGATCCAGGCTCTCAAAACGATAAGCAAGTGCAATTGCTGCATCCTCAATGTAGTTATCTCCTTTGCTTGGTGTATATGGTGTATCCAATGTTACGTCCGGATCAGTGTCCCAATCCTCATTGACAGATAATGCAGCATTTTCTGTTACTGGCTTAAGGAAAATAGTTGCCCCATACGTAAGCCCCTCTCCAACAACCATGTCGGGAGAAGATTCCACATAGTTATGGGTTTCATATATATCAGTAACTACCTGTTCGTTATCCGGGTCCACAGTACGCAGGTACTCAACAGAATATAGCGTAGCATCGCCTATGTTTTCAAGCTCTATCTCCACAGTGAAGAATCTGTCGAAACGATTTAGTGTCACAGTCTGGGTGACCTGAACGTTTTGAACTCCGAAAGTCGCTACCCCTACCCAGACAGCACAAAGAACATCTCCAGCGCTAGTCTCGGTATGGCTTGTCATGGGTACGTCCCATGCAAAACTAAGCCCATAGTTTTCAAACATATACTCAGATGAATCATATGTCCATTCTAGTGTCCATCCTTCGAATGGATCTCCAGGAAGGAAGTATTCAAGGTTGTTTGCAACAAATCCTATCTGCCCAGGAAACTGTGGACAAACGGGGTGGAACCCTGCCGGTGCTTGATTTGCAGATCCGAACGAGCCAGCCTCATGGATGCCAAGTTCTATATAATTTCCCTGCAGGAATATCTCATCACCTACTACGTCCGCACCCAATTGAAAGGGCGTCATAAGAATAGAAACTATTATAATTATAGGGAGTATCGATTTTGATAACTTATGCATAATATTCACCAAAAATTCTCTATTGTTTTTTTAGGATGCAACTATTTAAATTTACCTGTATTTACTAGTTCATCCACTTTTTTTAATTATAGTATGCACTATTCTTTTCTTGCAAGAAGCAGTGCTGTTATTGCCATTAGCATGGCTAGAATCCCGATGCCGCAAATTGCGAAGTACTTGTTGTATGAAGGACATGTTGTATCTATCTTTTTTTCAAGTGGTGTTGCAACTATTCTTCCCTCGAAAATATTATCCCCTTCCTTGTCTACTGTTACCTCATTGTAGTCGGAACCAGTCATAAAGACGCTGCCGGTAATCATTGGAATATCACCAAACGTCTGGACATAGGTGCCTTTAGCATTAGCCGTTGTTATCGTAAGCGTTGCACCGCCCTCATCGTATGCGACTATCTTGAACTGGATGGCTGACTGCGGGTCTTTTATTATTATCACTTCAGGGTCAAATCCGGGGCCCGAATAGTAGCCTCCCGCTATTTCGTTATCAATCGTTCCTTCCTCGTTTAGCCCTATATGATTGCCATTTTCATCATATGCGTGCAGGTGCGCCGGACAGCTTAGTACCGCAATTATCGTGTCGCCGGATTTTATGTGGGTCTGGGGTATTGGAGGCGTTGTAGGCGGAGGTGTCGGCGGCATCGTCGTGGGTGCAATTGTCGTTGGCGCGGGAGTTGTGGTCTTTGGCTTTGAGTCCGTGTACACTTTTATCTCCTGCTCAGCCTTTGCCCCGTCGTTGTCATAGACTATTAGCTTAACAGTATGAAGTCCAAGTTTTGGCTTGTAGTCAAATAATGCCTCTTCAGATAGGACGGCCTTTCCAAGCTTCCATTCGATCTTTTCTATCTTCCCGTCCGGGTCGTAGCATTCTGATGCGTCAAGGGTAACACTTTCCCCGTAGTATATCCTTATCTCGGTCCATGGGAGAACTATTACGGGAGGATCGTTTGGCGCAGTGGTCTTTGGAACGTATGGCGGCGGGGTCGTCGAAGGCGGGGCTGTTGTCGGCGGAGGTGGTTCTGGAGGCGGGCTTGGCGGAGCTGCCACAATGTTGATGCTAATGCATAGTATTGCTAATATAACACAAATGATAGTTAATCTTCTTTTCATTTTTAATCACCTAACTAAAGTAATATACCCAATATGTGTCTCCAGGGACATACTCTGTAAACTCGCTTACATACTCAGGCTCTCCTGTCTTCTCAACAACGTTGTAGTATTTGTACCTCTGTTCTGAATCGTCAAACCAGTAAAGATACCCGTCATAATCAGTATTTATGGCATCAAGCGTTGCAATGAACTCTTCCATAGTAGTGCTTTCCTCATTTGTGCATCCTATGGCGTTCCAGCCTGGGGCCACCGTTAGTGGGTTATCCTCTCTTATGCCATGTATTGTTATAGACCCCGTCTCATCATATATCCAAAGCCATATGTTCTCGCCAACTGGAAGGGTGTGAAACTCGCTTACATACTCAGGCTCTCCTGTCTTCTCAACAACATTGTAGTATTTGTATCTCTGTTCTGAGCTGTCAAACCAGTAAAGGTACCCGTCGTAATCTCCATTAATATTTGAGATAAAATTTTCCATTTCAACTGAGAAGGGTAAGCACACCTCATTCCAGCCATGGTAGAGGGTAATATTTATGTCCGCATACGCTGCGAACTCTACTGTGGCCGTCCCTGTTATCGTGTCGTAAGTTGCTGAGACGTTAACTGTCTGAATAGTCGTATCAGACGTGAGAGTGACAGTTGCAATCCCTCCAGTTGTATTTGCAGTAGGGCTGCTAAGAGTTCCTGCACTTACGCTAAATGCGACGGCGGTCCCATCTACAACAGAGTTTCCATATGCGTCTTTGACATCAGCTGTAAGCGTTGATGTTGATACTCCATCTGCAGGTATTGCGTTTGGAGTGGCTGTGAGTGTTATTGTTGCAGGAGGTCCTGGCTCAAACGTTACCGTTTTCGCATCAGATATCGTATCGTATGTGGCCGATACATCGACTGATTGAGCCACCGTTGATGAGGTAAGCGTGACCGTTGCTATTCCCCCAGTTGTATTTGCAGTAGGACTGCTAAGGGTTCCTGCACTTGCGCTAAATGCGATATTGGTCCCGTCTGCAACAGCGTTTCCATATTCGTCTTTGACATCAGCTGTAAGCGTTGATGTTGATACTCCATCTGCTGCTATTGATGAGGGGGCTGCTGTGAGTGTTATTGTTGCAGGAGGTCCTGGCTCAAACGTTACCGTTGTAGAATCAGATATCGTGTCATATGTGGCAGACACAGCAACTGATTGTGCTACTGTTAATGAAGTAAGTGTAACAGAAGCAATTCCATTAACTGTATTTGCAGTAGGACTGCTAAGGGTTCCTGCACTTGCACCAAATGCGATAGTGGTCCCGTCTGCAACAGCGTTTCCATACACGTCTTTTACATTTGCATTAAGCGTTGTTATCGATGTTCCATCTGCCACTATTGATGCAGGGTCTGCTATAAGAGTTATTGATGCAGGCGGCCCTGGTTCAAACGTTACTGTTGTTCCACCCGATGAGGGGCCGTCTGTTGCAATTATGTTAACAATCTGCGCCACCGTTGATGAAGTAAGCGTGACAGTTGCAATCCCTCCAGTTGTATTTGCAGTAGGACTGCTAAGCGTTCCTGCACTTGCGATAAATGTGATAGTAGTCCCATCAGGAACGGGATCCCCATATTCGTCTTTGACATCTGCCGTAAGCGTTGTTACTGATACCCCGTCTGCTGTCATTGATGCAGGTATTGCGCTAAGGGCGATGTTTGGGTGCCCGATGGCGTATATACTTCCATTCTGGACTGTTACTATTGGGGGGTCACCTGATTGGATGATGCCATCTGCATTTCCGGACTTATCGTAAGTAGTATAGAATTCAAAGCTAAATGAAGACAATGTCCCTGTTGTCGTGTCTCCCCCATCATAAATTTTGATAAACACATCCTGCCCATAGGGATTTAGTTCTGTTATGTCAAGTATTATCTTGTTGTTTGGGAATGGTTCAGGGCCTCCATTGTGATAATAAGGCGCGAACTCCTTTGTGTTTGTAGAAGTTGCAGGGTCGCCTGTGCCTATTGTTATGTCGCACTCTCCCCTCTTGTCATGTGATATCTCAAAGACGCCTATTACCTCTGGGTCATATCCTATCTTGTCCCCATAGAACATGTAGTATCCGACCACCCGTCGCATGGCCTCATATGATATCCAGTAAAAACCATCTCCTGTCCACTCTGCCCCCCAAGAGTTCACAACTTTAAATGCACCGTATGTATTGGGATTCCCGCTTTCTGTATAGGGTCCGAAATTATCGTCGTACCCAACAACGGTATTGGCATGATTTGTGTCATCATATACGTAGTTGTCTAGGGTCCACAAATCATTCGAATCCAACGAGCTGTATTGGGTCCCATCAATAGATATAACTGCTAAATTACCGCCTGTAAGGTAGGTCTTGAGCGAATCAACGCTAGTTGAGAAGTTATAAAAACTAAATCCACCTTCGCCCCTGTAAAGAGGAGCTTCCCTCCAAGCAGCTTCTACTGGCCAGGTAGTATGATTCCCATCATCATATGGCATTAGCAACCATGTACAGGCGCCAGTTAAACTGACAAGAGTCATTGCATCATAGTATGAAGAACCCCTGTCCTCTCCGTCGTTTATCTGGTGGTATATAAAATCCGGACTAATTATTTTATCTTGATTTACAGATAGTCCTCCTGAAAGGTCCCATCCCTGTTCCTGAGCCTCCTGGAACGTCTTAACGTAGTACCCTACTGCAAAGGCGACGCATGACCCTTCCGTCCCTTGGTGTCCTATCGGCGGGAAGTGGATGCTTTGTGAGTGATCAACAATTGGAGGTAGACTATCAGCCCCTGCAAGCGTGATATCTTGTACAAGGTATGTGGTACCAATCATATTTTCAAGAGCCGCTTCAGAAGGGGGTTTTAACCCCGTTCCGTGACCGTCTATTATAATGTTATAATTTTGCCCTTCTTGTGCGACACCAAATAGCGAGCGCAGAAGCGAAAGGTCACTTGCATTCGTTGTCCTTGAGGTGATATGTATCTGCGGCGTGTTCTCATTTTCAGAAACACTGGAAAGAATAGGTATTGTGCTTAACATGAGCAAGCACAAAATGCAATATAGGGCCATTTTTTTGTAATGCATCATATCACCAGGTATAAGATATCACTATAGTGACTTATCAATGGGTCACTGTTATTAATTATTGAGTAAATAAGACTATTATTATTAATCTATTTTACTCTAGTTTTTAAAGATATGGTAATTACCCATATTTTTTTAGGATGTCAAGTTATTGATATTATAGTACTAATATATAGTTATACTTAGAAATAAGGCATAATCTTTTTATATAATCTTTGCTATTATTAAAATAACTTAATTTTTTTAGGTGAAAATAAATGAGAAGAAAAAATATAGTTGCGTCTATGCTGCTCATAGCTGCTATTGCACTATCTGGGTTTCTTGTCATTGCAGAGGATGATACGTCCACAGGGATACGCTCATATACTATTGAGATCGGGCCTGGTATGTATAATGTCTATTTTGAATGGACAAGTGCAGATAACAAACCACCCGAGTTCATCTATTTTGTCGTATGGGGGGGAGGACAGAAATTATATCTCCCTGCCATGGCGAATGAAGTAGAGGCAAACTGGGACACATACAAGGACATGTTCAAAGAAGTCGATACTGGCGATGACGATTACACAGACGGAAAGCTCTATGTCTATGCGAATGTGCTGCACTATGACACTTATGGCATCAAGTCAATGCATACGCTAGCTTCTGATGGAACGATCTTGTACAGGTACCCGTCAGAGGAGGGCGTTGAGCAAGTGTTTGGTTACGTGAAGATGTCAAGCGGACCAACAGAGTACGTTCCAACTCCATATCCATACCCATACCCTGCAGCCGACTAGGCTGCTTTTCTTTTTTTATTTTTCTTGCAACAATATTTTTATAGTTAAATTCAAAGAGGCGACGCTATGCGAAGAGATTGGATTCTTGTACCATCATGTTTTACGCTTGTCTTGTTATGGGCGTCAATCGGGGCGTTATACTACTATAACACCCAAAACTACGTGATGTACGCGTTGCTGTTCTTTTTAGTGATGGTAAATACAATGTTTTTGCTATATCTTATGGAACTAATATCGTTTCACAACATAAACAAAGTGCTAAACTATCTGTATACAACCCTCTTAGTGGTATTTTTCGGAAGCATAGTAGCCACTGCTCTTGGAAAGGACGCGATGAGCTATTTCAACATTTATTATTTCATCGCAGTCATCCTGGCGCTGGGAGCTTTTCTCCTGCTTACTAACAAGGATGAGGAAAGAGAAAGCAAGGGCTTTAGCGTTCCGCTAAAACTTGATATTAATCTTCCATCTAATTTTGATCATGCATTTATTGTGGTAATGTCTGTTATCGGGGCAGTTGTAATCTGGTACAAGACACGCCAGATAGGTGATATATCATATCTTGTCTCAGTACTTGGCGGGGCCTTGATAGCTGCCTTGAGCATGCTAATCTTAGAAGAGGATGAAGACGAATTAGAAGATGAAAAAGGAGATTCTAAGGACAGTAAAACTGCAGACGAGATGTCAAAAGAATGGATAAGATTTGAAAAAAAGCTTGAGCTGTTTGTCAAAAAGGCGCAAAATTCTAATTCATCAAAGTACTTCTCTTTATACAAGGAGTACAATGAGATTAACGATGTCTATTTAGAGATGCTTCATAGAATAAAAGCTGATCCTTCCGATAGAAAGCTAAAAGATGGCATAAATGAAAAGCTTGATATGGCAAACGATATCATAAAAGAACTTGACAAGAAAAATTGGGTCAGCTAGTTTTGACGTGATCGAAAACGAAGTATGTAAGTATCGCTGCGTTTAGGGCCACAAAAGCGCAAACATGCCATTCGTATGGCAAGAACATATTTACAGCAAAGAAGACCGCAACAGATGATACGCTTCTAAAAAGTGCAAAAACATTAATTTTCTTCTCTGTTGCAACGTATCCCAGAACTATTATTGGGATTATAAATATGATGACGCCATATGATGTTAGCTTTTCAGAACCTTTTACCAACAGCTGCAAAAAGCTTATCGCATAAATTGCCATAAGGGCGTAGTTGAATGTTTCTAAATGCGTGTCTTTGGCTTTTTCTAATAGTGCCAAAAACGCGTATACTACTAAAGGAGTATAGAGAAGTGTTGCATATATTGTGTTTGATTTATCTTCAAACGTGAAGGAGTATGCGACTATTAAAATGCCAACTACAAAAGATGCAAGAAGCGCTATCTTGGTCTCTGTATTGTTGCTTGTGACCATATGATAAGATGTTAGGAAGGGATGTTAAATTTTGTGCCGAATTTTTGAAATAAAGAATGTTTATGAAGAGATAAAAGGCATAGATGAGAAGGATACACCTTTTTTAGCCTTGGCATTACAGTTGAATTGTCTCATCAAAGTTTACACTACAAAAGAGATATTAAGCCTCTTAAAATCGTAACAATAGATTGAACGATTGTTCGATATATGCTATTCCTACCGATATACTTGATAAGTTTTAATCAAAACTTACCGATATGTTTAGGAACTTGTCATCATGAAAAGATTCCTGCTTATTGATGAAATTGATTCTATACAAAAAGATAATTAAGGCATGATATCATAAAATATGCCATGCTGGAAATTATTGTCCACGAGATAAGGGGAAGATGCCTCGTTTATAAGAAGGGGGACAAGATAACGATAAAGGACCCTGAAATAATTCTGGAAAAGACTGATGCGCTGTGCACCCATGCGCTTGCCACACTTCTTCACTACTCAATAATCCTTGATAATCCGAACGCGGACTACGTTGCCCTCGGGCTTGCAACGCCTGGTAATTCAGACGAGGCATACCTGCAGTGCGTAGACCCTGGGCCGCCTTTAACAGGCGGTGGGACGGTCGTGTTTCAGGTTAGGAGAGTATAATTAATCACATAAGAATTGGGTTAATATAGGAAAAAATTAGTAGTTTTTGTCCGGACAATTACTATTTTTAGAATGAAAAGTTTTATAAATCCTTTATTACATATTATAAATCATCCTTTTAGGTGAAATATAATATGAAAAAGATAGACATGATTATAAGGAATTTCATGCTTAAAGAAAAGAAGTTTATCACATCAGAAGAACTGGAAGAGCTATGCAGAGAGCTTGATCTAAAATATGAAAATACAAAAAAATTATTGTTAAACAAAGGATTTTTGCTTACTATTTTTAGAGGGATTTTCTATGTTAAGGATTTCAACGAAAAAAGAACGGGGATAATAAAGTATACATCATATGAACTCCTTTCGAAGGGAATGGAAATGCGGGGGATAAAAAACTGGTATTTTGGCAGTTACACGGCGCTTAAATTGTTAAATCTTACTCACGAGTTTTTTCCAGTAAACTATGTCATTAACGACAAGTTCAACAGAGTTAGGTCAATGAGAATTTATAATGAGAATTTCAAGTTTGTGAAAATAAAGCCAGATCTGTTTTTTGGAATAAAGGAAGTGAAAACAGAGAACAACATACTCTTAAGATACAGCAATCTTGAAAAAACTATTTTGGACTTGACATATTTATACAAGAAAAACGGGAAAAAAGAAAGCACGATAACTTCCTTAATAACAGAATATTATAGTTTCATTGACAAGGAAAGATTATATGAATACTCCAGATATTATCCTAAAACCGTTGGCAGACTGATAGCATAAACTTGAAAGATGAGATAGATATAAGATTTGTGAAGGAGTTTCTAGTATTTACAAATAATATGCTCAAACTAAATCTTAAATACGGGACAAGATATTTAAATCTTGTTTAAAAGTAAACTCTGAATGAAACGGGAACACTTAATACTACTGGTAGTAGTTGCAGTTGGTGCGTTCTTAAGACTTTATAAGCTGGATGGGGAGTATGTCCATGCCTTTGATTCATATAGGATATTATCTGATGCTATTAGAATAATTTCTTTTGATACGCCTAAATATGTTCCTGCATGGCCAGGGAGATCAATAGCAATAATTCCCTTCCTATTGATAAAAAATAGTGTATTTTCCTCCCAAATAGGAATAGCGTTATATGGGATTGCTATAATTCCACTTTCTTATTTCTTTTCATCAAAATGCCTTAAATTATCATCTGGTGTATGTCTTATGTTTTCAGCTTTTGTGGCTATAAATCCTACATTAGTTGTTATGAGCAAGGTTGTTATATGGGACATCATTATTTTATTTTTTATTTTATTTGCATTAATAATTACAAAAAAAATGGAAGAAAAAAGGTCTTTTTCGTTTTCGATCTTTTTTTCATTTTTGATATTTTTCATATGTTTTATGAAACCGACCAATCTAATTTTTGCAGTAATTATATTTCTTTATCTATTATCAGTAAGAAAGATTGTTTTTATAGATTCAAAAAAAATCAAATTCAACTTAAGATGCAATATGGATATTTTGTTTAGCTTATCTATCTTTTTATTTCTTTTTGGATTTAATATGATTTTCCACCCTTCTCTTGCTTCCGGAATTGCTTCTGGAGGTGGTTTTTACAGGGAGTTAAATTATATTGGAAATATCAGGGCAACTACACGACTAATGACAGTTCCCCTAAACACACCCCCAACAAATATGTATTTTGTAGGAACAGAGGCAACGACCCCATTACTTACTTTTCTAGGAATATTTCAGGCCATAACATTTATTTTAGGAGTTAAAAAAGGATTAGAAACATACGAAAAAGAAACTGTTCTACTTCTGGGCATTGCTTTAGCTTATGTTTTCGTATTTTTAGGATATTCCTCTTGGGTGGGGCGGCAATTATTACCTTCGCTTTTAATTGTGCTTTTATTCTTGGCAATAGGGCTAGAAGAGATCTATGTAGGGTTAAAAGAAAGAAGGACAATCAAAAAATATTTTTGTTCATGCGTTGCCATAATTCTCTTAGTGTCAATTGCTTTTTCTGCTCATACCTCTTTTTCACAAGCCTTTATATGGGGCTCGGACGAGTCAAAAATCAGGAATTTTATTGCAATAGATTCGTTTGATATGAACTGGCTTGAAGATGGGTCCGAAGATGTGGATCTCATTGTAACAGGATATGGCGCATGGTGCGAATATGTTCTTGGAAAGGAGAGAGCCGAAAAAGATGTTATCAACTTTTTTTTCCTTGGTAGCGAAAGTGAGGATGAGGATTCACTTATATATATAATTCAAGCGGTTCTTGACAAAGGAGATAAAGTATGGTTTTTATCTGGATGGGTCGATGGGTATGATTATGCAAATATGAAAAGATATGCAGATGCAATTAGCAATAATTTTGATATGATTAATATATATGAAGGAGACAAAAAATTTGTAAATAAGGACGGTTCTATCGATAGTTCTTTTATAGTGTATGAGCTAAAAATAAAGGAGGACCCAAAATGAAGCTTGTAATTATTATTCCTGCTTACAATGAAAAGGAGCATATCTTGGACACTCTAACTACCCTTCCTTCACAAATAGGGGGAATTGATGAGATCGAGGCATTGGTAGTTGATGATGGATCAACTGATGATACGGTAGGCGTAGTTCTTGGATATGGAAAAACTAAATTAGTTTCATACGAGAGAAACAGGGGCGTAGGATATGCATTTAGGATCGGAATAAACGCAGCTTTGGCAAGTGGGGCCGACATAATAGTTAGCATTGATGCTGATGGTCAGTTCGATTCAAATGATATTGAAAAATTGATAAAACCAATTTTGAAAGGAAATGCCAATATGGTCACGGGATCACGATTTCTTGCAAAAGAGCATATTCCGAATTTTTCTTTTATGAAGCGATTAGGAAACAAAATATTTGTTAAAATTGTAAGTATTGTCACTCACGTTAAGTTTAGTGACACCCAGTGTGGTTTTAGAGCATATTCAAGAGAAGCAGCTCTTCGTATGAATCTCTTTGGAAATTTTACATATACTCAAGAAGTACTTATCGATTTAATCTCAAAAGGGATGGTAGTAACTGAGGTCCCTGTTGCGATAACATACAAAAAACAAAGAAAATCTCGGATAGTAAAAAATCCTGTTCATTATGGCCTTAATTCCTTGTTGATAATTCTAAGGACGATGAGGGATATAACTCCCTTAAAGTTTTTCGGATTGCCTGGACTTGCGTTGTTGCTATTTGGAGGCTTTATAAATTTGTCTCTTTTTGTAAGGTGGATTTACAAGGGGGTAGTATCGCCTTATAATACGTTGGTAATAGTTGGTGTAGTTTTTATAGTAATTGGTTCTCTTATTATGCTGCTGGCAATGATATCCGACATGGTAGGCCGCCAGAAAAGGATTCAGGAAGAGGTTTTATATTACATAAAAAGCGATTATTTCAAAAATAATAAGAAAATTAAATAAAAATAGGGGTTAGATATAATCTCCAATAACATAAATTTATTGGTAAAGATATATTGATTAAATTTAGGGAGAGGGAAGATAATAAACTGTATTTTACTTGCAGCAGAATTAATAATGTCCTTTTTAATCCCGGGTTATTTGACATATAATTTATTTCGAAAAAACAAAGAGGATACATTATTTGAATTTACATACATATTAATTTTAATAAGTTTTATTCTTACATCTATACTCTTACTTATATTAACTCAATTAAACATATTTTCTCTCAAGAATATTTTGTTATTACAAATCATTTATTCAATTATTCTTTTTTCATTTAATTACTATAAAAAAATGAGTTTTAATGTTTCGTTCAATTCTTCACACACTTTAGAAAATATTACTTTTATAACAATTATTTTAATGTGCATCTTACTTTTTTTTCATCCCACGGAAGAAGCTTCAATGTATCATGATGTTGGAGTTCACATAAATATGGGGGTTAACATAGCTACTACAGGATCATGTAATATATACGATCCTATTATGGACAAGATGCCACAGGATGTAATTCCTGTTTTTTATAGGATGTATAGCCAAAGTCTTTTAAATGGATATCAATTTCCTGGCATATCTATTGATGATCCTGATTTAGGTAAGATGAGGCAAATCCGGCCGCCGTTACATATAACATGGTTGGCATTATTTTACGTATTATTTGGATATAATTATTTTTTATATCTTTCTCCTTTGCTTGCTACACTTAGTATTATCGCGATTTATTTATTTGGAAAAGAGCTGTTTAATTGGAAAGTTGGGGCACTTGGTTCTTCTTTACTTGCAACTAACTATGCTAATGTATATTTTGCTCAATACTCTAGTCCTGAGATATTATTTCAATTTATATTTTTTTCTGGATTGTTATTATATGCATATTTTATAAGAAAAAGAAATCCAATTTTTGGTATTATCTCAGCTTTATGTTTTGGTTTACTATTCTTTATAAGATTCGATGCAATATTTATATTACCAACTTTAATAATATATTATATTTATTTAAAATTTTGTAAAAAAATTGAAAAAATACATCTTTATTTTATTATTCCACTTTTAATTATATTTTTGTATTATGTTATTTATGTTAATTTACATATGAAAAAATATATCTATGCAATGTCACCAAATATGCCACTTTTTGATGTTAGTTTATTACCAATAGCTTATACGTCTTTATTTCTTTTTGTAATATTATTTTTTATTTTTTTAATAATACCCATTTTAAAAATGAATGATATATCTAAATTTAAAAACAAAGAAAACACGATTAAAATCACTAAATTTGCACGATATATTTTTTTATTATTATTTATGCTTTGGTTGTCATATCTATTTATCATCTCCCCTAATACTGACTATGGTGAAGGATTTAAAAATATTCAATCTTTAACTTGGTTTATGACAATCATTGGATTGATATTAGGATTGTTAGCAACTATTACTTTAATAATAAAAACAAAAAAAATGGCTGTTGTAATTTTTTTATCACTATTTTTTACTTATTTTTTTTATTATATAACATCGCTTCATAACAATCCTGTATACCCTTGGGCTATGAGAAGATATATAACTGTTGTAATTCCTTCTTTATCCATTTTTATTGGATATATACTTTTCGAAATTAAAAAAGTATCTTTTAAAGGCAAAATATTGGCATGTTCTTTAGTAGTTTTTTTAATTATGTCAAATATAACAATGAATAACACACAGATTCAACCCCAATTTGAAGGTTATATTGATAAAGTAGGTGAGCTGTCAGAGTTCTTTGATGATAGATCTATAATCATATCTTATGGGGTAGGTACTGATGTAGCAGTGTCGTTACCTCTTAAATATATGTTTAATAAAAATGCTATCTTTCTTTGGACTAGTGATCTTAAACAATTCTACCTCTTGAAGGACACAATAAATATCTGGGATAATAATATTGAATTTGAGAAAAAATTTTCTAAAATGGTAGATATATGGGAAAAGGAGGATTATAGAATATATTTAATAACACCAACGCAAGAAAGATTTAATACTTTTTACAATAAAGTATATAAAACAATAAAAGTAGAACATATAAACAATTTTTCATTTGATATATCAAAAATTCGTTGGGATTGGGGTAAATTCACAAATACTAGGATTAATGAAAAATATACTCTAGAAATTTTTGAACTTCGCATAAAGAGAGATAATTAAATGAAATATATTATATAAAAGATGTAGATATATAAAACAATTTTAGGGACAAATATGGATTATAGCTTGAATTTGACAGTTAGCTAAAAATATATATGTCCTTGTTTTGTATTGATTTGCCATGATTCACAATTCAAGGATTCTTTTTAATTGTTAACTGTCAAAATCAGGAGCTATGTCCCGTTTGACACATTTGCTGGCAGTAGTTAACCTAGCTCGTACTATGTCAACTCTTTTACACCATCTAAAACACCCTATAACATTATTATATTCGTTTGCTTATCCTCTTTTGAGGTGGCTACAATCTGTTTTGCATGTCTTGGCATTTGAAAATTAAAAGCATCTAAAAAGGCATCTGTTAGTTCTCTGAGTGGAATACTAAGAGTTGGTCGGTTTCACGATTAGCTTTTTTTTAATATCATCTAAAATTTATATTAATTTTTTCTTCTCTTAAGTTTCTCTTTTGTCTAGGGAAACCTTAACAATAAACCCCCCCTTTAACACCGTTTTAGATTAGCTTATAAACATTAATCCAGTTTTTTACTATTCTCAAACCATGTTATGTTTTTTTTTGCAAGATAGTCTTGGATTGTTCATTGGATCTAATTCTCACAAACCTTGTTTTTAATCTCTTTTGAATGCAGCCTTTAACTCCTCCTTACCTTGTTATTTCAGGTCTAACTTTGTAGTGCACGGAACCCTTTAACTGGGCCTATGGTTTTCCTGTTGGGTAAAAAGCCCTTTATGTCGTAAATATGGGGGTTTTCCATATTGATTCACTTAACTAACTTTTGACTTGTGTTAGGCGAAATGCTATCTGTTTTTATTTTTTTATTTTTTTTGAAACCCAAATATCTTGATTTATTAAAAATTCAGATGCATTAGTTATGTGTTCAAGAATTTTAAAATCAGCTAATAGCTTTTCTTCAACATATTTTGATGGATGCAAAGCTATGAAATGTTTTTTGCCTTCCTTCACACCACCCTCAATCACTAATTTTCCCGATTGGTATTGTTTCATTTGGTTTAGTAATTTGTTATCCAAACAATTGTCACCATGGGTTGTAATAATTAACAGTCCATCAGGGTTTAAAATTCGATATAATTCTTTAATCCATTTAAAATGCATATCTTCAGAGAGATGTGTAAAAACAGAAAGAGCATATATGCAATCGAAGTAACCATCATTGTACGGTAAGGGTGGTGCCAAATTATTTTTTGTAAAATTTATATTTTTTAAATTTAAGTTACACCACTTAATTGTTCTTGGGTTATAATCTGTTCCGTATAATTGAACTTTTCGGAACTTTAAATTATGTAGATGTCTTATAATTCGCCCCGGACCGCATCCCCAGTCTAAAATTTTAATACTTTCATTCGAATAATATTTCTCAATGATGTTGCTAAATAATTTTGCATGAAGAACACCTGAATTATAATAAAATTCCCAGTTTAAAGTTCCATATGCATCAAAAGCTAAAATATAGGGGGGTACTGAAAAATCTTTGTGAAATTTTAAGAAGGTTTTATTTTTTTTATAATTTTTTATAATTTCATATAATAATAAAAAATAATCTGCTATTGAGAGCAGATGTAATTTTCTAAGCCAACGCTTTATTTTAATCATAAGTAATTTGGGCATTATGAGGATTATGATTAACGCTTATTTTTAGTTTTCCATCTATTTTTCCATGTTTCGAGTATTCCGTTGGGAGTACTTACCGATATGTATGCTCTTTTTGAGTATTTCTTAGTAATAGCTTGATTATAACGGTAGGTTAATCAAAAAACTCTAACATCAAAAAATGGGAATTTAAGAGAGTTATATTTACAACACCTAAAAACGTAAGATATATACAAATAGGGGATCACGCAGAGGGAAAGCCTATTGGAGGGGGGTATATTACAAAAATAGCCCTTGAGAAAACATAGGGTTTTTATTTATAAGGAATTTCACTTATTTTAATGCTGTATTTTTTAAATATATCTTTCATAGTTTTTTTATTTATCACTTTTTTGCCCTGTATTTCTCTTCTTTTTTTGATTAAGGCAGGTAATTCTTTATGTGCATCAAAAAATGATTTTAACAGTATATAAATTATTTTTTTGAAAGAGAGTTTTTTAACAAAAATAGGAGCTCTACCTTCGCCTTTTTTATATGCCCTGAATATTAGTACCATTTTTACAACATAGTAAAAATAAGAATAAATCACATATGAAAATGGATAGTTTTTGAAAGATGTCCACCATCTATTTCTCTGACTATAATATGATTTAAAGGCAGAATATGTGCCACTCGTAGCAGAATGTTTATGATAAGTTATGGCTCTTGGGGTAAATATAGATTTCCAGCCACACAACATCATTCTATATGCTAAATCTGTATCTTCATTATAAACAAAATAATCAGGATCAAAATACCATCCCCTAACTTTAATATTTTCTAATGTTTTTTTTCTATATAATGTTGACACAGCACTAGGACCAAAAATTTCCTCAATAATGCTAAAATTCTCGTTATCTTTTTCCAAAAACCCCCTATTAGCCCCTGAACCATCGCCGGTAATAAGAATTCCAGTGGTATTTATAAGATGAGGGGAATCATAATGCAAGACTTTTGGCATTACACTTCCTATTTTATTATCTCTTTCGGCAATTATCATCATCTCATTTAACCAGTTGGAATCGACAATTACATCGTTATTCAATGTTACAATATACCTGATACTTGAATCTTTAAATGAATATCTTAACGCAATGTTGTTTCCTTCTGCAAACCCGTAATTCTTCTCGTTTTTTATGATTGTGAGTTTTCTGTTTGAAGGTGAATCTGTAATTTTCTTTTCTTTTCTCCCACCCGCTTCTGCTTCTTCTCTTGCGTATTCTATGATCTTTATTGGCTTATTGTTCGGATCGTATTTGAAAAACTTGGATTCAACTTTTATTTTGCCATCACAATATTCTTTTATCTTCTCAATAGATTCGTCTTCCGAGCCATTATCAACTAAAATAACATCATAATTAGGATACGTAATCTGATAGAGGGATTCTAAACACTCTATTGTATCTTTCCAGCCGTTCCAGTTGAGGATTATTATTGAGACTTTTGGTTTCATTTTTTATTCCCTTCAAGATAAAAAGATGCTTTATCTTCCTAATTTTTTGTTATTTAGTTCTTTAGCATTCTTTTTAAATAGTACACCTGTATGACTCTTTTTTTTAAGAATTTACTTTATAAAATTGTTAGATTCTCCTTTCTTGAATGAGTAGTAATTTGAGGGATGGTATCTTTTCATGTTTTTTTGAATTTTGGATATGTGGGGGCACTCACCGTTTGAGCATTCGAAATAGGTAAATTCATCTCTAAAGCTGAACATCATCTCTCTTATTTTAAATTTCTTATTATTTTCGGCGCTACCACAGATTTTATAAATCAGTTAGCATCCCCAATTGTTTAAGTTTCTCTATTATTATTTTTGTCGTTTTTTGGGATTCTTCTTTCAATTGTGGAGTTCGTTTTTTGAGTTGTTCTTTAATCCCCTCGTGATTTCTTTCTAAGTATGTAAATTTATCGATAATTTTACTCGCACTTATCTCATCAATATTTATCATGAGATCTATGAGTCCTAATTTTTCCATGAATCCTTTTGCTTTATGTTCGTAGTATATACAAATAAACGGAATATTTCCTTTTGCTGCAAATATGTTAGAGTGGTATCTCATGCCAATGATACAAAATAATCTAGAAATTATTACTTGTTGTGCATATGAATCCACATTCGGCGAAAGAAGGAATATTTTCTCTCTATTTAATTCACAGAAACTTTCGAGTAGCGAAGCGTCGTCTTGTTCACCGAATAATTGAGGTATTAAAAGTATTTTATATCCTTTACTAATTAAATATTTGATTACATCTGATAACGAATGTATTATCTTTTCATTTAATTTATTAAAATTTTTATATGCTGGATGCCATTTTAAATCAGTTAATGTCATGCCTACTACTTTTTCATTTTCGGTTATATTTAATACATCAAAAAACTCATTTATATGTTTAGTAGGTACATCGTTTTGGAGTGCTGAATCTAAAGTTACATACGAAGCTAAACCCAATTGTTCTTCTAAGTATCTACTGGAAATCTCCTCTCTTAATATTATAGCATCTGTTCTTTTGAGTATAAATTTTCTAATGTGGTTTCTAAGTATTCCTGAAAAAGGTCCCATTGAAGGAGCATAGAAAAATACTGGTTTATGTCTAAGAAGTGAGATTAACAACCTATATAAATAAAAAAACTCAACATTTCCAAATTTGCCATGATATAAATCGCCTATAGCTGGACCACCAGGGGCATGAATTACTATATCTGCATCATGAACTGCGCGGATAAATTTCTTTCCTTGTTTGGTAAATGCTAATCTTCCAAATGTGATTAATGTTAAAAAAATGTCCATACCAGCGGATAAAATCGATGATGCCTTCTTTTCAAATGAAGGAAACAAATCCAGTATTTCTATGTCTTCATAAGGAAAATATTTAACATTCTTTGAAATTATCATGATTTTCATGTTTTTAATTGGCAGTTTTGATCTAAGTGAATCAATCATGGCCCTTATCGC
>JAUVXU010000010.1 GCA_030603445.1 Methanomicrobia archaeon | reverse complement strand
CCTTTTTCTTTGCACTATTACTTATCAATATTTTTTATTTCATATTATTCTATACATTTATTCAGTATTATTTAATATATCTGTTCAAATGTAAGGCAAAAGCTTTATAAAGCTATCCATTTTAACATTTTTAAAAACCTTTCAGGTGATATAGTGGGATCTACAACAGAAAATGTGTTTTCAATTATAGAAGAAAAGAATGTGAAGTTCATACGATTTCAGTTCGTTGACATAAACGGTACTGTAAAAAACTTGGCAATACCAGCTAAGAACCTTGGCGATGTCATTGATGACGGGGTAATGTTTGATGGTTCATCGGTGGAGGGATATGCGCGTATCCAGGAATCTGACATGATGCTAAAACCAGACCTCTCTACTTTTAGCGTCTTTCCTTGGGCGAATAATTCCAGGACCACTGCCCGTATAATCTGTGATGTTTACACCCATGACGGGAGTGAGCCGTTTGCAGGGGATCCTCGCTACGTTCTCAAGCGCTCCGTGGACTATATGAAAAGCGTGCTAGGAAAAGATATGGTATTTAACGTAGGCCCCGAGCTTGAGTTTTACCTTCTTGAGAAGACACAAAACGGTTATGTGCCACACGACAACGGCTCCTACTTTGATTTCTCCCCTCTTGACAATGCTGAGGACATCCGAAAAGATGTTGCCATGGCCATGATAGATATGGGAATAGACTTTGAGGTGGAACACCATGAGGTCGGAAACGGCCAGCACGAGATAGACTTTCGTTTTGGGAATGCCCAATCTGTTGCAGACAATGTCATCACGTCAAAGGTCATAGTTAAGATGATAGCTAAACAGTATGGGACCGTGGCCACTTTCATGCCAAAACCCTTTGCCGACAAGGCCGGCAACGGCATGCATGTTAATCAATCCCTATATGATGCTAAAAAGAAATGCAACATATTCTCCGAAGATGGAGAGCTTTCAGAGACTGCACGCCACTATATTGGGGGTCTTTTGCACCATGCAAAGGCATTAGCAGCCATAACTAATCCTACAGTGAACTCGTACAAGCGCCTTGTTTCAGGTTTCGAAGCTCCAGTTTACATAACATGGGGACAAAGAAACAGATCCTCGCTTGTAAGAATACCTTCTGCTAATGATAAGTGTAGACGTGCTGAACTTCGTTCCCCGGACTCATCATGCAATCCATACCTTGCTTTTGCGGTCATGCTGTCTGCCGGGGTGGATGGAATCAAGCGCAAGCTAGATCCTGGAGACCCTGTTGATAAAAATATATATCATTTTGATAAAAAGGACCGTGAGCAAATGGGTCTTGGACGATTGCCCAAAACGCTGCAGGAGGCATTCGTGGAGCTCTCTAGAAACGAAGAGGTAAAAAAGGCATTAGGCGAGACTGCATATAATGAGTTTATGCGTCTTAAGGCCCTTGAGTGGAAAGACTACTGTACCAAGGTTTCGGATTGGGAGATAAATAGATTTATCAACGTTTAAAAGAAGATTTTAATAAATATAAAGGGAAGTAAGCTAGAATTCCAGAACGCACTTTCCTAATCTTTTCTTCATTCATATAAAAATAAAAACCTCCTTTCACAGAAACATTTATCTTATGATTTATCTTATTTAATTATTATTTTAATGCAAATCCAAAAACGGGGATAGAGCAATATGAAAAAAATTAAAGTTCTAATTATAGCAATCATGTTTTTGTTTTCTTTATTATCTGCAGTCAATACCGTGAGTGCAGCAGACTACCATGTATATAGTATTGACCCCCCTGGGGCTATCCAAGCTGCAATAGATGTAGCTTCTAGTGGAGATACAATCTATGTGCATGCAGGAACGTACACCGAGAATATCACGCTCAAGGACGGAGTGGCGCTTATAGGAGATGGCGAGGCTTCCACCACCATAAACGGTGGCGGAATCGATACCGTGGTGAAAGCTAGTGGAGTAGGCAGCACGACAGTGCTAAGCGGTTTTACCATAACCAACGGATTAGATGCTGCCGGCGGAGGAGGAATGTACAACTTCAGTGGCTCATCCACAACAATTACCAACTGCACCTTCAGCTACAATATAGCTGCTGCCGGCGGAGGAATGTACAACTGGGACTCCTCCCCGACCCTCACCAACTGCACATTCAGCGGCAATACAGCTACTGTCGATGGCGCTGGAATGTACAACGAAAACTCTTTCCCGACCCTCACCAACTGCACCTTCAACAACAATACAGCCACTTCCGATGGTGGAGGAATGTACAATTACAGGGGCTCCTCCCCAACCCTCACAAACTGCACATTCAACAACAATACATCCAATCATTCCGGAGGAGGAATGTACAGCGACTCTTCATCCCCGACCCTCACCGACTGCACCTTCACCGGCAATACAGCAGCTGCCCATGGCGCCGGAATGTACAACCACGACTCACCCTCAACCCTCACCAACTGCACCTTCAACAACAATACAGCCACTCATGACGGCGCTGGAATGCACAACGAAAACTCTTCCCCGACCCTCACCGACTGCACCTTCACCGGCAATACAGCCACTTCCGATGGCGGAGGAATGCACAACAGGGGCTCCTCCCCAACCCTCACCAACTGCACCTTCAGCGACAATGTGGCTACATCCTGCGGCGGAGGAATGATGAACTACCCCTCCTCCCCAACCCTCACCAACTGCACCTTCAGCGGCAACACAGCCACTCTTGGCGCCGGAATGTACAATAACTGGGCCTCCTCCCCAACCCTCACCAACTGCACCTTCAGCAGCAATATAGCAAATGATTACGGCGGAGGAATGTACAACGACTGTTCTCCTTCCTTAACCCTCACCAACTGCACATTCAGCGGCAATACAGCCACTTTCATTAGTGGCGGAGGAATGTATAATTACTCCACTTCCCCAACCTTTGCCAACTGCACCTTCAGCGGCAATACAGCCTACAAAGGTGGAGGAATGTACAACAGCTGGTATTCTTCCCCAACCTTTACCAACTGCACCTTCAGCTCAAATACAGCCTCCAACGGCGGAGGAATGTACAACGATCACTCTTCCCCAACCCTCGCCAACTGCACCTTCAACAACAATACAGCCAATTCTGATGGTGGAGGAATGTACAACGAGGAATACTCTTCCCCAACCTTTGCCAACTGCACCTTCAGCGGCAATACAGCCACTGTTGAAGGAGGAGGAATGTACAACGATCACTCTTCCCCAACCCTCGCCAACTGCACCTTCAGCAACAATACAGCTTTTAACGGCGGAGGAATGAACTCGAAGTACTCCTCTTCCCCAACAATCACCAACTGCATCCTGTGGGGAGATGCGCCCAATGAAATTCACAACACCACATCTTCTCCAAATGTCACTTACTCCGATGTGGAGGGAGGTTACACCGGAGAAGGCAATATAGACACCGACCCACTGTTCGTTGATGCGGCAGCTGGCGATTTCCATCTTCAGAAAGGCTCCCCGTGCATCGATACGGGAACGGATGCAGGGGTCTACACAGACATGGAAGGAGACGTAAGGCCTTTGGGAGAGGGATTTGACATGGGCGTTGATGAGGCTTCGCATACCGATGCAACAGCTGTATCTATACTAATATTCAAGCCACTAGTGAACTGTCATCTGATTCAGGCAAACACAATATGGAATTGCATCGCTGAAAACCTGCCAGAAGAGATACCGGAAGACGTCCAGGAAATGATTGGGCAAGCGCAGGTGCATATGGCAAATGCAGCATCTCTTTCAAACCCCATATACTCTAACGGCGAGCTTGTAAAAGCAATAAAACTAATGGAAAGTATAAGCGAAGCACTCGGATGCGAATGCAACTGATCTAGCTCTACTTTTCTTTCTTTTCTAATTCTCTATTTTTTAACAGATTAATATGACAAAACACGTGAAAAGAAGTGTTAAAAAGCCAGTATTATAATTATAAAGTCAAGAAATTAACTCTAGAGTTAAATAAAAGGTGGATGGAAAAAATTAATATCATAAATACAAAATGAGAAAGTTGATTATGGAATGGAGTAAGTTAGAATTACAAAAGACACAATAAAATAATGAAATTATAAAAAATTCTAAATAGTATTGATGGGTATTTTCTACAGGAACGATATGATAAATGGATAATTATTGGAAAAACTTTATATAACAAAATTAAGTAAAAATAATGTTGTGGCTTTAATGAAAAGAGAAGTAAGTATATTTATAATATCCATTTTCATGTTATCATTGTTTGTGATAAC
Organism: Methanomicrobia archaeon; assembly: GCA_030603445.1. Taxonomy (GTDB): domain Archaea; phylum Methanobacteriota_B; class Thermococci; order Methanofastidiosales; family NM3; genus NM3. Next base: position 61,496 of record JAUVXU010000010.1, on the reverse strand, counting down.
CCCCGTTTCTGCTGCGACGATCACTACTCAGGATATGGGGGACGGGGTCACGCCAACTGCTATGGTAAATTCCTTAGTTGGCATTGGGTCCGGCGTTACAGGTATTGCAAACATCAGTTATATTGGCATTGATTCTTCAGCAGGATTTTTTTCTGGTGGCGTATCCATATTCGGATTTGACGGTGGTCTGGTGTTATCTTCTGGAAATATTGCACATATAATTGGCCCAAATATAGATGACGATGCAACACAAGAAAATGGACTGCCAGGCGATGCAGACCTAAACACAATCATTGCACCAGAGGTATCTTACGATGCCACCGTGCTTGAATTTGATTTCATACCTGAGCATCCTTATGTGGTCCTAAGATATGTGTTTGGTTCTGAGGAATATAATGAATATGTTGGCGAATATAATGATCCATTCGGTTTTTTTGTAAATGACGTTAATTATGCAGTATTTTCAAATGGGCTTCCTGTATCAATAAACAACATTAATTTGTATGTAAACAGCCAATATTACCGAAACAATGATCCTAGCGACACAAATACCCCTTATGACACAGGAATGGATGGTTTTTCATATATACTGAACGCCGTGGCACCGGTCAATCCGGGACTTGTCAATCATATGAAACTAGCTATAGCTGATGCATCGGATGATGCACTTGATACCTTTGTATTAATTGAAGCGATGTCATTTATCTCTGTGGAAGACCCTCCTTTAAGGCCCCAGGATTATCCTCAGAATAATGTCAGCATCCTTGCAATAACAAAACCACTTGCTTTAGCACAATATAATACTGCCAATGAGCTTTGGACATGTATTGTAACATGCCTGCCAGAAGAGATACCAGAAGACGTCCAGGAAATGATAGATGAAGCGCAAGCACATATGGCAAACGCAACATCTCTTTCAAATCCGATATACTCTAACGGCGAGCTTGTAAAAGCAATAAAACTAATGAAGAATATAAGCGAAGCGCTAGGGTGCGAATGCATCTAACGCTTCCCTATTCTTTTTTATTTCTCTATTTTTTAGAATATTCAATTTTGTTTGAATTATTTACTTTTCCATAGCGTTCATGAAATAAAGCATCTATACGAATTTCAATCTGGTTCATTATATGGGATTACACACTTTTCTAATACGTTCCAAATGCCCTGTCGCCGCAATCCCCCAGGCCGGGGACTATGTACCCATTTTCATCCAGGCCGTCCTTTGCCCCGTTGTCAATTGCAAGGGTGTAGATGTGAAGGCTGCTTCCGAAGTTTTCGCGTAGCTTCATTATGCCGTAAGGCGTTGAGAGAATTGAGCACACGATTATCTTCTTTGCACGCTCCTTGTTTGGAAGCCTGTTTATTACTTCTACGATAGTTGATGCTGTTGCCACCATTGGGTCGTATATTACTACTATCCCATTTTCTTTTATCTCTGGTACCTTAAACGAGCTTATCTCTATCTCCATGTCAAGCCCGCCCTTCTCTATTCTTTTGGCGTCCACTACTCCTATCTCTCTCTTTGACTTGACCTCGTCAAGTACTCGCGATCCGCCCTCGGTGAACGGGAGGCCTGCTCGCATAACTATTATTTGCAGTATCCTCTCATCTATTATAACGCCCTTTATATCCTCAAACACCGTTGATACATCGATGTTTTTAGTGTCGCATTCCCTTCCGACTATCTCGTAGGTCATCAGATAGCCGGCGTAGCGGAGATTTCTCCTAAAATCAGTAGAATCAGTACTCTTTTCACGTAAAACGTTTAGTATCCCCTGAAGTACGGGATTTTTCAAAACAATAACATCTTTCATTAAAAATATTTCTTAAAAATGTATCTTAATAAGTTTTGTGGTAAATTAAAATCAGAGTTTTTCCCTCGTAGCTCTTTTTTTACCATAAATTATAAAAGTACTTGTAAAAAAGTGAGCGTTGGTGATATACTTGAATTGCCCCAGTTGCGATAGGGTTATTTCTGATAAGGTGGGCATGTGCCCGCATTGCGGTTATCTTTTGAACTATTACGGGAAGGCTCCCAGGCAGATGAATCTTGCCAAGTATTTGGGGGCTGTTGCCCTTGTTATAATTATTGCCCTTGCCATAGGGCTGTATCTCTCTAGCGAGAGCTCATCGGGCAACGACTTCGTCCCTTCCGGGGCGCTGTTTTATGCAGAAATGGAATATGGGGAGTTTTTCGATAATATGTCCCCTTATTTAAATCATAGCATGAGCGCGGCAGTATGGGACAACGATTCCATATTCAAATGCTATGTCGACAAGGTCATGGTATTTAGCCAAGGAGGGGGCCAGGATAATATTGTATTGGCGTTTGTCACTTTTGATAGGCCTGCGGTCCAGTCTTTGCTTGAGGAACGTTTCTTGGAATCATCCCCCCATGATGTAGGCGGCGCGGATGTCTACTATATAGATGAGGACAAGGGATATTTATGGTTTGATGATGTTCTGCTTTATGGGGACATAAAGGGCCTTGGTGCATGCATCGATGCTTATTTCGGAAATGCCAGCTCCCTTGGGGACTCGGATTCATTTGCATATTTTTTGGATGTCATGTCAGATTCCCAGATGAAGCTTTTCTTCTCCAAAGAAGCAGTAATTGCGATGGGGCTTGATAGCTCTGCCCAGACTGGACTGCCTGAAATGGGGGGCATAACGTCAATGGGGACAGGATTTAGCTTTTCAAATAGCGAGCTGCACTCAACAACACTTCTTGAGCTTTGCAGCAGCGAGGATGCATCATCTGTTGCAGCAAATATCAGGGCATTTGTAGATACGTATACTGCGGCAATGGGTGGTGAACTGGACGTATCCGTAGAGGATGATGGTCCATATGTCATTATCCTGCAGTCAGTTTTATATGGGGACGGATGGGAGTTTAAGGGAGAAGGGTTCTTCTACTACCTAAATAATCTTTTTAACTTATGATGAGAACGAAGGTGGCCACATGAACGTTAACAAAGAGCTTTGCATGCTATGCCAGACGTGCGCTGCAGTGTGCCCGACACAAAATATAGAGGTAACCGAGGCAGACATTATTATTTCAGAATGCAACGATTGTGGGATATGCGCCCGCGCATGCCCTCTGGGGGCTTTGTATGAGTAAAAAACTAACGTGTGACATACTGGTCGTTGGCATGGGGCCCGGAGGCTCTACTGCTGCAAGGTATGCGGTAAAGGGTGGTGCAAAGGTCATAGCCATAGACAAGCGTGCCGAGATAGGAACGCCGATACAGTGCGCTGAAGGAGTTTCTGAGAGCGTTTTTGAGAAGCTTGAGATTGAGCCAAACCCACGCTGGATATCCCGAAACGTGCCTTATGTCAGGCTAGTGTCCCCTTCCGGACATGTTGTCGACTTAAATGATGAGCGCGTTGCAAAGGCAAAGTTCGGTTTTGTGCTTGATAGGAAGGTCTTTGACAAGGACCTTGCAACTTTTGCTGTTATAGAAGGTGTGGAACTGCACCTCAAGACCCGTTTTGTTACCGGCGAGCGTTTGGAGAATGGAATGATGCGCGTGCATGCAAGGCAGTTCGGGGAGGATGTTACAATAGATGCCAAGATGATAATTGCGGCCGATGGTGTTGCTTCTCGCGTCGGGCCGTTCTTTGGCATAAAGACATTCATCCCTCTAAAGCACATTGAATCATGCGTGCAGTATGAGATGACCGGAATGGGGCTTGATGACGCTATCGAGATGTATTTTGGGAAAGACGTGGCCCCTGGAGGGTACGTGTGGATATTTCCTAAAAGCGAGGACACGGCAAACGTCGGCATCGGGATAATACCCTCGCTTACCGATAAAAATGCAAAATACTATCTTGACAAGTTCCTCGAGACGCCTCGGATGAAGGGTGCGCGCTTCGTGGAGCTCAATGCAGGCGGGGTGCCTGTGTCAAGGCCGCTCAAGGAGACGTATGGGGACAGCATCCTTTTGGTAGGAGATGCCGCCAGAGTGGTAAACCCGCTTACAGGCGGAGGAATAACTACAGCGATAGTGTCTGGAAAGTATGCGGGGAAAATAGCAGCAGAGGCTGTTTCTGCGAACAATTTTGGTAAAGAATACCTTATGCGCTACCAAGAGTTGTGGAAAGATGACTTTGGCAAGAGCCTGGAGCTTTTCTTCAGGGCGCAGGAGGTCCTTGTTTCCATGTCGGACAAGGAACTAGACGATGCCGCAAGATCGATGCTAAAGTGCGACTTCGAGACATTAAATGAGGTAGAGCTTCTAAAGGCGGTCGCAAAGACCAATGTCAAGCTCCTCTTGAAGTTCAAGAAGTTTTTGAATTAAGGGGTTTCTTATTTATTTTATTACCCTTGGTTAACATATTAAACCGGTTTATACAACTTGATATTGGGTTTGATATAAATCAGATAGTTATCTTTACTTCTCCATGTTCTGACAAAATAATAGGATAAATATGTTAAAAGCAATGTTTTATAAATCAATAATTACCAATAGTAAATATGTCAGAGGAAGAATTGAAAAATTTAAAAGAACAGAATAAACTTGTCAAAGAGCTAGTTTTAGGTATAAGACAGGTTGTTGATGGTAGAACAAAACCATTTTAATATCTATTTTCAATATCTTTCTTTAAAAAATCAAACTCGCCTTTTATCCTATCAATAGTTTCTTGTTGAAGTTTTTTATCACTTAAATCAATAAAATTTAATAAAAAATCAATATGTAAATAATTCTTCTCAGAATTTAAAAAATAGTGTTATAGAAACAGATTTTTGTAGCGATACTTGTTATGAATCTGTTCAGGGAATTATGAATATATCATTCCATACTAACAGATAAAAACGAGAACCGCACTCTTCATAAATTTATTAATCAATTTATTGGGGAACAAAAAAATGGATATATTTAATCTATTCTGACATCTTTATCTCACTTATACTTCAATCCCTTCTTTCACGGCTTGCGAGACTATGCCAATCTCCTTCTTCTTATCTTCAAACTCCTCAGGGGTATATGGGAGTATATCTACATCAACATCATAGGTCCAGAGTTCCAGTAGTTTGGATATTCTTTCAAGAAAATGGATATTTTCAAACTTCCTGCTCACCACCATCAAATCATAATCGCTTTGCTTCAAATTGTCCCCTCTAGCTCTTGAGCCAAATAGTATTATCTTTTCTGGGGCGTACGCACTCCTCAGATTATTCAAAAAATCTTCTATTTCTCTAACTTCTCTTTTATCCATTCCATCACTTTTTTAGTTAGATCTATTCTCTCTTTTGCTATTTCTTCATCATAAAGATCATAAGGAAGGCCATGCGCAGCGTCAGGATATCTTGTTATTACAAAATCAGGATTCAATCTTCTTAATGCACTGTAAAATTTGTTAGGATTTTAGTGTTTTTACCTAGATAAATTAAAGAATGCACTGCTCCCGGAGATTCTTTTCTTTTTTTAATATATAAAGCTTTTAACCCTTTCTCTACGCTTTGTTGACAAAGAAATGCTGCCACATAATAATCTTTCGATTTGAATGCATTTTCTGCACTTAACAGGTCTCTATTTGCCTGTTTCCACCAGTTTTCAACTTCTTTTCTCATTTGATATTCTATTAAGGATTATGTTATTTATACTTAACGCTTGTGTTAAGTTTTTCCAAATTTTCTGATGTCCTCTATAAACATTCGACATTCCAAATCCTTGCGAGTTTTTTCATTACAAATACCGGTGAAGATAAGGAAATCCCTTTGTGGATAAAAAGCATGATGGATAAGTACGAAATTTGGAGCATTCCAGCACAGGGCAGAATGTCGCGCAAGAAAATGGTTTTTTTTTTGATGGGAATACTCCACTCTGGATGCGAAGGATGTTGGAACAGGAGAAAAAGAAGTTAAATAATATAAGCCCTAATATATAACTTAGATGAAAGAAGCAATGTTTTGGGAATGTAGGGAGGACAAGAAGGTCTGCTGCGCGCTTTGCCCGCGAGCATGCGTAATTTCTTCTGGGAAAAAAGGATTTTGCAAAGGAAGGGTAAATCACGACGGCGTCCTTATAAGTGAGTCTTACGGGATGGTAACTGCAGCTAATCCGGACCCTATAGAGAAAAAACCTCTTTATCACTTCAAACCTGGTTCAAATGCCTTTTCTGTCGGGACTTATGGGTGCAATCTTGCCTGCGACTTTTGCCAAAACTACGAGATATCCCAAAGCGACTCCCCTCCTTCTGTTAATCTTTCTCCTGATGAGGTTGTTGCAAAATCGCATCTATACGGCTGCAAAGGAATTGCGTACACGTACTCTGAGCCTGTCACATGGATAGAGTTCGTGATAGATGCCTCGCGCGCAAATGATGGCTACAACGTTCTAGTCTCAAATGGATACATAAACGAAGAGCCCTTGGATGAGCTTTTGTCCTTTATTGATGCTGCTAATATCGATGTGAAAGGGGGAAAGGAATTCTATTCGTCGCTTTGCCACGCCCCTTACAAGAACACGATGGAAACTGTCAGGGCGATGCATGATTCAGGGGTGCATGTGGAGGTAACACATCTTATCGTGCCCGGCCATAACGACATCGCCCCGCTTTGCGATGAGCTTGTCTTGATATCGCCTGACATACCACTGCACTTCTCCCGCTTCTTCCCTTACTTTAAGATGCCTGATGCCCCCCCCACGCCAATAGAGTCACTTGACAGGGCCGCATTGATTGCAAAAGAAAAAGGCATACGATACGTCTATATCGGAAACGTCTGGGAACGAAGTTCGGATACGCACTGCCCCTCTTGCAAGGAGCTTCTTATAAAAAGGAGCGGTTATGTCGTCTCTACCCTCAACTTCTCTGGAAAATGCCCCAACTGCGGCTGTAAAATATATGGGACATGGTAAAAACTTATAAAGGGGGCGTCGTGTTTTAGGATATATGGTAAAAGCTACCTTGTTCATCGAGGCCCAGGCGAATATCCCTGGAGCCGCCAGCAGATCATTAGAAGACCTTATAGTTGAGATGAAAGAATCCAAGGTCAACATAACGGGGCAGGACGTGTCCGAGGAAGAGGAGGATGGAGAGGAAACGAAAACTTACTCTTCTTTTGCAGAAGTCGACGTTGATATGCCTCTTCGGGAATTTTTGCGCCTCTGTATGCGGGTCACGCCTTCCACACTAGAAGTGACCGATGCTGAGAAGGAGCTTACGGCAAAAGAGGCAATGTATCTTATCGGTGATATGTGCAAGGTCATCGGGACATGCTGCCAGTCCGCAGGCGTCAGGCTGCCAATGCCAAAGACGCAGTTTGGGGACGAAACACAAAAAGAGCCAGGAATCGATGAGGATGCGTACGATGAGTTTATCGATGAGGGGTATATCCACTATAAGTTCGTTACAAAGGTTGCCGGGGACGAGGAGCTAATAAAGCGCGACACGTTGCGTGTTCTTAACGTACTGGGCGCATATGTAAATACTATGAAGCTTAAAGAGGAAGGGGACCAGTCCAACGGATTTATGGGCCTTGCAGCTATCGATATCCTTATACCGGATGTAGAGACGCTCTTTGAGATAGCTTTGCGCTTTAGTCCGATTGCAATGACGCTTGAGCACCCTTCGGTCCTTTCTATATCTTTACTTGATATCCAGAATCTTGCTATTAATGTCTCGTCGCTTGTGACTGATATAACGAACTATATCACTATAAAGAAACATGATCTGGCCCCTAAGGAAAATTAGGCGTTTTCTTTTTTTTTATATTATTTCTTTTAATTTTAGTTAGGTTTTGTCCCGGCGCTTGCGAAGAGAGTAAAAAAGATGTCTTTTCATTTATTATTTTTTTATTAATATTAGCATTAAAATATGAATAGAATATTGTCAATAATATTTATGTTTTTAAGTTTATGAAATACCAATAAATTACTAGTACTATTAAGTTAAAGGTATAATTACCATAAAACGATACCTTTTGATGTATATACTAGCCTTTTGCAAGCGATAATTTTATATATGCTTGTCCTAATTATCTCTAAGAGATTTAGAAAAATCTCGGTAAAATAAACTAAGGTGGAATTATGAAGTTGAAAAGAGTTGGAGCAGTTTTAGCAGGCGCAGCTTTGCTTGGTGCAACATTTGCAGGAGCAGTTGCTTCCGCCGATACGCTAGACAGTACTTTTTTCATCGACGAGACAAACGGACTTAACAACTGTTTGATCGTCGTTGGATCCGGCGCAGCTGCGGCGGATGTTGTTTCTGCAGCATTCGTGTCAGCAAAGGTCGGAACAATGGCTTATTACGAAGACGTCACAGAGAACTGGGACTTCCCTGGTGTGACCTATGATGGAACCGGAAGCATTTTTGAAGAGAAAGTGATCAACTACATAGATGTTGGCGTTTATGGATTAGATGGAGATGCATTTTTCAATGATTTCCAGGCTGTATCGGCAACTGCAGTTGATGCAGAGTCTTGGGTGGTATTACCTTACGACTGTGGAACAGATGATATGTTGTGGGACTACGATGTCTACGTTGACCCATGGACGGGATTTAACGCAGCAGACGAGAACTTCCTTGTAGATACGCTCTGTTCATATGAAGCAATAACGGTAGACTTCTCATTAAGAAACCTCGAGTGCTCTGCAGAGCTTTGCGTAGCTTGCTCTGCTGCTTGTGTACAGGTTAAAGGCACCGCACCTGTGTTGAATGAATGCGAGACCTACCCTAACATCTACCCACGCCACTACTGGGGAGTACCAAACCCATACACTAACCCACAAGACCCATGCGACCCTCTAGGCGGTATAGAGTACCGGACAATCGTGACTGGTGTTGAGAATCTTGACTTTGTCACTTGGTGGGCAGTTGTCGGTCCAGAATCAGAGGCATATGGAACATGCGATGATAACGGTCTAGAAGAAGTACAACTGTACTGCGAGTCATGTGATGTGTTTTTCCTTGGAGAGAACTACGATGCATTGTCCTTTGACACTGATGCAGATGGATACGACTACATGTTCTATGGAACTCCAAAGTGGTTTATTGAGGAGAAGCTATACGTCGGAGAGTCAAAGGAGTACTTCAACGGATGGACACTTACCATCAACGATCTCGGAATCTACGAGAACAAGGCAGACATCATAATCACGGACCCAGATGGAAATGACAACCACTACATGGTAGTCATAGACACCTACACATCCCAAGTACCTTCACAAGGAGAAGGAGACATGTGGGATGGAGGAATACCTGGCGACACGAGTGGCAACGAAGAGAACGACTGCATTGCTTTTGTTCTAGACTCATTTAATGTATATTCGCTTTGCGGAGATGAGTTGGAAGGTCAGATTGATTTAATAGGACTAGAAGGAGAACCTGCAGGAGAAGTTGTATTTGCTGTCAACTTTGTTAAGACGATGATCGGCGCAGCAGGAAACTACATGGTGGAATACCACGCTTACACACTAGAGGACTACGGAGTCCTACGCGAGCAGGTATACCCAGGACCATGCGATCCAGCAATAGAGCCAGCAATCAAGGTAGGCGACCTCGAGTGGTACTTTGATATCATACCAAATGATAATGTAGATTGGAACGCCGATGGGACTGCTGTCATAGACAAAGACAACCTGATAGCACTTTGGGATGAAGGAAATCCAAACTATGATAGAACAGACGATCTTAATATATATGGCGATATTGTAGGTGTAACTGTTGCAGACGACGACTTCTTTGCTTACTTAGGAAATTTCTACAATAATCTCGCTAGGGATGGCGCGGATGTTATAACAGTAGCTGATCGGATATGCAGGCCAATTCTAGAACTATGGCTTGCAACCCCAGTGGAACTCGCTGGCCTTTGCGACGATGAGCTTATAGTAGAACTTGCGGATTGTGATGGAGACAACTACTTCACCCTCAAGGTGACCGACACAGACCACACAGACTACGCAATAGACGGTGCAATTGACATCTACAGGAAGGTCGCACTCGACCCAACAGTAACCAAGGTATACGTCGACATCGAACCAGAGTCACTTGTCAAGCTTGACGAGAACATCACGACCGACATGAAGCAGGAGTACAACCTCGTGCTGATAGGCGGACCAGTTGCAAACGCAATAGTGCAGGAACTCGTTGACCTCGAATACACAACCTTCGAGAAGTGGGACACTTCAGAAGGAGAGTTTGAGCTCATTGAGGATGTGTACGCTGTGGGCAAGGATGTCCTAATCGTAGCAGGTATGGACAGGGACGCAACAGCAGTCGCTGCCCTAGCACTGATCTCTGAGATGTAAAATTCTCTTTTTTCTTTCTTTTTTTTTATCTTTTTTTTATTAATTTTATACACTATTCTATTAGAACTATTCTTTTCAATCCTGTTCTATCAACGTTGTTCTAGTTGGTTTTTAAGTGGATTATATAGCTTATCTAATGGATATTACCGATACATTTATATACTATTGATGAGCAATACTAATACAGAGTCTACATAATATTGTAGAAATAAAAAAAAATCAAAGGTGAATAACGTGAACATGAAAAAAATAGGTGTAGCCATTTCAGGCGCGCTGTTGCTAGGTTCAACACTTGTTGGAGCAGTAGGTGCTGCAACAGATTTGAACAAGGACTTCTTCATCAATCCAAGCGATGGTGAACCAACATGTCTTATTGTAGTTGGTTCCAACGCTGCAGCAGAAGATGTCGTTTCAGCATCCTGGATATCGGCACAGATAGGAAGCATGGCTTATTATACTGAAGAAACTGAAGATCAGAACATATATTCTGTGATATATGACGAAGAGGCAGAAGTAGACAACTACATGCCCAATTCAAGCATTTTCTCAATAGATGCATACTTTGATGACTTCAGGATACACGAGGGCGTAATACCTGGACTTGGAGTGCCCGAATCCTGGGTAGTTCTTCCATACGTTTGCTCTGCTGCAACATCTTTCGTAGATCCGGATGGACAGGGAGGAATGGATGTTCAGGCCCCATGGTGGGACTATGACATTTACATAGACCATAACACAAACTTCGGATGCACAGCTGAGGTCATGGTAGACACAGGATGCTCATATGAGTCAGTTACAGTGGACTTCTCGATCAGGGATGTGCTATGCACGCAGGACCTTTGCGTTACCTGCGCAGCATCATGTGATCAGGAAGGGCTATGGGATGTAGATATCACTGACGACGGAGTAGCAGATATTGTTGGTCCTTTTGAGAACCCAGATTCAGTTACATATCCAACTTGGGATCCAATAGCTCCAGTAACTTCACTTGACGAGTGTCAGACCTACCCTAACATCTACCCGCGCCACTACTGGGGAACTCCAGCTTGGAACGATGAGATATGCGACCCTGTAGGCGGTATGGAATACAGGACAATAGTAACCGGAATAGAAAGTTTAAGCAAGGTTACATGGAGTGCGATTATCGGCCCAGACTCAGAGGCATACGGCATATGCGAACCAATTTTGCCAGTAGATATTGACTTGTACTGTGACACCTGCGACGTGTACTTCCTTGGCGACCACTACGATGCCATAAGCTTTGGTACAAATGTGGATGGTGTGGACTATATGTTCTACGGAACTCCAAAGTGGTTTGTAGAGGAAAAACTCCACGTTGGCGAATCAAAGGAATACGGCGGATACACGCTCACAATTAATGATCTCGGAATATACGAGAACAAGGCTTATGTCACGATAACAGACCCAAGCGGTGAAGCTTACGACTACATAACTGTTATTAACACATACACGTCCCAAGTGCCTTCAGGCGGAGATGGTGATGAAGACAACGAGGAAAACAGTGTAATAGCATTCAAGGAAGATACATGCGGAACGTTAGAAGTCGTATTTGCTGTCAACTTTGTGAAGACCTTGATAGGTGCATCAGGCAGCTACGTTGTTGAGTTCCACGCTTACACACTAGAGGACTATGGATGCATAAAAGAGCGCATATACCCAGGACCATGCGACACATACACGTCTGAACTTTACATGCCATATGTTGTATCCAACTGCGGCGGCGAGGAGCTTGACTGGTATCTTGACATTATACCAAACAACGATATAGACGTTGTGGATTTGGACAACGCTTTAGCACTCTGGTCTGAAGGAAATCCAAACTTCGATGCAGCAGACAAGCTTATTATCTACGATGCGTTTGATTACGTAGCTTCTGACTTCCCAGATATAGGTACAGCTGAATATTATGAACTGACTGCCATGCTCAAGGATTACTACGTAGCAACATACAACTCTACCACTGATGAATGGACACTAACTCTAGATGCAGGACTTACACAGCCAATATGCAGACCAGCACTCGAACTATGGCTCGCAACTCCAGTGGAACTTGCTGGAATGTGCAGCGATGCATTGACAGTATGCTTAGATGATCTAGATGGTAACAACTACTTCACACTGCAAGTTGTGGATGCAATACACACAGACTACAGAATAGATGGTGACATCACTTTCTCGAAGATAGAACAGCTTGCCCCAATCGTGACAACAGTCTACGTTGACATAGATCCAACAAAGCTTGTGAAGCTCGATATTGGCGTTGAAGCAGAACCAGACCTAAAGAGCGAGTACAACCTCGTGCTTATAGGCGGGCCTGTTGCAAACAGCATCGTGCAGGAGCTTGTTGACCTAGGCATCACAACATTTGAGGAATGGGATACTTCAGAGGGAGAGTACAAACTCTATGAGGATGTGTACTCACTCGGAAAGGACGTGCTTGTTGTAGCAGGCGCTGACAGGACCGGAACCTCCAAGGCAGCTCTTGACCTTATAACAGATCTTTCTTAAAACCTCCTTTCTTTTTTTTTCTTTTTTTTCCCATATAGCATAAAGTATATATACTGTTTTAAGCGATTTCTCTTAATGAAGAAAAGTGGCGTAATCGTATTAGTCTTATTATTGCTTACATTCGTTCCAGTGACAGCTGCCGCGCCGATTGAGATAGTATACTTTTATTCTCCAGGATGTTCCCATTGCAGGGCAACTTCTGACGTTTTAGATGATATCAAAGACCATTACGGCGATTTAGTGGAGATTAACAAGTATAATATATATCTCTCAGAGAATCAGGCTATATGGAACGACTACACTTCAAGATATGGCAACAGTGGCATACCTGTTCTTTTTATAAATGATGAGCGAAAGCTTGCTGGTGATCTGAAGATAACATATTCTAACATGAGATTAATCATTGACGAGATGCTAGCAGGCATCGGAGTGCAGGGAGACGAATTGTACAACTTGGGCCTTGCAGCGATGAGCGATGGCGAGTTTGATATGGCAATAGACTACTTCACTCAGGCAATAGAGATATACATAATTGCAGAGAACGATGAGAAAATATCGCTTTGCAACGAGAAGATCAGTGACTGCAACGAGTTCAAGCTGGCCCAGTCCAAGTTCTTGGAAGCCGAGAACTACTATTTTGATGGCGATTACATTTCTGCAAGCGTACTTTATGCGGATATAGCAGTAATATATGGTGAGTTGGGCGTATCATCCCTTTTAATAAAGATAGAAGTGCGCCTCAAGAACTGCTTCTTCTTTATGACTTACGAATCAGCGCTTGAGGCATTTAAGGAAGGGAGCTGGCAGGAGGCCAAGGATTCCTTTACAGCCGCAAAGGAATACACCTCAAAGAAGGAGACGCTTGATGCCATAAATGGCAGCATAGAGTTTTGCGATGAGCAGCTATATGCACTTGGGATATATTCCCAGGCACAGCAAGCGTTCTTGGAGAAGAGATACAGCGACTCAAAGCAACTTTACAACGATGCAGCCCTTCTTCTTAGTGATGCATCACTAGTTGAGGAATGCAACAGCGCATCTGCGCTTTGTGACAAGTTCATATTGGCAAACACCGCATTTGAGTATGGCGTACAGCTTTACTCCCAGGAAAGCTACGAGCAGTCTATAACTACCCTAGAATCTGCAAAAGAGAAGTTTGTAGCACTTGATGATGATGCGATGGCTGTGCAATGTGACGATTATATATTATTAAATAAAGAAAAGATGGACGCACTGGCACAAATAGAGAAGGATAAGGAGGAAAGAATGATATTATACGCTATTGCAGGCATAGCCATTGTATGTGTTATCGTGGTCTTATTTTTCCTTATCTATAGAACCAAAAGAGCCGCCGTTGGAAGTATGTACGAATCCGAGGACGCCACCCATTACGAGGAGTATGAAGGAGAAACCCAAGAGATAGACTGAGTCCATCTTAACGTCCCCTACTATTTTTTGGTCATTTAGAACGTCATCAAATGAGGCACGATTTGCAAAAATAATATCAGATGAGATATCATCCACTGGGTGTACTAGTACCGGAAGCACTATCCCGATTATTTTATCATCTACCTTTACAAAGAAGGAAAGCACCTGATGCCCTTCTTCTCTTGGTATGAATGAGAGTGTTAGGGTATTATTTCCCTGATGCAGTACTATTAATCTTTCATTGCCTGTTTTAATGCTCTTTTCTGACCCCCCCCATTTAATTGTCAAAACAGATGAAGAGGCTGCACTTTCTACTGAGAAGAACACGTCTATATCGTTCTTGCTAGGATTGTTAATATAGATAGTAGTATTGTTGTTATATCCTAACACAGCGTTTATGTTGTCATCCTTTGAGGTAATTTCAATGAGATCTGCCGCAGTCGTGGTGCTGGTGTATCCTATTTCAACTTTTGCCTTGTTTTCAAAAAACGCAATATTTAAGACATTTAACGAAACAATTGTTATGTCATCGTACTGAATATCAACATCTTGATAACCAAAATGCAGGTGCTCTAGTGATATCGTCTGGAGCACTTCATTTGTTGCATTGTCTATTTGTATCATGTCTACAGCAATCGATGGAACGCATGTGAAATCGTTTGAAAGCAGCTTGTCGCAGGGGTCCAAATTAACAAGAGTTAAATAGTAAGTGTAGTTTTCTCCAACAATAATGCTTTGTTCGCTTTCCAGGAGTATCTCCTGTGGCCCTGTGGACCTTACCTCTGCAGCTATAGGTGCAAACGAGGCTGCAAGCAAGGCGCAAGTGACAATTGCAAATGAAAAAAATAAAGCAAGCTTTCTAATACCCATTAAATAAACATATAAAACGGTTTATATAAAGTTTACGTTTTTTGCCATAAAATAGTTAACTATTAAACCAAAAACTTTTTATTAGATTGTAAACTTCCACGATTAACTAAGTTTACAATGTGATTACTATGAAATCCAAAGAAATCGCTTTCGTAGCGCTATTTGCAACACTAACAGCAATAGGTGCTTTTATCCATATTCCACTACCGCTTGTTCCAATAACGCTCCAGACGTTTTTTGTCCTTTTATCCGGACTTGTGCTTGGAAAGCGCCTAGGTGCACTCTCACAGCTATGTTACGTTGGAATGGGATTAGTAGGGCTTCCTGTATTTGCTGGAGGGACGTCTGGTCTTGGGATACTAGCAGGCCCCACAGGAGGGTATATCGTCGGATTCGTATTTGCTGCATATATGGTTGGCGCCATAATGGAGGGCGGAAAGGCAATCCTATCTAAATTTACAGATAAACATAGTATTGTACTTACAGATATCATCGCCCTTGCAGCAGGAATCGTTGCAATATATGCGATTGGGATCTTGCAGCTCATGAACTTCACAGGCATGGGGCTATATGCTGCCCTTAAAGTTGGCGTGATACCTTTTATTGCAGGTGACGTTATTAAGGCAGGATTGGCCTTTAGTGTAGCACGCAAGATAAGAAGGTCTGGAGTGTTGCTGTTTTATCAGTAACATTTTTATATTCATTGAAAAAATCTGTCTTTGTAGAATGGGGGTAACATCATGATACAAAATTGTCCAATCTGTGAAAGTGATATAAAAATACCTGATATAGATGGAGAAATATTCAAATGTTCATCGTGCAAAGGTGCTTTGCAGGCGTTTAATATCAGCGGCGTGTGGGAAGTTTACCGTTCTATAGGAAAAACTCGCCGTGATGATGACGAGTAACGTGATAAGATGGATAAGGAAGAAATTTTAAATGGAATTAGGTCAGGCAAGACAAAGCTTCATGCTTTGGACAAGGCGTACGGGGGCAATGAGGCGACTGCGCTACGCCGCGCTTTCCTAGAAAGAGAGAGCAAGACATCTTTAAAGAATATTGCAAACACGTCCTTTGACTTTGATATCATTTGCGGGAAGAACGCGGAGAACACGATAGGGGCTGCACAGCTGCCTATGGGCATTGCAGGGCCGCTGAAAATACAAGGCGACTATGCGTCTGGCACGTACTACGTGCCGCTTGCAACTACAGAGGGCGCCCTAATAGCATCCACTAATAGAGGATGCTCGGCAATCACCGCGTCAGGAGGCGCTGTTGCAATGCTGCTTGGCGACGTCATGACCCGCGCACCGCTTTTTCGTGTGCCGGATGCTAGGCATGCGCATAAGCTAGCCACATGGGTAAAGGAAAATTTCGATGAGATAAAAGATGTTTCTAACAAGGAGACCCGCTTTACCAAACTTGTTGCTTTTACGCCTTTTGTTACAGGAAAAAATCTATTCTTGCGCTTTGAGTTCTCAACTGGAGACTCGATGGCCATGAACTCTGCCACAAAGGCAAGTGATGCAATAGCCCAGTTCATAGAGTCAAAGTTCTCGTGGGCAAATCTTGTTGCGGTTTCTGGCAACATGTGCGTTGACAAGAAGTCTGCTGCCATAAACTTCATCATGGGCAGGGGAAAATCCATTACTGCAGAAGTGCTTATTCCAAAAGAAGTAGTAGTTTCAAAGCTAAAGACAACTGCTGAGAAAATGGCTGATGTGTGTTATCGTAAGATCTATATTGGAGGCGCGCGTGCAGGCGCTCTTGGTGGATTTAATGCACACTTCGCAAACATAGCCGCTGCGTTTTTTGCAGCCACAGGACAGGACCTGGCACACGTTGTCGAGGCCTCGATGGGCCTTACGATGATGGAAGAGGAAGACGGGGACCTGTATGCAAACGTGACGCTGCCTGACGTGCCTCTTGCAACATTTGGCGCTGGAACACACCTTCCTACTCAAAAGGAGGCCTTATCGATTCTTGGGTTGCTTGGGAGTGGCGATGAGCCAGGGCACAACTGCAAGGCGCTAGCTGAGGTGTTTGGGAGCATAGTTTTGGCCGGCGAGATATCACTCATAGGCGCTTTGGCATCAAAAGATCTTACAAAGGCCCATATGGCGCACGGCAGGGCAAGAAGATAAGTTATTTATATCCATTCTTCTTTATATATCCAATGAATATTCTTTTTATCGGCTTGCATCCCCCTCATATAGGCGGGATAGCTACCCACACTTATAATCTTAAGGTGTCATTGGAATCACTTGGGCATAATGTGCATGTCCTGACATACAATCATAAAGGGTCTAACAGCGAAGACGTGCACATGGTAAATACATGGTCCCACTTCAGGGGAATATCATTTATCAAGAATGCGCAAGCCACCGCAAAATCGCTTATAGAAAAACATGATATCGATATAATACATTCACATTATATGATGCCGCCAGGATATGTTGGGTCAAAATTGTCAAAAAAATATGGAATACCTCATGTGGTGACGGCTCATGGAAGTGATATTAACTTTCTATACATGGAACGGGTTGGACGTTTTTTGATAAATAGAGCATTACATAATACTAATGGCGTTATCTGCGTAAGCAAGGCACTGGAAAAAAAGGTATCATACATAACCGACGTTCCGACCTATTATATCCCAAATGGTGTTGACACTTCCAGATTCTCTCCTTCAGATGATAAAAAAGAGCATATTATCTATGTTGGTTCCCTTACAGAGCAAAAGAAGGTAAGCGACATAATAGATGCACTGCGTGGCACAGATGAGAAGCTTGTAATTGTTGGGGACGGCCCACAGAGGCCTCGTCTAAAATGGCTTGCAAGCCACAGAAATGTCAACACGTCCTTTGTAGGTTATTCAAGCGATGTGCCCTCGCTTTTAAATAAGGCAAAGGCGCTGGTTCTCCCTTCACAGGAGGAGGGCTTTGGCCTGACCATACTAGAGGCAATGGCCTCTGGAGTCCCGGCAATTGGCAGGAACACCTCTGCACTAAGGGAGATAATTGATTATGGGGAGAACGGACTGCTATTCTCGGATGTGGATGAGCTAACAAGACAGCTTCATGCGGTAACAACGGATGATGCACTTCGTAAAAAGCTTATAAAAAATGGGCTTAAGACCGCTTCTAAATTTACTTGGAGATGCGTTGCTAATCGCACAGAGGCCGCATACAACAAAATAATAAATAAGATTTAAGCGCAAAAGAGGCGTGATAGGCATATGATAATCTCAAAAAGCTTTCATCATGGGTGGTACTACTGGTTTCGATATGAGAAGGACAAACTAACAGACCACCCCATGGAACAATATTCAAACAATCTTCTCTCATACTTCTCATCCATTGACGCATGCCCTCATGAACACTTCTGTCAGGAACCGCGCGCGTCCAAACTAAAGGCGCCCAGGTACTATGTCAATCGCGTCCGCCACCCCATATCAAAGTTCACGGCCTGTGGAAAGAAGCTGTACCAGGAGCGCTATTCATCAAATCACAGCAGGGTCGAGATGTTTCTCCTTGAAAACGACCGTGCAACAGTTGCTGTTGAGGTACCTGTATGGCTAGAAGAGGACGAGACCATAAATGCAGGATTCTCATCACCCCTAACAGGGCATATAGATGTGCTTAGGCTAACTGACAAGATAGAGGTATGGGACTACAAGCCTAATGCAGAAAAAGAGCGTTATGCATCAACGCAGGTGTATTGGTACATGTACATGCTTTCCAAGCGCCTGGGCCTTGCGAAGGATGATTTTAGATGTGGTTATTTTGATGAGGATGTTTGTTACTTCGTGGACCTATGATAGATAAGGTAATATTTATCATGTTTTTGGGGTCCTGCATGCTAGAAACTATGTCATCCGGCATATCACAGGAAGCCTTGTCGGCATTTATCATAAGCGTGCGTGCGCATTCAAAGGAGCTTTTTCTTATAACCATCTCCTGCTTATGCAGCATGGCCAATTTTTTGGTCCCTTCACCATCCACGCTCCACTCACGCCCGGCGCAGGAAAATGTCACTCTTACTTTAGATCCCCTAATCATTTCCTTAAATGCGCCAGGCATGTCGCAAAATCCAATATCCGCACCAACTGCAACTATGCAGTCTCCATTCAAAGTGACATCGGGGTCTTTGGTAATTTCAATGGTCGTCTTGTGTGCGGCCCTTATGTTATCATGACCCCTTGCTGTGATAGTTAGCTCCATTATACCAAAAATCCCTATAAAGATATATAAGCATAAGGGTCTGTGTGCTGTGTTGCACAATTGTTAAAGATAGCTAATGGCATGGCACTAAGTTCAATTATATGGTGCAATATAAGTGTTAAGTTTGTGTCGCTCAAATATTTCAATAGGATATTAAAGTGAGGTATCTTTGAGATATGTCTCTTTGATCTTATAAAATCAAGAAATATATGCCTCTACTACTCTTACTTGTTTTCTGCATAAAATGGGGAGTTATGATAATCTCCTTGATATTAAATTTTGGCCTTCATTTGCCTTTTTTCCTCATTAATGGAATAGTGTAAAGGATATCAAACAGAAAATCTGAGGCATTCACCTTGCCAATGGTCTATCCTATATTATACTTAGACCAATTCTGAGGATATGTTTTTGGATTTCTATTATTGTCTTTGAATAATGAGAAATTATCTAAATTTATATTGATATATTCTTTTTTCGATTTATTTTTCTTTTTTATTCCCTTCATTATCTTCACATTCTATATTCCAATCGGGTGGATAGGTGCAATGAATTTTTTTGTAAATTTTAGATATTTTAACTTCTTTTACTAAAATTTCATCTTTGCTCGTTTCAATCACTGTTTTTATTTCGGACTAAAAAAACATATTGAAAATTGCTAAAGAACTTTATGATATATTAAAAAAGGATAGAAATGAACCAATTATCCATAATGCAAAAATATTTTACGATGGAAAACAGTATTCTATCCGAATGCCCAGTAACATAGCAAAAAGTTCGATGACAAATGCAGAAAAATGTTTTCAAATTCATTTATAATCCCTTTGATATATCAAAGAATGATGATAATCATTCACTAAAGGCGGAGTTAATTAGAGATGAATAAACATGTTTCGGGTAATATGGCATCAATGTGGTTAGTGCTGTGTATTATAATGATAGACATATGCCAGGATTGGAATTATACAAAGTTACTGTACATAGCCTAAATAATATACAAAAAGTCTTAAATAAATTAGAAAAAATGAATTTAGTATCCAAGATAAAAACTAAAAAAAGAGATAGAAATAATAGAATTATATATGATTGGACTATTAATATAAAAACATTTAGAAGATATTTCAAGATTATAGAAAAATATAAAGAAAAATAATTCAAGAGAGAAACACATAATCAATTTATAAAATCATGAAAAAATAGTTGATCGTATGAGTATAGATGAATCAGAAGGAAAGAGAAAATCACTGGAAAACTTAATTTTATTGGTACTTGGTGCCGATAATAAAAAAATAAGCCAATTACATTTACAAAAAGAAATATTTCTATTATGGAATTTTCATCCTTCTATTAAAGAATTTGTATACTTTATTAAACATTATAAAGGTCCCTTTTCTCAAGATGTAAAAGAAGCCATAATAAATCCAATATTTCTAGAAGATTGTTGGGTGTATGAATACTCCAATGACGAATTAAGTGGAGGATATATTTATCTCAATAATAAAGGAAAAAATGAATATTTGGAATTAGTAAAAAAAATAAAACAAAAAAATAGTATTCCTTTATCTCATTTATTGAATGGTGTTAAATTAATTAGAAAAATATATGACAATGTAAGTATGGAAGAATTGCTATTATTGATATATCGTTCATATCCTAAATATACTCAAAATTCATATTGGAAAGAGAGGATAGAAAAAAATAAAGAATATATAGCTAAGCAACTTCTAGTAAAGAATATCATTGATTCAAAGAAATATAAAGAACTCCTAGAAGAGAGATTGATATGAAATATAAAGTCGTTGCTGATAATAGTTTTTATTGTTGTTTATGTGATGATATTGGTGAAATAAATACTTTAAAGAAATTATTAGATATGTACAATTTTTTCATAGGCAATAATTTAATAAAAGAGCTACCTGCTAAAGTATCAGAAAATAATAAAATTATTTCTTCTTTAACAACTATTGAACAAGATTATAAAAAAATATTTGAACCTTTATTGAATAGAGAAAAAAAGCATCATGATGATGGAGAATATGAGGCTATAGGGATTGCTCATTATTTTATATATGTACTGAATGATAAGAAGTTTAAGTATATAATTATGGAAGATAAACATGGAAGAAAGTTTATAAATAATTATTTTCAAGAATTAAAACCTTATCTTACCGGCACGCCAGGATTTATTTTTAAAGCATGTGAACATGATGGGTATATAAGTAAAAATAGTGCAATAAATGTAATGGAAAACATGAAAGCTGCTATCGAAAATGCCGATAAACTTAATATAAATCATCGTCCTTGTAGTATGTGTACCAAGGATTATGGTAAGATATTGCTTCCCCTATTGTCAAAATTAAAAAGTGATTATAATGGATGAATTTGATACTCATATCAATATTGATGGAATTATACAAATAAAAGATAGTGATTATTATCATATAAGAGATATTGAGATTGAACATCCAAAATTAAAATTAAGTACTCCTTTTAAAATATTGGAAGGAAAAAATGTTAATATAAATAATTTGCCAAGTTTCAATAGTAATCTTTCCCCTATATTTGAGCATTATGCATATATTGCACATCCGAGAAGCTGGAAAAAATTATATTTTTTACTTGAGGAAGCCGATAGAGAAAAAGTACCAGGATTAAATAAAATGGTTGGTATTAATTCAAATCTATGGAAAAAATACCCTAATACCATATCCTTTGTCTTTTCAAAAAATCCTTTTCGAGATGATTTATGTATAAAACCAATGAATTATGACAATATCTATAGCTTATTAGATTATCTTCATTCTTCATCAAAATTAATAGTACTTTCTCCAGATATTGTTTTAAGAGGTGGAAAAGATACTATAGATATAGATGAATATTTAAATTTTGTATATAACTGCATAACATATCTTTCTGATAAAAATAATAAACCTATATTTGCACCAATTCAACCTAGATTATCTCGAAAAAAATTATCCAATATTCTTAATTTCTACAAAGAAAAAAATATTAATAATCTCTGGATTAATTTATGTGCCACCCAGATTGGAGGAACTTATTTTACATACATCCGCACATTAATAAGATTAATTGAAGATATTATTGGCTTAGATAATGTTACTTTGTACTACTCACATATCAAGAGAGAGGTAGATTCAAATATATTCGAAAATAGAGCTAGTGCTTCTGATATTTTATCTCAGTTTTTCTGTGCTGATTTTGTTGGAATAAATAGAGAACCATTTCGTATGTTTAATAAAGATAATAAGTTAGAAGAAAGAATTATCAAAAAAGGTTTTAAAAGTGTAGAAGAGTTTAATTTTATTAATAGATTACATAAACATAGGTTATTTGACCCGAATTCATATTATTATTATAAAGTTGATTATTATCCTAGAAAAATAGATGAAAATTATAAAAATAATCTTTTAAATAATAATGAATTCTATAAGCTACAAAATGGCATGTTATTATCACAAGAAATTGAAAATACAAAAAAATATGCACTTGAAAAAGGAACATTGAAAAAATACATTAATAGTAAAGATGCAATAAATAAAAATACAGAGTTGTTTGATAACATTATTTCTCCTACACCACATAAACAAACTATTCTAGATTTTTAAATTATTCAACAATAATGGAATTGTTGATATTATTTCTGATAACCTATTTGTGCAAGTATAGTTATATTATATATAGAATTAATTTAATGTACAAAACCGGCCTGGACAGAGCAAGATATTTAAGCAATATTTAAATTTGTCTGGATACAAGGTGATATTGATGAACTGTTCTCATAAGGATTACGTTATCCTCAAACAAAGGGGGCGCCAGATAACGGCGCAATGCAGTGATTGTAAAGAGATATTCACAATAATAAAGGAGAAGCCCATTTTTGTTCCTATAATTATAAATCGGCATGATAAGTCTGAGAAGAAGAAAATATCCCTCGAGAAGGGCAGGAAAATTGTCCTTATGGAACTACTTGATGTGGATGGGGAGGATGTCGAGATTCATGCAATAGAGCTAAAGGACAGAAGGGTGGATAAGGCAGAGGTAAAAGATATAGTGTGGCTGTGGGGCGTCTCCATATCATTTCCCCATATCATGGCCGTTTCTGTGCATCATCCCCACAAGACAGTATCCTACAAGGTCAAGGTGGAACGTGGCAAGTATTATGGCATCGGCGACATACTTCAGATAGGCAATGTGACGTTTGAAGTTAACAACATAATGTCTGAGACGGGAAAGAGGAAAAAGGCTGAGGCAAGTGAAATAAAGAGGCTTTATGGCAAGCCCGTCAAGCGAATAGCCTATGAGATCTTAGAGGTGTATGATGGAACCGGATAAGGCCAGAAGGCAGCTTGTAGATTACCTGCTGTCAGGAGGGTACATACTCTCAAGGCGCGTGCAGGAGGCATTCGAATCAGTGCCGAGGGAAAAGTTCGTGCCAGAAGAGTATGAAAATAAAAGTTATAATGACATCCCGTTGCCAATCGGCGAAGGGCAGACAATATCCGCCCCCTCCATGATTGCAATAATGTTGGAAGTATCTGATCTTGTCCCAGGACTGCGCGTACTTGAGATAGGCACAGGTTCTGGATACAATGCATGCCTTATTGCAAATATAGTTGGCGATGGGTTTGTGACATCAATCGAGCGTATAGAGTCTTTGTTTCTTCGCACTAGGCAGATTATAGAAAATTGCGGTCAAAAGGTCATAACAATACTTGGGGACGGGACGCTTGGATGGGAGAAAGGGGCGCCGTATGATCGCATCATAATTACTGCTGCAGCACCAAACTTCCCGCAGCCGCTAATACAGCAGCTGGCTTGTGGAGGAAAGATAATAGCGCCCGTAGGCGCTAGAAGCGGACTGCAGATGCTTACTGTTGGAACTAAGCTTAAAGATGGTTCTCTCTCCACCAATGTATATTGCGCATGTGCGTTTGTCCCTCTTCTGGGCACGCATGGTTTTTAAATGTCATCACCCATATACAATGGGAGATATTATGAACAGAAGATTGTCATGTTTTATTATGGTCATACTGTTAGTAGCGCCCTTCTTCTCCGGATGCATATCTGGCGGCGACGGGGAGGCCGACAGTGATGGTGATGGATGGAGTGATGAACAGGAGTCAATAGCAGGAACAGATAAAAACAATCCAGATACGGACGGGGACGGGGTATGGGACCCAAAAGACCCAAACCCATTGGTGCCGCAAGGAACAACGACCCCCCCGCCAGGACCTACCACAACACCATCATCTACCCAGCAGCCTTCTAAAACATGGGCTTTGTACGACTTTAATATAGGGCAGCAATTCACATATTCTGTTGATTGGGAAGGAGAGGATTTTTCCCAGACAGGCACATTTAGCATCCATATACTAAATTCTCTTACAAACGAGTTTAGGGTTCGCTACTTTGGTTCGTATGAAGGGGCTATGTCTGGTAGTTTCGATACATCCTTTGATACGAATGAGGAGAACTTTTATGAGGATTTTGTATCAAGCATCACGACATCAAATATCATGGCCATGCCTATGTTCATCTTTACGGTCCTTGCACCGTGGTGGGGCCCGTACTTTTCGGAATACAGTTTATATGTTGGGAACACCTGGTCTGTGGCAGTTGACGGCGTAACGGCAACGTTTGAGATAACAGGGTCATGCTCACATGCCGGCCTGACAGGAGTTAAAGGGGAATGGAACTACTCTATTGATAATATGAATATACAGACTTGTATATCCCCTAGCGTTCCGCTGGCTCTTGCGACCAGCTATAGTTTCGGGACAGGCAGCAGCGCTATGGTGTATAGTTCTGAACTGACCGATTACAGCGCAGGGTGATAATTTTTCCTTTCTTTTTATTTTTAATTATTTTTAGAAAAGTTTATATTGAATCATTTCGCATCTGGATTTAGTATGAAGCTATATTCTGTGGCCTTGCTTGGATTATTGCTCTTTTTTTCCATAGAAACAACAGAGCCGACTATGTCCATAGATTATACGGGGCATGTTACGCCAGGCGACTTCGTGGCCTTCTCTATTTTTGTTGATAATACAACAGTTAATCCTTGCAACAATGGCATGGTGTATATCAACATCAATGCCATAGATGAGGACATAAAAAAGTATGTGAACATTATTAAAGGAGAGGAAATGTTAGATCCCATTCTTCCGAGCGGAGAAGGGTCAAATCTACTACTGCAGTTGGAAATGACGCCTGATACTCCTAACGGAGAGTATGATATTCCAATAATGTTCGAGGGCACGCTTGGAACATGTGATGGGGGGTGCTTTCCTTTTAGTGTAGTGCAGACATGCACTATATCTGTCACAAGGAAGGTGCCGGAGTTAAAGACCGATTTTGAGAGGACCTTTGATGTGGTAGGGGGAAACAATGCATCGTTGCCTTTCTCATTCACAAATGCCGGAACAGGAAGTGCAAAGGACCTTAAGATATCAATATCTGGCAGCATTGAAGGAATGATAACACCAGATGCTTTCTTATCTATTGCCCCAGGCAGCACCAATACAGCAACAATATCCCTTAACACAGAGTTTCTTGAATCAGGCATCTATTATCTTAACTTGAACGTTTTGTATTATGACAACTACTTCAAGCTATATACCGAAAAGATACCTTTTATGGTTCAGGTGCGCCCTTATCGCCCGCAACTAGAGATTGAAATACTAAACAGTAATCGCTCAATCATAGTTGAGATAAAAAATGAGGGCGGGATTAAGGCAAGCGAGATAACTTTCACATTATATGTAAACGATGAGGCCTGCCTGCATGAAACGATAGATGAGATAAAGACAAGGGGATCTATCTTAATACCTGTGCAGCTAGACGATGGAATTTATGGCGATACATTGTTTTTTGCAAATGCAGATTATGGCGGATGCAACGAGTGTTATAGTGCCACTAAAGAAATCTTTATAAACATACCAGAAAATAGTTCCGAAGGCATTCCAAACAAATATTATTGCGCTATTGGAATAATTGCGGCGCTTTGTGTAGTAATAGTAATGAGGAGAAGGCGATGAAACGAAAGACAGCAATAATATGCAGCATTCTGGGTGCAATCGTGCTTTTTTCAATGATGCCGCTTACCACAGGCGCAGCTTCTGATACGGTGGAAGTGATATTCTTCTATGAGGAAGGATGTGACGAATGCAACGTTTTTAAGCCTATTCTCTTGGAGATTGAGGAGGAAATGGGGGACAAGATAAATGTCACCCGCTATGACGTCTTCACAAGCGAAGGTTGGGATATTTACAGCTCGTACGGCTTTACAAAGGTGCCGTCGATTGTCATAGGTGACACGCTCCTTGAGTTTGACAAGGAACTCTTCACCAAGGAGAAAATAATTGAGATTATAACATCATCAAAAGACACCGTCACACTTGATTACTTTTATGAAGATGGATGTGAGGCATGTGATGATTTTAAGCCCCATTTGCAGCAGCTAAAGGACAAATATGGCGAGCAGCTAATTGTTATGGAATACGACGTATTCACTGCACAGGGATGGGATATTTTCAGCTCATACGGCTTTACCATAACACCGTCTGTTGCGATAAATGGGGAGTCATTTGTTGAGCATCCGGAGACAACGTACGAGAGGCTTGATGAGCTTATAGAAAATGCGTTGTCCGGAGGAACGGATATTTATTCCAATATTACAAAATGGTCTATTTCTGTAGCATTTACATTGGGCTTCTTTTCATCATTCTCGCCTTGTCTTATGGCAGTATTGTCGTTCATATTGGCATATACTGCGGGAACATCAAAGAAGCGCTCTGAGGCGATGGGAAAGTCGGTCCTATTTGGCGTCGGGCTTGTCATAATGTACACGGCAATTGCACTTACCATGGCCTTGCTTGGCCAGCGGCTTACGAACTTCAAGTTCTACATGTCCTTGTTTGGAAGCATAATAACATTCATACTTGGGCTTAACTTGATCAATTATATTTTTCAGGCAGTCGAGTTCCCTGTATCAACAAAAGGATTTTCCAAGAAGATGGTCCAGCAGTTTGTTGGCGATAAGGGGTATCTTGGTGCAGTATTCTTAGGCATAATATTTTCGGCCGTTAAGCTGCCTTGTGCTGCCCCTGCACTAGTTGTCATCCTTACCCAGATAGCCGACAAGGGGGATCTAGTGTTTGGTGTAGTGCTTATTGCATCATTTTCTGCCGGCGTCTTGATGCCATTTGTCTTCATAGGGCTAATAAGCGGGGGAACGACCGATATTGCAAAGAAGGTAAGGTGGTCTGGATTTTTCCGTAACTTGGTGTGGGGAGGAGGAGGCATCATTGTCATAGCAGTTTCCTTGTGGATATTCTACACTGCATTTGAGATGCTGCCTGTGATCACTGATACCCACTTTATAGTAACACTTGCTTCATTATCACTTACCCTCATGTTCATAATATACGCTGTTATGGCATGGAGAAGAAAGGGCCCTAAAAAGGACATGAGCGAAGGGTAGGCCATAATAAATTAAAGATTTCTAAGCACGTGCCTTTTTTCAACCTTGTTTTCTAATATCACGACGCCTTCTTTTTTAAGCAAGTGCTCCTTAAGTGCGATGCCGCATGAATATCCTCCTAATGTACGGTCATTTGCCACAACCCTGTGGCACGGAATAAAAAGAGGAACGCTATTTCGTTTTAGTGCCTGCCCGACTGCTCTTGGGCTGCCGCACCCAATTGCCTTTGCAACTTCCTTGTATGTTGTAACGTACCCTTGCGGCACTTTATTTAATGTTTCAAAAACTAGTTTCTGAAAAGGCGTGGCTTTCAACTTGAAGGGCGTTTTTGATACATTTCCCTCAATTATCCATTTTATGGCATTACGTGCAATCGGCATTAGTATTGCATCGTTAGGCGCGTTAGGCGCGTTCTTCTCTAAAAGCAAGATAGATTCTAAAACATCATTTCCATAGGCAACAACATAGTGTTCATGGCCCCAGAGGAAATAGCGGCAGTATCCAAATCCCATAATTATTATAGGACGCATACCTTAAAATTATATGTGATGGAGATAGATGGAAAAATTGGGGAAGGCGGAGGGCAGATATTAAGGACGTCACTTGGGCTTTCTATTATCACTGGCATTCCTGTAAAGATAATTAACATTCGCTCTCTTCGCCCGTCTCCCGGCTTAAGACCCCAGCATCTAACGACATTACGTGCGCTTGCCGCACTTTCTGATGCCACAACTAGCGAGGCTATGATTGGGTCACGCACCGTAAGATTTTCACCAAAAGAAATATCGGGAGGTTCATATTCGTTTGATATAAAGACAGCTGGGTCTGTTACCTTACTTTTACATGCGCTCTTACTTCCCATGGTGTGCGGCAACGAGCCAGCAATTATTAGCGTTGTGGGGGGAACAGACGTTTCATGGAGCCCAACGGCAGACTATTTTTGTAACGTCACATTGCGTGCATTATCCCTTTTGGGAATAGAGGCAGATCTTAAGATCATTCAGCGAGGCTACTATCCTTCAGGCGGCGGGCGCGTATCATTGTCCTTGCAACCTTGGATAAAAAGAAGACCATTAAAGGACATTAAGATAAGATCGCCTTCATCACTTCATATATCGTCCTCAAGTGCAGGTCTGCCAGAACATGTCGCCATGCGCCAGGCAGAGGGGGCACAGGCGCTTCTTGATGATTACGACACCAGCGTGCAGCTTGATACGTCTGGAAGCGGCAGGGGAAGTGCCATTACCATATGGGGCGATGCCGGAAACGTCCCGATAGGGCATTCCATATTAGGGCAGAAGGGATATAAGGCCCAAGATGTCGGCGCAGACGCTGCTAGAGGCATTCTCTCGATAGTTGATTCTAAAACGTGTGATACGTATCTTCCTGATCAGTTGGCCCCATTTCTTGCACTTGCACCTGAAAAATCCATCCTAAAAATATCTAAGATGACAGGGCACCTATTGACAAATCTGCAGATAATCTCATCATTTCTGGGCACGTCTTGGAAACATACAGGAAAAACATTAGAAATAATTGGAAAAAAATAGAAGAAAGATCAGGAGAATGGAATGCCATTCTCCTCAAGTAGTTTTTGTGTCTTGTTCGTGTCTGATACCTTAAGCACGGCAAGTGGCGAGCCATTAACAACGACCGCATATATTGCGTCATCTATGTTGATGTTGTTTTTGTCAAAGAGCTCTGATGTCTTTTGTAGGTATTTTCCATCAATAGCGACTGATGGCGTTATGCATGCTATTATATCATGTTTTTTTAGCATCTGCACTGCCTTTGACGGCTCATCTATACACAGCCGGACGATCCCAAACTCGCCTGCATCGGCAATGGAGAATCCATGGATATTTTGAGTCCCGATTTCATTTAAGATATGGGACAAGCGCCCAGGAACATTTTGAATAAATACAGATATGATGTCCACCATTATTCCTCCTTTATCTTAATAAAAAATCCTGTGTGGGTTCTCTTTATCACTTCTTCTGGCGGCGGCGGGGTCATAAAACTGACTATGACCATTGCGAGGATTGCCAGGGCAAAACTGTATATCGAGAAGTGCATAGGTAGAGAGGTCACGAACTTATGTACGTATCCAAATACCACTGCTGTTGAGAATCCAACTATCATTGATGCCATTGCACCCTGTTTGGTCGCACGCTTCCAGTACAGCCCGGCAACAAGCGGTACAACAAACACAGATAGTGTTATGCCAATTGTCATCCATATCAACCAGGCAAGCAGCTCTGGGGGATTTATGGCAAGAGCCATCGTAATTATGGCTGCAAAAAACACCGCGATCCTGGAGTATAGTGTTATCTTCTTGTCATCGGCATCAGGATTTATTATGTTCTTGTAGATGTCCCAGCTGGCAGTAGTGCCTATTGTTAACATTATCCTGTCTGTTGTTGACATCACCGCTGCAAGCACGACAACGGCCACAAAAGGCCACACGATTTGCGGCAGTGCGTATTCGGTCGTTGCTATGAAAGAGTAGTCTGGACCTGGTACGGTCATCAGGCCTTTCTCCACTAGTGTTCGGGCAGAGAATCCTATCATCTTGATTAAGTACATGATGACCACGTAGATGCAAAACGCTGCAACAGGGGTGTACTTGAAATACTTCTGCTTCTTAACTGCAAGGACGTTGTTGATTATGTGGGGGCTAGACCCAAGGCCTATAGCAAGCAGGAAGAAAAATGAGAATAAAAATGCGGGTGTTGCAAAGGCATATCCTGCGTAGGCGGACGGGTAGGAAAGTGAGAGCATGTTGCTATCTATTGCCCCAAGTGTCGCGTTTATGGCAGTAAGCCCTCCTGCAGATTTGATGATTATGGGTGCGAAAACTATCACGCCCAAGATAATGGAGATCCCCTGGATGGTGTTTATCCATGCAACAGCATACAGCCCTCCAAGTATCACATATAGAAAAACTATGGTCCCGGCTATGAGCAGCGCCTGCGCATGCGATATCCCAAACAACCAAACGAGCACTATGCTTATTGCCGTGTACTGGCCGACGAGATATACTATGCTTGTAACGATTACGGAAAATCCGGAAATACCCCTTATCTTTTTCTTGCTGTAGAATCTGTCTGCAAAATAGTCCTGTACGGTAACGTATCCTCTGATATTGCCTATCTGGGCCATCTTGGCCCCGTAGATTATGATGCATACCGCTATTGTCAGGGGAACAAACATCTGCTCCCATATCGTCGGCCATCCTGTAACATATCCTAGCCCAGAGCTTCCAAGAAGCGTCATACCGGATGTGGTAGATGATACTATTAGCATTACGAACATCCAAAATCCTATGCTCTTTCCTGCAAGAAGGTAGTCTTTTGATGTCTTTATCTTTTTTGATGCCCATATTCCCACTATCATGACGCCCACGAAGTAGGTTATAACAATGGCCAGCATTGTAATATTTCCTTCCATCTAGTCATCCTCCCCTACGGTGTATAGTTTTCCCCATATCAGGAGAACGATGACTATTACTACTGGAAGTCCAAAGGCAACAACAAATGTTGTGTTTGGTAATCCATATATCATTTTTTATTCCTCCTATTGTCTATTACGCGTTTTGCCTTGCCCATGGATCTTGGGATGGCCCCTTCTTCCACGAGCTTGATTTTTGAAGATATGAAAAATGTCGAGCGCATGCTGTTTTCTAGCTCCTTTTGCACTTGTAAAAGGTCTTTAAGGTTGCCTGAGAATAAATTTTCAGTCACTTCCATACATATTGTCAGACCGTCCATTGCGCCCTCCTTCTCAACAATTATCTGGTAGTGCCCCCTAAATTCCGGATGCTGGGATATTACTTCTTCTATCTGGCTTGGGAAGATGTTTACCCCCTTTATTATTAGCATATCGTCGCTTCTTCCTGTTATACGCTCTATTTTCTTAAATGGCAGGCTGCAGGTGCATTCATCATCCATTATTCGCGATATATCCCCTGTCCTGTAGCGGATAAGGGGCATGGCCTGCCTCCATAATGGGGTGAACACAAGTTCTCCTTTTTCCCCGTCTTGGAGCACTTCTCCAGTGTCCGGGTCTATGACCTCAAGGATGAAATAATCTTCCCAAAAATGCATACCGTTCTTCTCTTCGCATTCACATGCAACGCCTGGCCCACAAAGTTCTGAGAGCCCGTAGTTGTCGTAGGCATCTATATCAAAGGCCTGTTCTATCCTCTCCCTTATCTTCTCTGTCCATGGTTCGGCGCCAAATACTCCCTGCCTAAGCGAGAGGTCCTTTTCAGGGTCTACACCCATTTCATCTGCTACCTCTGCCAGGTGCAGTGCGTAGGACGGGGTGCTTGTAAAAGACGTTGTCTTGAAGTCCTTCATTATCTCAAGCTGTTTTTTTGAGTTGCCCGCACCAGACGGTATAACGGAGATGCCAAGACGCTCGGCCCCGTAGTGAAATCCGAATCCCCCAGTAAAGAACCCATACGTGTAGATTATTTGCATGGTGTCCTTGTTCGTAAGCCCGGTGGTCTTCAAAACTCTGGCCATCAGGCCTGCCCAAGTGTTTATGTCCTCCTGGGTGTAGTATACAACTGTTGATTTTCCTGTGGTCCCTGATGATGCGTGGAATCGCACCACATCCTCCAGAGGGCATGCAAGCAGGCCGAATGGGTAGTTGTCACGCAAATCCTGTTTTGTTGTAAAAGGCATTTTTTGGAGATCCTCGCGCGTCTTTATGTCGTTTGCAGTTAAACCTGCTTTACTTAGTTGTGACTTTATCCAAGGGGACTTCTTTTCCCCTTCACGAATTGTATATCGTAATTGTTTTTCTTGTTGTGAAATAATATCATATCTACTAATTTTTGTTGATAAGATAATAACCCCTCCTAAAAAATAGCAATAAGCTGCTAGAATGCAGGTAAGCGGGATGCACAAATGCAAATAGTGCTCAATAGCTATAAGCGTAAACCACAGTAGAAAAAATATGGGTGATATTATTTGCCATGTTTATTTTGTGATTTACTGTTGTGGTTTTCATATAGGTCACCAAACATTTCAAAAGGGAATTTATATAATATTTAAACTCTTTGCCGTTTATTTTAACATAACGTTAAAAATATCGGTAATTTGTTTAATAAATGACATTATTTTATAATATGGTAGCCGGGCGCGGATTCGAACCGCGGTCGCGGGATCCAGAGTCCTGCAGGATTGTCCCCTACCCTACCCGGCTATGCAGTTGCTGCATATAACTAAAAATAAAAATCTTTTGGTTATCTTTTAATAAAGCAGTAATACTCCATAGCTCTTGTATTCGTCATTCTTTTTGTGTACAGGGGATAAAGTGTACCCGGAGCTATTGACAAGCTCGTAGACATCAATTCCAAGTGATTCTAAAGAGGGTCGGCGCCCCATATCGTAGCACGGCTTTCCATCTTTTGCCTTACATACCTTGCATAAATGACAAGGTCCGGCAGCGATGCCAAATGCTTTGTAATAACCTTCAAAGAAAGCTTCCTTCTCCAAGCGAAGCAGAACTTTTAGCACTCTCTTTTGGTCATGCAGTGTGGCTAGTCCCACAAACTCTATTAGAAGGCCGCAAGTATACTCTGAAAGGAACTCCTTTACATCTTTAAGTGGTGGCACGTGTGGAGGGCATGTATAGTTTGTTCCATACGCCGGGCATCCAAACTGGCATTTCATTCGCACCCATACCCTGGGCTGTATTGTGCTTGGGTCTATTATGGTGGCATTATTCGCACCCTGCTTTAAAGCCAGCTCACGTAACTTATCCATCATTTTAATACTATTGGTATGTGATAAGAAATGTTTAAAAGTGTTTTTACTGCTTTAATAATATGGGCACGGTAATAATAGATCTTGACGACACTCTGGCCACAACATGGAAAGCTGCCCAAAAAGGCAATAGAAAGCTTTTGTTTTTCTTTTTGAAAAAGCGCCTGTTTCGTATCGTAAAGGCCCTGATTCTAAAGGAGGACAAGGAGTTTATATTTCAAAATGAGGCTATATTGCTGCTTGATCCATCTTCCGTAATCAAGAAATTCCTATCCCAATACTATCCCAGCCTTCCTGAATCGGTAAAAGAGGAGGCGTGTATAGTTTTCGA
Organism: Methanomicrobia archaeon; assembly: GCA_030603445.1. Lineage (GTDB taxonomy): Archaea > Methanobacteriota_B > Thermococci > Methanofastidiosales > NM3 > NM3. The sequence goes on along the minus strand of JAUVXU010000010.1, from coordinate 27,582 downwards.
GAAAGCGTTTTATGAAAAATTTAGCCTTACAGACGGCGCTATAGAGCTGCTTCAGCATATAAAGGGGCGCTACAGACTGTGTTTGGTAACAGATGGATCTAAGAAATGGCAGAATGAAAAAATCGATTTTCTTGGCATAAGGGATTATTTTGATAGCATAATAATTTCGGGTGAGATAGGCACCTCAAAGAAGAACGTTCGCAATTTCGAACTTGCGTGCAAGGGAGACGAAAAAATATATGTCATAGGGGACAGGATGGAGACAGATATACGCGGCGGCAATGCGATAGGTGCTACCACAATACTATTTCGAAATGGATTTTTTGAATATGAACGTGTTGCAGATGTTACGCCTGATCACAGCGTCTCCACGCTTCGTGAGATAATGTCGTTGCTATGATTTTTTCTTCCCAAAAGTTTTTTAAATTGTATTATATAACGGATTTCGTGTTATAAGGGGAGATACTTTGGATATTATTGATAAGATAAATGCTTTGAAAGAGGAGAAGGACATTGCCATCCTTGCCCATAACTACCAGCCACCAGAGGTACAGGACATAGCAGACTACCTGGGTGATTCGCTTGATCTATGTTATAGGGCGCAGGACTTAGAAGAGGGAACAATCCTTTTTGCCGGAGTAAAGTTCATGGCAGAATCTGCCCTTATATTAAATCCTGAAAAGACGGTCCTGCTTCCAGAACCTAATGCATACTGCCCTATGGCTGCAATGCTTACACCAGATATAATTACAAAAAAGAAGGAACAGTACCCTGATGCTTCCGTTGTGCTATATGGCAACACGACAGCAGCTTCAAAGGCGTTGTCTGATATAATATGCACATCAGCTAATGCTGCACAAATCGTGGAGGCTGCAGATTCTGACACCATATTGTTTGGCCCAGACAAGAATCTTTTGCACTGGACCCAGCAACAGACAGACAAGACGCTTATCCCGATACCAGACGAGGGATACTGCTATGTGCATAATTTGCTTATACGCCCCGAGGATGTGCTGCACCTTAAGTCGCGCCATCCTGATGCTAAATTGTTAGTACATCCAGAGTGCATACCCCAGGTGCAGTCTATTGCAGATAATGTATTGTCTACAAATGGCATGTTAAAAATTGCCAGCATATCCTCAGAAAAGGAGTTTATCATAGGGACCGAGAAGGGTTTATGCTACAGATTGAGAAACGAGCTCCCTAACAAGATATTCTATGAAGTGGAGCATGCTATATGCGCCGATATGAAAAAAGTTACGCTTGAAAAGATATACCATACAATGAAGACAGGCGATAATAAGATAGTGCTTCCTGAAAAGATACTTGATGCAGCAAGGGAGCCACTGGAGAGGATGCTTGCTATTGGGAGAAAGAACTAGAGCAAGTATTCTAATTGTTTTTCATTTATTTTTGCGGTCAGGTCAATTGACAAAGGCGTTATTGAGATATGGTGCTTGTTTTTTATGCAGTATACGTCTGATCCAGGTGAAGATTTCTCTATAATATCACCTAAGTTCCAGTAGTATGCCCTTCCCATAGGGTCTGTACGTTTTTCTATTTTGGATTCATACAGCCTCCTTTCAAGGAACGTTATCTCTACCGGGGTTGCTGGTGTCGCATCTTTTGGGATGTTGACGTTTAGCAGGTCCACACCATCCGGCAGGCCATGTTCAAGCACAGTTTGGGCTATCTTTCTAGTGACGTGCTGTGCTGCTAGGAAGTCGATGTCCTTACCTTCTTCGAATTTCGCCATGTCCTTTGGCACTTCAAGTGATACCGCTATTGAAGCGTAGTTGCAGGATGCAGCTTCTAGAGCCACTCCAACGGTCCCGGAAGCCGTTATCTCGGTAGATATGTTCTCCCCTAGATTAATGCCTGATACAACAAGGCTTGGGCAAATACCAAGCCCCCTTGTTGCAAACAATAAAGAGTCCACAGGCGTCCCGCTTGTGGCATAGGCAATGCTATCGCCAAATTTAACTTCGCGTACGCGTATGGGTTTGTATAGTGTAAATCCCCTCCCGGTCCCTGTTTTTTGCGACTCAGGTGCAGATATTATCAGGGGCATTAGTGGGCGCAGTGCTTGGTAGCTTGCTTTTATCCCCTTTGAATATACCCCATCATCATTGGTTATGATAATTGTCATACTGTTGTATATTTTCTTTTTACTTAATTATTGTTTTGTATTTTGTCACGTTAAATGATGGTACTTTTACTAAAAAGAGGGATTTCTCGACAAGAAGGCTGTAATACCTTGTGGCAATTGTATGATCATACTTGCACCATAATGTTTAAATGTTGATAATTTAAAGTGTATTTCATGCCTATCTTTTCCATAATAAAGGTTGATAAGAACGACGTGACCATACCTTGCGACATCTTAGATGTCCTTGGGATGCAAAAAGGAGAATACATCATTTTCAAAGGTTCGGCATCGGGAAAGGAGATCACTATAAAACCTCTTGTCCCAACATCAACAGAGACGGCGGAGCTAAAGGTCTTGTTAAAGAATGTGCCTGGGACAAATGCCAATGTTGATGCTATTCTTGGCAAGTTTGACATAAACATACTATTTGGCACAGGCGGGATCGTTGATGATAATATTTATTCTTCGGTAAAGCTGTTAGACCTTTCAGGATGCAAACATTCGTTAAAGGAGATAAAGAAGGAGATAAGCGGTATTCCCGAAGTAATCGATGTGTTCATAGAGGAAGTCTAGGATCCCCTCATGCATTTTTTTATCTTCTTGATGACAAATATGTTTTCTCGCTCCTGCTCATTAAGGCGGGTCTGAATCTTTTGCTGTGTTTCAATCAATTGGGGTATTATCCTATGCTCCAGAGCATTTACCCTTCTTTTTGTTCTCTCTATCTCAGTTAGAATGCGCTTTATTATGGCCTCAAACTCTGCGGCGATGATTATCTTTTCCACAACTATTTCATAGTGGTATGATGCTTCATCGATTCGCGATGAGGTATTGCCAATACCATATCCTCTTTCATAAAGTTTCTTTCTAACAGATACAGTGGATATATGCGGCACCTCTATTCCCATTATATTTTGTTTCTCTACTATGATATCTGGTGTGTCCGTGCGAGCAAAAGCAGATGATTTTAGCTTGGCTATCCCATCTGTTGCCTGGGCTACTGCAATTTTCTCAAGTGCTATCTCATACTCTCTATCAAGCTCTTCCCTGGCATCTTTTGCCTTCTTGATTGCGGCAAAGAGTTCGAGCATTAAGGCGTCGCGTTTCTTTTTTAACAGATCATAACCTACTTGGGAAAATTCTATCTTCCTTTTTAATTCTAAGAGTTCTGAGCGGGTAGGGTTAACTTCGGCTAATGGCAGGTTCCCCCCTCCCATAATATTTTTTTAATATCTCGCTTGAAATGCGGGTCAGGTCGTTTTCAGGTAGTTTTGACAAGAGGTCCCAACCTATATCAAGTGTTGTTTCTATAGGTCTGTTCTCTTCTTTTCCCTGCTGTACAAACGTATTTTCAAAAGAGTCTGCAAACGAGAGCAGCCTCTGGTCCCTTCTAGTAAGGGCGTCCTTACCTACTATAGTTGCTAGCCCTCTTAGATCAAGCCCTTCTGCATATGCGGAGTAGAGTTGATCAGAAAGCGATTTGTGATCCTCCCTGGTCTTTTTATGGCCTATCCCGCTGTTCATCAATCTTGAAAGGGACGGCAGCACGTCTATTGGAGGATAGATATTTTTCCTATGAAGATTGCGCGATACAAATATCTGGCCTTCTGTTATATACCCTGTTAGGTCTGGTACCGGATGGGTCTTGTCATCTCCTGGCATTGTTAAGATGGGGAGTTGTGTGACAGACCCCTTCTTCCCTTTTATTATGCCTGCTCTTTCATACAAGGTTGCAAGGTCTGTGTAGAGGTATCCAGGATAACCTCTTCTTCCGGGTACTTCCTCTCTGGCAGCACCTATCTCCAAGAGAGCCTCGCAGTAATTGGTCATATCGGTCATGATGGTAAGAACGTGATAACCATATTCAAAAGCAAGGAACTCTGCTGTTGTTAGGGCCATTCGCGGGGTGATTATCCTTTCAATGGAAGGATCGCTTGCCAGATTCAGGAAGATGACGCCTCTTTCTAGGGCGCCTGTTTTCTCAAATTCATTCATGAACTGTTTTGCTTCTTCTTGCGTTATGCCAATGGCGCAAAATACTACAGCAAACGATTCTTCTTCTCCCCTTACCGTTGCCTGGCGCGCTATTTGCAAGGCAATGTCGTTATGCGGAAGTCCCGAACCTGAAAATAGTGGCAGCTTTTGCCCCCTTACAAGAGTATTCATACCATCTATTGTAGAGATCCCTGTCTGTATAAACTCGTCCGGAGTTTTTCGTGAATAAGGATTTATGACCTCCCCTTGGATATTTCTTTTATCCTCCGGGATGATGTCCCTTCCCCCATCAAGGGGTTTTCCTATGCCGGATAGCACCCTTCCGAACATGGCCCCTGAAACAGGCATCTGTATAATTTCACCCGAGAAGTGAACGTAGGTGTTTTTATCTATTCCTTGGGTGTTCTCAAACACTTGCACAATAACGTGGTCTTTGGATGTTTCAAGCACCTGCCCCCTTTTTGTCTCGCCGTTGGGCAGATTGATAACCACGAACTCTTTGTAACCTACTGGTTTGGTCTTTTCTACAAAAAGCAATGGGCCTGTTATTTTATTGATGGTCTTATATTCCCTCAAGTTCTTCATCTCCTGTAATGGAATTAAAGTCCGTTTCCATCTGTTCAACCACTTTGCCCAGGTATTTGACATAATCTTTCTCGAACTTTGCTCTTGCTAGCATGGTCTTGGACTGCAGACTCATTATGTCTTGTAGTTTTTTCTTCATCTCCAGGGCTTTATAGGCATTATCTGCAAAGAATAGGATGGCTTTTATGATCAAATGCTGCTTTTCCAGTGGACAGTATGTGTCGACGGGATGAAATGCATCTTGCTGCAAGAAGTACTCTCTTATCATTCGTGCGATCTCTAGTGTGAGCTGCTGGTCCTCAGGCAGCGCATCAGAACCAACAAGCTGTACTATTTCTGTAAGCTCGTTTTCTTTTGTCAGTATGTTCATGATCTTTTTCCTGTTGTCCTCCCACCCCAAAAACTCCTTTTCAAGGGAGGGGGAGAGATTATTTTGGTATAGTGAATAAGATTTTAACCAGTTGATAGAAGGGAAGTGCCTCCTGTTGGCAAGTTTCGCGTCAAGTGCCCAGAAAGTCTTTGTTACCCTTAGCGTGTTTTGGGTAACAGGTTCGCTAAAGTCGCCGCCTTGAGGCGATACTGCACCAATTATTGTTACCGAACCTTCTTTTCCCATCAGTGTTTCGGCCCTGCCTGAGCGCTCATAAAAGTCTGCAAGGCGCGATGCCAGGTATGCAGGATACCCTTCTTCCCCCGGAAGTTCTTCAAGGCGCGATGATATTTCCCTCATCGCCTCGGCCCAGCGCGATGTCGAGTCTGCCATAAGCGCCACGTCATATCCCATATCCCTGAAATATTCTGCTATCGTTATCCCAGTGTATGAGGAGGCCTCTCGGGCTGCAACAGGCATATTTGACGTGTTTGCTATTAGTACGGTGCGCTCCATTAAAGGAGACCCAGTCTTTGGGTCCACTAGCTCAGGGAACTCAACTAGAACATCGGTCATCTCGTTCCCGCGTTCCCCGCAACCGATATAGACAATGATTTTGGCATCTGCCCATTTTGCAAGCTGCTGCTGTGTTATCGTCTTCCCGCTGCCAAATGGCCCTGGTATTGCGGCAGTCCCCCCTTTTGCAAGAGGAAATAGTGTGTCTAGGATGCGCTGTCCGGTTATTAGGATTTTATCAGGCCATTTCTTGTTTTTAACAGGCCTTCTTTTTTTAACAGGCCATCTTTGCATAAGTTGCAGCTCATTCCCATCATCCAGGACACACACAGTCTCGGTGACCGTAAAAGCGCCCCCCTCTATTTTTGTTATTTTCCCAGAGATTTTTGGAGGAACAAGTATGAGATGTCTGAAGTTCTTTGTCTCATCAACATATCCAATTGCATCTCCGCCATTGACGATGTCCCCTACATTCTTTGTTGGCACGAACTTCCATTTTTTATCGCGTGAAAGAGCAGGTATCGATATTCCCCGCCTCATGAAAGGCCCGCCTTCTGCAATCTTTGGAAGCGGGCGCTGTATTCCATCATATATGGATGTCAATAGTCCTGGGCCAAGCTCAACAGACAACGGATGTCCTGTGTTCTTCACAGGATCGTGTGGCTTTAGCATCTCCGTGTCCTCGTATACTTGCACTATAGATAAATCTCCGTCTATTCCTATAATCTCCCCCATCAGCTGATTTTCCCCTACAAGGACCACGTCGTACATTCGTCCATCTAGATTCTCAACTACTACCACAGGACCGGATACTTTGAAGATACGCGGACCTCTTTTTGACTTTTTTGACCCTATTTCCATAAGTCTACACCAACAACTTTGATGATATGATTTTTCAAATCATGATCTCTTTTTTCACCGATAGAGAAAATCACTGGTTTTGTTGTTTCCTCAATTTTTAGCTTAAGCGGTCTTGAAATAGAATGAAATGCTTCTTGTGAAACGATTATCATGCCTATATTCGGGTCTTTTAGCAGTTCTTTTAGAGATTTTTCATACTCTTCAGGGAGTTGTGCAAGTATTCCCTTTTTTATTCCTGCCAGTTTGAATCCTATCATGAAGCTTTCTTCCCCTACAACTGCTATTTCCATTATACCACCAGCATTCTCTCAATAGTCTTTGGAGGGATATTGAGCTGTTTTCCTCTTATTATCAAGCGTAAGTTTAATATTTCCATATATTTTCTTAAAATAAATCCCAAAGATGCTAAAGGGGAGAACATATGGAGGTGGGATATCTTCTCGCCATACAGTATAAGCGACTTGTCAACTTCTTGCTCTATTATCGCTATCGAGTCATCCGATCGGAACTGCAATGTTGGGAATAGTTTTTTTACATTCGAGACTGTTTCCTCAAATGTTAAATCCTTGCACTTGATGATATATCCTGGTGTTACTTTTCTTCCCAGGGGCATTATCTCGTTTACGATACGCTCAAATGGTGCATTTTCTTTTTTCAAGCGAAGAAGTATTTTCAGATTATGCATGTCTACCTCTCTTAAGAGGTACTGTTCCAGTTCCTTTTCCTCATGTGTTTTAATTACGTGCAGCATTTCAGCATAATAATTCTTGTCGAGCTCTGATTCAAGCTCTGAGAGCGATGCATACCCTGAAGGGATTATACCCTTGTTTTCCAGTTCCTTTTTTATGGTGCCATAGTCTTTCTTGGTCAATGAGATAAGATAGGAGAACTTCATCTCACCAACAGGTATGAGGGTCTCAGCTATCTCTTTTGAATTAACATCAGATAATCTGCCTCGAAGTATTGATTTGATGTTTTCAAGGTCCCATCTCTTCATGTATAACTTGATGATGTCGTGTGTTTTTCCTGTCGATAAATCTATAAGTTTTTGATAAGTGCGTGCCAGGTTTAGGTTTAGGGAATATTCGATTAGATCTATTCCTCTAAAACTTCTCGAAAGCTCTGTTATGTCTTTTTTGTACTCGCCTTCACTTATGTATCGCGTTATCTCTGGTAATTCCATCAGCAACATTTTCTTATAGGAGATCATTGGGATAAGCTTGGATTTCATTGCAGATATCCTAGAATTTAGGTATGCATAATTTTCATCCATCTTGTGCATCACCTGATAGGACATTGTATATTTTTATGAGTGAGATCTCATAGATGTCCTTGAGTATTTGATCATAAGTTAGATTGACCCTGCATTTACGGTCCTCTGCCTCTGCGATGATGCCACCAAGGCAAGTGATGCTTCCTGCGTACTCCAGGTCTGATAGCCTTTTTACCAATTGAGCATCCTTTTCATTCGAATATATGTAGAATGGCCGCTTTGTTTCGGTGTCTTTATCTTTTCTTGCCATAATCGAGCGTATAGAAAAAACTGGAGTTGCCCTAACAATGTGAAGGATCTTGTTGATCAATTCTTCATTAAGATCTGGGTCTAGAAGGCCGACTCTTTCTTTTGCCTTCTCCCAGCACATGTTTATTATTTCTTTCTCTATTTCCATCCTCTTTCGTTTGTACGTAATGCGCGTTTTTGATAAGCGGATTTCTTTAAGCTTCTTTATATGGGGTTCCAGTTCTTTTTCCTTCTTTTCAATAATTTTTCTTGCATCTTTTTTTCCTTCATTGATTATGTGTTCGGACTGTTCCCTACCTTCCTTAATTATATTCGCTGCTTGGGTTTTTGCTTCGATGCGTATCTGCTCGAGCACATTATCAAGTGACATTCCTATCACAGCCCTGGAAGAACAACAAAGAGCAATATCAATGCTACAGCAAGGCCAAAGATGACAATGGTCTCCGGGATGACCGTAAGTAACAATACTTTACCAAATAGTTCTTCTTTTTCAGCAATGGCTCCTACTGCAGCTGAACCAATATGTTTTTCAGCAATGGCTGATGCAAATCCTGTTAACCCGACCGCAAGTGCAGCTGCAATTGCAATAAGGCCAATGGTAATATCTGCTATTTTTTACACCTCCTATTTTCTAACACCTAATGGTGTGAATTTTATTCCCCCTCCCTTGTAGAATTTAGTGAAAAACTCCACATATTGCAAGCGTATCGAATGCAAAAACGATGCTATGATACCTAATGCAAGATTGAGGGTATGGCTAAATATTAATAAAACTACCCCAAAAGCGCTAAATAAAGCCCCTTTTGGAATCATCAAATTGAACACTATCTCGTTTATGGCCATAGCTATCCCTACGGAAGACAGGCCTATTGCAAGCAGCCTAGTATATGATATTAGATTTGAGATAAGTGAGAATATCTCAACTAGGCCCATCATCCCCTCTCCAAGATACATCAATACAATGAAGAATATCATTGCCCCAAACAAAGGGTATCTTAATTCAGGGTATATGAATAGCCCTACCATAGAGTATAATATGCCCATCCACGATAATTTTTCGAATATGGCACGCTTTAGCCCCTTGTTAGTGTATACATTGACAAACCCCACAATATATCCCAAAGAAATGTGCACTACACCAATCCCAATACAAATAACAAGTAGTTGCACAATATTGTCCAAACGATGGGCAAGAGGCATGTGCATGCCGCCTATCTCTCCAATGCCTAACAAATGGAACAGCTCTAATCCAAAGAACTCCCCGTACACAACTCCGCATGCCATTGTGAAGTAGCTTGCATAGGCCATGATATTTAATAACGACTGCCATCCAGGTGTCTTTTGTGTTCTTCGTAGATACGTTACAAGCCCTAGCAGTGCGAGGCCGTACCCAAGGTCGCCTAGCATAATTCCATAAAATAGGGGAAATGTGAATGAAATGAGCAGTGTTGGTGATATTTCGTTATAATGGGGCGTGGAGAACATGTCCACTAATACCTCAAACGGTTTGATTGGTTTGGGCATTTCCACGAATGTTGGAGTATCATCTTCTGCTTCATCCAAATGTACTATATGCACCTTTCCCTCGCTTTCTTTGTGTAACACCTCTTGGGCGTGTTCCTCTTTTTCTTCTGGTATCCATCCTTCAATTAGAAATGTGTTCTCTGTGGTTGCTAACCTAAGGGGGGTCTCTGCCTTCTCAATTTCTCGTGTGAGGAAATCCTCTGCAGTGAGAATGAAGTTGCGGTATTCCTCGTTTATTGATTTTAGCTCTTCCTCAAGGTCCTTACGTTCTTTTAGAAGATTCTGTTTTGATCGTATGAGGTCTACCATTATGTTTTTTACATCTTCAGATAGTCCAAGCTTTCCAAGCTCTTCTACATTGTCTATCTTTTCGATGTCGGATAAGAGTATCTCTAGGTCTTCTATTTTTTTGTGTCTGATCATGACATCGTTTTCTAGCTTCTCTAATCTGGACTTGAAATCTTTTGAAAACTCAAAATCTGATAGCTCATTATCTAAACTTTTATCGGAGAGGTTCAAGACATCTTTTAGTCCGCGCAAAGAAAGAACATACTCGCTAAAGAGGGAAGATTTTTTTGAGGGGTTGCCCATCTCAAAACCTTCTTCAGCACCTTGATAGTCTATAATGTGGATTATCTTTAAGTTATAGAGGGTATTTATCGTTTTTTCGAGTTCGTCTTTTCCACCCACAATTAGAACCTTACTCATTTTTTTCGGTCTTAGCATCAATATACCTCACGAAATCATCGAGTATTATGGAAACAGCTTTGTCAATATTACCAATCTCCCTTTCCTTGAGATTTGCAATTAGTTGTTCCTCTTTTTCTATTAGCTTACGCTCTTCGGGTGTCATTTCTTTATGAAAATTGTCTATGGTCGCATTGTATTTCTCGTTAGCTTTTATTAGTGCATTTTCCCTTATTGTATGTGCTTTTATGATGGCTTCTTGCACCAAACGCTCTTGCTCTTGCTTAGCTTGCGCTATAGTTTCTTGTCCTTTCTCTTCTTCTTCCCTTATTTTTATAAGAACATCTTTTTTTTTCAAAAAAGCCCCTCATAGTAATTTCATTTTTGTTCTTATTTATTTATAATATTAAAAACTATATCTTGGAATAACCATAAAATGCGAATATTTAAATATCTTTTGTAGGAAAAAATGACGTTCTTTTCATCTTCCAAACATTAAATTATATCTTGTTTATAGATACCATATATTATTTACAATATATGAAACTAAATCTCTTTCATGCGTTAAAAGTATGAGAGAATATTTTTAACTATATTTATACTGTTCACAATAATTGCACCAAGGATAAAAATATAAATAAATATAAAAAAAGGAAGGATATCATTCAAAACAGTAAAGATATCCCAGATCTGTACCCACTAGCATCAGATTTTTATAGAACGAGGCTGCATTCGCTATCTGCAATCCCTCAAGATCCACTGTCCATAAGTCCTGTCCTGTTTCGGGATCCAAGGCCATCACCTGGGATGTTACCCCTGTCTGTGATATAAATACTATCAATTTATCTCCGGCGTATATCGGCGGATTCCATTCATTATAATATTCTATCTGCTTCCTCCAGAGTTCCGCATGCGTGGTGGTATCTATACATATTATATAGTCTTGCATGGATATGAAGATCTTGTCCTCGCCTAGAGTAAGGTTGCCCCACCGCTTCTCCACTATCTTATATGTCCATAGGACATCATCAGAGTATGCCGAAAAGCAGAATAGGTACATGTTGTACTCTTCCCTCTGGCCAAATAGGTCTCTTTTTTGCCCAATGGCATATATCTTTCCATCAGATACGATTATTTGTCTTTGATTGAAATAGTGCTCATCCCTTGATATATCGTATACTTGATTCCCATTGTCCATATCAATACCGATTATCTTCTCAACATCGTTAGTGCTGTAATTGTATGTCTGGTCAAGCAAGATGGTGGAAAAATAAGCTGTCCCATTCTCGATTGCAGGGCGAGAGCATGAATCTTGATCAAATATCTTATGCCATAATATCTCTCCATTGCTAGAATCAAAGCAACATAAGCATCTTCCATCCCCAGCTATTATATCATCGGCTAATGTAACTAGCACTGCAAGTATCTTTCCATCGGAGTAGTTTAAGCTGGACAAGTGAAATCTCTTTTCACCTGGATAAAGGTCCATGATATTCTCTGAATTCCAAAGGAATTTTCCATCCTTTGCATCATAACAGTACAATGAGTCAACATCAGTGAATTGGAACATGTATATCCGTTCATCTTTCAAAAAAACATTTTGAAAATTCATGAAAGGGGTGGTTATGGTCCAAAGATTTTCACCAGTGTATACATCGTAACATTTTACCTCATAATCCCCATAATTGCTTTGAAAAAGATATGCCCTGTCATAGTCCGTTAGGATATATCCCTGCATCATTAAAGTATCCGCCTTCCATACTTCAGTGGGATTATCTGGTGCGTTGCACATGTAATATCTGGTATTTCCTGCATCAAAGTTCATAGAATTGGTCGAACATTCGCTGTGGACAAATTCTGGTGCCGGCGGAACGGTAGTAGGCGGAACAGTCGATGTGGGCTGCTGAGTAACAGTGGGTGGCTCAGTAGGGGCCGGTGTTGTAGTGGTAGGTGCTTCGGTGGGCGTTGTGGTGGTATTTCCTTCATCATTTCCACCTGATATGCATCCGGCGCATGAAAATATTATCAATAATAAAAGTATAATAGAACAAAACTTGTAATTCTTCATATTTTTAATACAGTATAAAGAATATATGGTTTTCGATTGGTATATGCATATATACTGGTCACACAGTGCGTGGCACAAGAGGTGCTTAGCCTTCTTGATTAGAACAAGTGCTTGTACCAAGAGAAGCACGGACAAGCAGCAAGTGGGAGCACATGGTAAAACACATAAAAAAAAGTGTTAAAAATATAGCATTGATAATTACAAAATGAGAAAGTTAATTATGGAATTAAGTAAATTAGAATTCTAACACGTGCTTTCCAATTCTTTTCTTCATTCGTATAAAAATAGAAAAATTCCCCTCTTCACAGAAACATTTATTTAATATTATACAAATCCAAAAAAGGGGAGAGAGTTTAATATGAAAAAAGCAACTATAATAATTATTTTTCTTATAACATTTTTATTAATAACACCAATTGCCGGCCAGACCACACCCACACAGGTCACCACCAACGATTATATTGATAGGGATCCGCAGATAGCAGCAGACTCCTCAGGCAACTCCTACCTCACATGGAGGGGATACGAAGGAGGAAACGACGGTGAGATATTCTGGGCAAAGGTAGACTCCTCAGACACAGTCACCTATACCACACAGGTCACCACCAACGATTATAGTGATGAAGATCCGCAGATAGCAGCAGACTCCTCAGGCAACTCCTACCTCACATGGCGCGGACACGATGGAAATGACTATGAGATATTCTGGGCAAAGGTAGACTCCTCAGGCGCTTTCACCACAGTACAGGTCACCACCAACTCATATCATGAGTACTATCCACAGATAGCAATCGACTCCTCAGGCAACTCCTACCTCACATGGTACGGAGAAGATGGCGATGCTGAGATATTCTGGGCAAAGGTAGACTCCTCAGACACAGTCACCGACACCACACAGGTCACCGACAACTCATATGCTGATGAATCTTCGCAGATAGCAGCAGACCCCTCAGGCAACTCCTACCTCACGTGGTGGGGAGAAGAGGGAGGAAACGATCGTGAGATATTCTTTGTTAAAATGGCTGGACCAGCTGTTCCACGTAATCCCATCAATCTGTTCGCCATCTTCAAGCCGATAGCAAACACGCAGCTCGCAAATGCAAACACCATGTGGAACTGCATTGCTGAAAACCTGCCAGAAGAGGTACCTGAAGAAGTTTAGGAAATGATCGAGGAAGCGCAGGAGCATATGGCAAACGCCACGTCGCTTTCAAATCCAATATACTCTAACGGCGAGCTTGTAAAAGCAATAAAGTTAATGAAGAATATAAACGAAGCGCTCGGGTGCGAATGCATCTAACACTTCCCTATTATTTTTTTATTATCTCTACATTTTCTCCATCGATTTTTATAATATCTCCAGTGGATATTGCAGAAATATCTATCTTATCCACCATAGGTATGTCTGAAATTATTGCACCAACACAGAACCCAATTTGTTTTGGAGAAAACAAATTATCCATTTTTATTTCTGCATAAAGTATTTCAATATAACTACCCCTCATGGAACTGATTAATACTTGGATAAAAAAGCAGATATTTCTACGCCTATAGAACACGTTAAATAGATAAAAAACAAGTCATGAATAGATACACTTGAAAGCGGAATGTAAAGTCAAATAGACACCGATATAGAACTATTTGATCAAAAGGTTTGTTTCATGGGCGAATAAAAAAAGGGGATACTCGCCCATAAAACATTTGAATATAGGAGGAAGTAATATCTGTGGTACAGGGTTCCCTTTAAATAACTTATTGTATTCTGATTATTATTAAGAAATTCGTTTTATCATGGTAAATTAAATCAATATCATGATTCTAATATTTTTAAGAATTTTATATAAAAAATTTAGGCATAGCTATAATTTTTCATATTATTAGCTCTTACCTATCTTTTAGGAAAAAAAGGATTTACAAACAAGGACCTATAAATAAAAATACATTTATAATGATTCATTACATATTCCCTCTACTCATATGGATTGTGTGAATTTATGATAACCTTGGGAATAGAGTCTACAGCACACACATTTGGCGTTGGAATCTGCGATAATAATAATATACTATCAAATATCGTAGATTCATATGGGGGGGAGGGCATTCATCCCCGTTTGGCTGCCGATCACCATGCCATAGTAGCTGGTAAAACAGTATCTAGCGCGATAAATGCAGCAGGCATTGATATAGGGGATGTCGATCTTGTTTCATTCGCCCAAGGACCTGGCCTTGGGCCATGCCTGCGTGTTGGGGCAACAACAGCGCGCACACTTTCCGTAAGCAGAAACATACCTATCATAGGGGTAAATCATTGTATAGCCCACATTGAGGTTGGCAGGTTCCTCTTAGGAATAAAGGATCCTGTAACGTTGTACGTATCAGGCGGGAATACCCAGATACTTGCATTTGCGGGAGGGCGCTACAGGGTTTTTGGCGAAACTCTTGATATTGGGATAGGAAATATGCAAGATACGTATGCCCGTGCCATAGGCATCAACTTCCCGTGCGGCAAGATAATAGATGATTATATATCAAAAGGAACAAAGTATCTGGACATACCATATACCATCAAGGGAATGGACTTTTCGTTTACAGGGATGCTTACTGAGGCTATTAAATACGCAAAGACCCACCCTGTTGAAGATGTGACATTTTCTCTTATGGAAACAGCATTCTCAATAGTTGTCGAAGCCACGGAGCGTGCTATTTCCCATACACAAAAAAATGAGATGCTTCTTGTCGGAGGAAATGCTGCCGCACCACGCCTTCGTGAAATGTGCCATATAATGTGTGAGGAGAGGGGTGCAGAAGTATTTATTCCACCCTTTGATGTTTGCAGGGATAATGGCGCGATGATAGCTGTTTTGGGCATGATAGAATATGGTGCCGGAAGAAGGACGGAGATATCAGACACAAAAGTGAAGCAAAAGTGGCGTACCGATGAGGTGGATGTCATATGGAGATAATATCTGCTGATCGCTTTGATGATGAGGATTTTTCAAAACAATTATCGAAGTTAATTATTTCAGGAGCAATTTTTTGTTATCCAACTGACACATGCTATGCTCTTGGTGCCAACGCTTTGAATGAAGAGGCGGCATATAAAATTTATATTATAAAAGGGCGCGACTTATCAAAACCACTTCCTGTAATAGTTCGCGACATCACTACGGCCGAAAGGTTTTGTGGCATTGATAACAAGGCAAAAGCGTTGTTAAAGGCATTTCCAGGAATTTCCCTAGTAGTCCCAAAAAAATACATTCCTTCCATAATAAACCCTTCTAAAATAATGGTAAGGATACCTGATAACAAGGTCGTTATGGCCATGCTCGCCAATGTCCCCATCCCTGTAATTTCAACAAGTGCAAATAAGTCCAATGACCCAAATCCTTATGAAGTTAAAGACATTGTCCGATCTCTTTCTGGCAGCTTGTCCTACATACAGTTTACCATTGATGCAGGGAAGCTCAAAGGGGAGAAACCTTCCACAATAATGGATTGCATAGAAGGAAAGGTATACAGGGTGGGAAAGTATTCCGAAGAGGAGGTAATGGAGGTGTACAATGCAGCTGATTAACCAAGGGGCGGAGGGCAAGATTTACAAAACAGATGCCCAAGAGTACTTTGATTTAGCGCTGCCTTACAAGCTTATCGTAAAGGAGAGGGTTAGGAAGCGCTATAGAATACAAGAACTAGATAAAAAGATAGTCCTGTCACGCACATTGCATGAGGCAAAGCTGCTGCATGAGGCAAAAAATGCAGGAGTTGCCACACCAACCCTATTTTTCATCGATAGGAAGAAACATGCCTTGGTCATGGAGTTTATAAGTGGCGAAAGGATTAAGGAGATGTTGCAAAAACATCCTCGAAAATATTTACATATCCTTTCTGGCATTGGGGAGATGGTTGGAAGATTGCATAGCCACGGGATTGTGCACGGGGACCTTACAACATCAAACATAATAATTCGCGGCAATGACATAGTATTCATCGATTTTGGATTAGGAGAGTTTTCCCCTGAAGTGGAGAAACAGGCTGTTGATCTTCATCTATTCAAACAGGCACTGAAAAGCACGCATTTTGAAAATTGGAAAATTTATTGGCGCAGCTTTACAGAAGCTTATATTGGAAGCCACATAAAGGCGGATGATGTTATTGAGCGTATAAAAGATATAGAAAAAAGGGGCCGTTATATTCAAAGAGGTGAGTAAATGGAACTAATGTTTGTCACAGGGAATGAACATAAGCTGCACGAAGCTAAAACAGTTATGAAGAAAGTAAAATGGGCCGTCACCCAGGCGGATTTGGGTTATCCTGAGATTCAAGCTGATACATTAGAGGAAATAGCACACTTTGGGATTAATTGGTGTATAGAAAAGCTTAAAAAGCCCTGCTTTATAGAAGACGCTGGTCTATTTATAGATGCTCTTCATGGCTTCCCGGGACCGTATTCAAAATATGTGTTTAACACAATAGGCAATGAGGGCATATTGCGCCTTCTTGATGGCATTTGTAATAGGGATGCCGTATTTAAGTCGGTGGTTGCATATAACAACGGCTCAAAAACGCATATATTCGCCGGCGAAGCAAAAGGACAGATAGGCAGCGAGATCAAAGGGGACGGCGGATTTTGTTATGATCCTTTGTTTATCCCCGAAGAATCCGCCCTGTCTTTTGCAGAAATGGAAACAAAAGAGAAGAACGCTCTTTCACATAGAGGGAAATCTTTAAATAAGCTTATGAATTATTTCAGAGAATATGAATATAGGTGAATAACATGGCAAGAATGCATTCAAAGAAAAAAGGTAAGTCAGGTTCAACTCACCCATTACGAACATCTACTCCGCAATGGGAGGATATCAGTGCGGATGAAGTAGTAAATTTGATTTTAGATAATGCTAAGAAAGGGCACTCACCATCAATGATTGGCACAATTTTACGCGATCAGCATGGGATAGCAGATGTCCGCCTCTCAACAGGAAAAAAGATTAGACAGCATCTCAAAGAGAACGATTTGGCATCTGAGTTGCCAGATGATCTCATGAATCTTATTACAAAAGCAGTGCTTCTGAGGAAGCATATGGAATTACACCCAAAGGACAAGCATTCCTTCAGGGGTCTAAAGCTATCAGAATCAAAGATCCGCCGACTTGGGAAATACTACAAGCGCAATGGTATACTTGACCCAAAATGGATATACGATCCAGTAAAAGCACGTTTACTTATTAAGTAAACCCCTCTTTTTTTATTTTATTTATTTAGTATTAGGTTATAATAAATGAATAATTTTTTACTGAAATGCAAAGAGGCAGCGCGCATATTGCAGCGTGCTGAAAAGATAACAGTATTTGGGCATCGTGATACAGATGGAATATGCGCCTCACTACTAATAAAACAAGCTTTTCCCACTAAAAAGGTTGAGATAGTTATCATACGCCATGGGCCATCCTTCGAAGAACTGGCACAAAAGAGCGATGGGACCCTTCCTGTGTTCGTTGACTACGGTAGTTCTGAGGTACCAAACATATCTTCTCATTTCAAGGAGTTCCTAATCCTAGACCACCATCCCACAAAACAGCAGCATAAGTGGATGGTAAATCCATGGGACTTTGGGATTGATGGAACACGTGAGCTTTCAGGGGCGGGCGTAGTTTACTTTGTCATTCGTGCAATTTCTGAGACTAACAAGCGTCTTTCCCCATTTGCTGTTATAGGGGCAATGGGGGATAAACAGTACCTTTCTGGATTCAAAGGACCTAATAGTGTTATATTAGATGACCTCTTTTCCGAGAAACTTGCACAAGGAGAGCGTTCATCCGAATTGATCATCCTTACCACCCCCTTTTCAAAAGACCCAGTCCAAGCGCTAGAAGTGGCTAATATGATTGATGCATGTGCTAGCATTAACAAGCCTTATGTCGCTGTTGAAATGATGATGGGCAGCATGGAAGCGTACAATGAAGCAAGGGGGATCTTTAAGGATTATCGCAAGATGCACAACGATTTCATCAATGCCATATTATTGAGGAAGGAAGATATAATCACATCAAACAGCCAGCATCTTGCATACTTTATCCATTGCAGCGCACTTGAACCTGGATTCTCCGGGGCAATTGCAGAAGATCTGGTGGCAGTTTTTCCAGACAAACCAATAATCATACTTTTCGATGCATCGTATGGGATAAAGGCATCAGCACGCACTACGGAGAAATTGGTAAAAGAGGGTGTGAATCTGGGAAAGGCAATGGAACACGGGGCCCTGTATTGCAGTGGAAAAGGCGGCGGACATGACATCGCTGCCGGGGCGATGATTCCTAACAATCGTATTGAGGAGTTCAAAGCAGAGGTAACATACGCCCTTTTCAACCAGACAAAAGCACGCCTGAAGTTTGTTTTGGAGATAGATGTAAAAAATACTAACAATGCAAACTCAATATTAAAAGCCCTTAGCGTGGACAATGAGAAGTATAAATCAACAGAATCCATCATTGTTGCAAGAGAGAAAAAAAGCATAGTGCTAGTGCGTTCGGATGATATCGGCACGTTCAAGAATACTGTCGATGATATTATTTCATGTTTGTCTTCTTGCACTGAAATTTTAAATATTAAAAGCAAAAAGCTTTAATAGCGTTATTACTATGGCGAACTGGTAAAAATGGATGTTTTAATCATTGGTGCAGGGCCAGCCGGAATGTTTGCAGCTGAAAAGCTAGCTAACGAAACTGACCATAAGATAACCGTCATAGAGATGGGAAAGGAATCCACATTTAGGAAATGCCAGACCCAGTCTATGGATTTGTGTACACAGTGTGATCCATGTGAAATATACGCAGGCATAGGCGGCGCCGGAGCACTGTCTGACGGAAAACTAAATTTGACCCCAAATATCGGTGGGGACCCAGAATCGATACATCATACTCCAAAAGAGGTGGAGTGCTACATATCAAAGGTGGATGAGGTATTTTTGAAGTATGGTGCCGATACCGAGGTATATGGTGTCGATGAAGATGATTTGAGCTTTTTGAGTAGAAAGGCATCCTCCAATGACATAGAGTTTATATCAGGAAAACAACGCCACATGGGCTCTGACAGGACGCCCTTAATAATGGACAAGTTCTACAAAGACCTCAAGGCAAAAGGCGTTAAATTTTATACAAAGACCAAGATTGAGGTAATTGAGGTAAGGGGAAAGAAGTTTGTCGCCCATAGCAAAGATAAGGAGTTTGTAGGCGATTACCTCATAGTGGCTCCAGGGCGCGCTGGTGCATACTGGTTCAGAACACAGGCACGCAATCTTGGAATTACTAACCAGTATGGTCCAATTGATGTCGGTGTTAGGGCTGAGTTCCCTGCAACAATATACGAACCTGTGGAAGATATAATGTATGATGCCAAGTTTAAGCTCTACACTTCCACATACGATGATATGGTGCGCACGTTTTGTACAAATCCGAAAGGTTTCGTTACTGAGGAGCGCTATCCTGATTTTGTCATGGTAAATGGCCATGCAAAGAAGGAGGAAAAATCAGAAAATACTAATTTGGCCATTCTATCTCGTATAGAGCTTACCGACCCTGTGGAAGATACGACAGAGTACGGCAGGTCCATAGCTAGACTCGCAACTACGATTGGGGGGGGAAAACCTATTCTTCAAAGGTTTAAAGACCTCGAGACTGGGCGCAGGTCAACATGGGGTCGCATAAAGCGCTCTCAGATAAAACCAACCCTAAAGAGCGTAACACCAGGGGACATATCAATGGCGCTGCCGCACAGGATCGTTACAAATATTGTCGAGGCTGTCGAACGCTTGGATTCTGTTATAGAGGGCATAGCTTCGGATTCAACGCTAATATATGCACCTGAAATAAAGTTCTATGATACCAAGTATCCTGTGACAAAGTATATGGAGACAAATATCCCAAATCTTTTTGTTACAGGCGATGCATCAGGACATTCTCGCGGCATAGTGTATGCGGCAGTGACAGGCATTTTGGCAGCAGAGGGAATTATTAGTAAATCTTAAACCATTTTCTTACATTTTTCTCTTCCTTTCATTTGTATAATACGTTTTAGGAATATTATCCCATAACTTTTTAATGTATTCTTAGAAGTTTACCCTTATGTACTCCTCGGAACGACCTCGTTTTGAATGGAAGTTCTATGTATTGCCTGTAATAGTAGGAGCACTTGCAGGCATAGGCGCAATAATATTTAGATATCTTATTGCGATAGTTTACAATCTTTTTTTCGAGGGGAAGTTTAATTATTTCTTTGATGACCACCTCCCATTATCCACAGTATGGGGAAATTATGTTATTCTTATTCCAGTCATTGGATTTTTTCTTGTCGGGGTGCTGGTGAATAAGGGCGCACCAGAAGCTAAAGGGCATGGTGTTCCTGAGGTAATGACGGCGGTTTTCACAAACAAAGGGAACATAAGGCCTCGTGTCGCAGGCATTAAAACCATTGCATCAGCATTGTGCATCGGTACAGGGGGTTCAACAGGCAGAGAAGGCCCAATCGTTCAAATAGGCGCATCTATCGGGTCTGCAATAGGCCAGCTTTTGCATCTTTCTTCTTTTGGAACAATAACGCTGTTGGGATGCGGCGCTGCTGCAGGCATAGCTGCTACGTTTAATGCCCCATTGGGAGGGATTCTCTTTGCAATAGAACTTATCTTACCAGAGTTTTCTGTAAGGACTTTTGTCCCGCTTGCATTATCCGCCTCCACTTCCACTTATTTGGTCCGCTGGTGTTTAGGCAACGAGCCTGCCTTCTCGGTGCCGCATTATGTACTTAACTCAGGGTATGAGCTTCCGCTCTATGCAGTTATGGGCCTGCTTATAGGTGTTATTGCTGTTTTTTATATCAAGTCCCTATACAAGTTGGAGGACCTTTTTGAGGATTGGAACGTCTCACCATACTTTAAACCGGTGGTGGGGGGCATTGTAGTCGGTGTTACTGGGCTTATACTGTTCAAATCATATGGTAACTTTTTCATTTTTGGTGTTGGATATTCCACAATATCAGATGTGATTTCCGGGGTGTCAGGATTTTCTATAGTTTTTCTCCTGGCTCTTGTAGTTCTCAAAGTGTTTGCCACATCCATGACATTGGGTTCTGGAGGATCTGGTGGGATCTTTGCTCCGGGCCTTTTTATCGGCGCATGTTTCGGCGCTGCATTTGGGCTTTTGGCAACAACGTTATTTCCAACAATTGCAACAACACCTTCAGCATACGCGAGTGTTGGAATGGGTGCGTTTATCGGCGGAATTACTGGTGCACCTTTCATGGCCATAGTAATGTTTTTTGAGATGACGCGCGATTATTCAATTATACTTCCCCTTACGATATCCGTTGTTATCGCACGTGCATTTGTCCATTATCATAGTGAGGGAACAGTATATGAGATAAAACTGCTAAAGAATAACATAAAAGTCCCACACGAGCGTGCTATCGACATGCTTTCTATGACCCCTATAAAGGAAATAATGGACGCATATATGGGAGAAGATGATCTGCTCACCATATACCTCTACTCATCGGCACTTGATGCATTGGTATTTATGGACGAGCATCATGTAAATGAACTAGCGGTCATCGACAGTACAAAGAAACCTGTTGGAGTAGTAAGAAAAGACGATATAGTCTATTTTTACACTCGTGAACGTATAAATTATAAAAAATAGGACGTAATAATTATTTGGTACGTCCTAGGCAAGAAGGCCTCTAATCTACTAATTATAGGCAGTTCGCACAATTTCGCTATATAGCGAAAAAATATGCTTCATAATACAAGTTCACCCTTATTGTCTATTTAAAATATAGCAATCACCGAAAATTATTTATATATTTTAAAGGTAACTTTAGCAATGATAAGTGCATCCAAAGAGAAACTTGCCAAAAGGATGGCTGGCGAGATAGCCCTTTCAGAGAATCCTGGCAAGACCATGAGAAAATGGAGAGAGATCTTTGGGATCACCCAAACAAGCCTTGCAAAAAATTTGGGGGTTTCATCTTCTGTTCTTTCGGATTATGAGGGCGGAAGAAGAAAATCACCTGGATCAACTACTATTAAGAAATTCGTTGAGGGGCTTATACACATTGATGAAAAGAACGGCGGAAAAGTAATTCATGCATTTGGCAGGATGTTTTCTACTGACATGACAAGCGATGCCATAATGGATGTCCGTGAGTTCTCCGTGCCTGTCAAGATATCGGACCTATGTGCTGCTGTTGAAGGAACAGTATTGGCAAATGAAGACCTATCACACCGGCCCATATATGGTTACACGGTAATAGACAGTATTAAGGCAATCCTTGGGATGTCGGCTGATGAGTTTCTAAAGCTTTATGGGTGGTCCACCGAGCGTGCACTCATCTTCACTAAGGTGGATATGGGACGATCCCCCATGGTAGCTATAAAGGTAAAGGGATTAAAACCATCTGTGGTAGTTATCAACGGCCCTAAAAAGATGGATGATGTTGCTATAAAGATAGCAGAGATAGAACGCATACCGCTTATATTGTCCCATACACATTCAATAGACGTATTAATACGCAATTTGAGAAATATTTTTAATGATTGATACTTGTTGTAATTATTTCTTTCGGCAAAAGACGAATGGCTAACCGTTATATACCGATATATTTAAATATAGATTAGGCATTTCCTAAATGAAAGAGGTGATATGATGAAGACCATAAAGGACATCGGGATTTACGGCTATGGCGCCTATGTTCCAATGTATAGAATAAAGAATTCTGATATTGCACGTGTATGGGGAAATGACCCTGAGCGTGTCCCTGTAAAAGAGAAGTCGGTCCCTGGACCTGACGAGGATGCTTGCACCATTGCGTGCGAGGCTTCAAAAAACGCTTTGTTGCGTGCTGATATAAGTCCTCAGAAGCTCGGAACGGTGTGGGTGGGAACAGAGTCAAAACCATATGCTGTCAAGCCAACTGCTACTATCGTGGCCGAGTATCTTGGAGCAACCCCCTCTATAAATGCTGCAGATTGGGAATTCGCATGCAAGGCTGGCACAGAGGCGTTGCAGGGAGCAATAGCTTACGTAGGTTCGGGCATGGCAGAGTATGCGCTTGCAGTAGGTGTGGACACTGCCCAGGGGCAGCCTTCAGACGCGCTGGAGTACACTGCTGCAGCTGGCGGTGCCGCTTTTATCATGGGACCATCTGAAGGATCATTGGCAGAATATGAGGGGTCATACTCTTTTGTGACAGACACACCAGATTTCTGGCGTCGCCAACATGAGCATTACCCAAAACACGCCTCGCGCTTCACAGGCGTACCGGCATATTTCTCACATATCACAAACGCGACCAAAACACTTTGCAACGAATTACAAAGGGAACCAAATGATTATGATTATGTTATATTCCACCAACCTAATGCTAAGTTCCCAATGGCGGCCGCAAAGATGTTAGGCGTTGACAAGGAGAAGGTAATACCTGGTCTAATATCCCCTTACATAGGCAATACTTATGCAGGTTCTGCAATGCTTGGACTTAGTGCAGTCCTTGATGTGGCAAAACCTGACGACTTGGTTTTGTGCGTGTCATATGGTTCTGGGGCAGGATCTGATGCTTTCTCGTTCAAAATTACAGATAAGATAATCGAGGCACGCGAACGTGCACCTAACGTAAAATCTTACATTGCCAGAAGGGTTGGTATAGATTATGCCATGTATGCCAGGTATAGGGAAAAAATCAGGATGTGATGAAATGAATGACGTTGCTATTGTAGGAATTGGATGTACGCCTGTTGGTGAACCATGGAACAAGTCTTTACGTGAAATTGCTGTTGAATCTACCTGGGCGGCAATGAATGATGCAGGCGTTAATGAGGTTGATGGTTTAGTTGTAGGAAATATGTCGAGTGGAAACTTCGTCGACCAGGAATCCCTGGGTTCGCTGATAGCAGATTATGCAGGTCTGGGAAATATAACTGCTTTTAAGGTTGAGGGAGCTTGTGGGTCAGGTGGCGTTGCCTTTAGGACAGGCGTAATGGCCGTTGCATCAGGAATGCATGATGTCGTTTGTGTTACAGGCGTTGAGAAAATGACCGATGTTGTTGGCGATAGCGCAACTAAGATACTTGCAAATGCTTCTGACAGGGAGTATGAGGCTGTACATGGGGTGACGTTTGTCGGTCTAAACGCTATGGTAATGCGCCGGTATATGCATGATTATAATGCACGGCGCGAGGACATATGTTCTATTCCAGTAAACTCGCACAAGAATGCAGTACACAACAAGAATGCAATGTTTCGCAGGGAGATATCATTGGATTCTGTTATTAACTCCCCTATGGTGGCGGATCCCTTATCTCTTATGGAATGCGCTCCAATCTGTGATGGTGCAGCTTCTATAATCCTGACAACAAGAGAGAGGGCAAAGGAGTTTACAGATACACCAATTATTGTAAAGGGATCTGCGGTAAAGGTGGATACCATTGGTGTGCATGACAGGAAGAATGTTACAAGCATGACTGCAACCGTGGAGGCTGCAAAAGAAGCATATAATATGGCAAAACTAACTCCAAAAGACATGGATACAGCAGAGCTTCATGATGCTTTTTCTATTATGGGCGTCATAGGCCTAGAAGACCTAGGTTTTGTACGCCATGGCAAGGGGGCGCATTTTGCAGCAGAGGGACAAATAGGCATTGGCGGAAAATTGCCTTGCTGCACTTATGGAGGACTAAAGGCCCGCGGGCATCCTGTCGGTGCGACAGGTGTATACCAGATTCTTGAGCTTACTAAGAACTTGCGCGGCGAGGGCGTGGTAGATGCACAAAATGGCATTGCACAAAATATAGGTGGCACTGGTTCTACTGTTTCTGTCACAATTTTGGGGAGGGATATTTGATGAGTGTCCCACGTCATTGGAGAGAGAGCAAGAGAAGGTACAGATTGCTTGGCACAAAATGCAAGTCCTGCAAGAAGCTGCACTACCCACCGCGTACTGTGTGCTCTTCTTGTAAATCCAGGGACCTTGAGGAGTATCAGTTCAAGGGAAAAGGGAACATATATTCTTACACAATAATAAGAAATCCTCCTGAAGGATATACGTTTTGCAGACCATATGCCGCGGCACTAGTAGAGCTAGAAGAGGGAGAGATAGTGACTGCACAAATTACCGACTGCGATTTGGATCATCTTGAGATCGGGATGCCTGTAGAGGTAGTTATCAGAAAGCTATTTGCATATGGGGAATCTGGCATTATTGTGTATGGTTACAAGTTCCGGCCTATACTTCCACGCAAATAATTCTATTTTGTTTCTTTTATTATATTTTTCTTTTTATTTGTTTTTTATAAAACATTAATCTTATAAATAAAACTATAATTCTTTTCTTATTAAAGGTGGGATTCTATGAAACTAGCTATAATTGGATACGGTAGGATGGGACATGAGATCCAGGATGTTGCCATGGAGCGTGGGCATTCTGCTGTGACAATAGATCCAAACAGATCAGATGCAGACTTCGTCGGTATTTCAGCAGACTCTGTGGGGGGATGTGACGTATGTATAGATTTCACGCATCCATCAAGTGCTGTTAAAAATATTGGGCTCATAGCATCACTTAAGAAGCCTTTGGTCGTCGGCACCACGGGTTGGTATGACCAGATGCTACAGGTAAGGGAGATTGTAGATAAAAGCGGAATTGGATTCCTATGGTCACCTAATTTCTCAATAGGTGTTAATTTGTACTTTAGGATAATATCTGCAACAGCCCAAATATTTAACAATTTCAACGACTATGATGTGATGGGGTATGAGTTACACCATAACGGCAAAGCTGATTCACCTTCAGGGACGGCGATTAAGATCTCTCAGGTTTTAATTGAGAATTTAAAGCGTAAGGACACTGCAGTATATGAGATGCTTAACAGGCGTCCTGCCCCAGAAGAAGTACATTTTGCATCAATAAGGGGAGGTAGCAATCCGGGTCTTCACACTGTTGTTTTTGATTCACCTTACGACACAATAGAGGTGTCGCACCAGAACAGGACAAGACGCGGTCTGGCTGTTGGATCTGTCATGGCTGCGGAATTCATAAAGGATAAAGTAGGATTTTTTGATATTGAAGATTTGATTTCAGATATTATAGGAGAGTGAAACATATGTTTAGAGGAGTATATACTGCACTTGTAACACCGTTTGATGAAAACGGCGATGTTGATGAGGCTACATTACGTAATTTGGTAGATTTTCAAATTGAGAATGGTATATCAGGGCTAGTTCCGACTGGTACCACTGGTGAGAGCCCGACGCTCTCGCACGAGGAACACACCAAGGTAGTTGGAATAGTCATTGATCAGGCTAACGGGAGAGTCCCGGTAATTGCAGGCACAGGAAGCAACAGCACAAAGGAGGCCATTTACATGACAAAGATGGCAGCGGATGCTGGGGCAGATGCAACGCTGCAGGTAACACCTTACTACAACAAGCCTACACAGCACTCGCTGATCCAGCATTTCAATACCGTTGCAAATGAAGGCGGGCTCCCTGTTATAGTATATAACATACAAGGGAGATCAGGGGTTAACATCGAGACTTCAACGTTGTTATCTATGGCAGAGAATGACAATATTGTGGGCGTCAAGGAGGCATCAGGCAACTTTAACCAAATGCTCGATGTGGTGCGCAGCACACCAAAGAGCTTCTCGATACTGTCGGGCGATGATAATTTAGCTGTCCCATTAACGATCATGGGCGGGCACGGTGTGGTTTCTGTGCTTTCCAACATTTTGCCACGAGAGATGTCTGAAATGATAAATGCTGCCCTAGCAGGGAATGTGGCTGAAGCACAGCGTATGCATTTCCGTTATATGGATCTGATAAAGGCCATGTTTATTGAGACAAATCCCGTTCCAGTAAAGGCAGCCATGGCCATGAGGGAAATGATAACTGAGAAGTACCGTCTTCCACTAACCCCCATGACTAAGGATCATCAGGAGCAGTTGCAACGTGTAATGAATGCATATCAACTCATCTAGGTGGTCTGGATGCCCTCTGATAGAAGAACGTTGAATACTTTTGGCGGCATAGATGCAGGGGAGCTTATTGAAAAGTACGGGAGTCCTTTGTACGTGTATGAGGAAGACGTTATCAGAGGACGCTTCAATGAGATTCGTTCTGCAATATCATATCCTAAGACCTGTATACATTATGCCGCAAAGGCCAATTCCAATCATGCAGTACTCTCTTTGCTTAGTGAACTGGGCTCAGGTATCGATGCAACAAGCCCAGGTGAGGTCTTTTTGTCTCTAAAGGCAGGGTTTT
>JAUVXU010000009.1 GCA_030603445.1 Methanomicrobia archaeon | reverse complement strand
CTCTTCCACAAATCTCGCATATCATCTTTTCACCACATGTAAGAAAACTACTTTTTCCTTAAATAGCTTACTATTTACATTGTAACACGGCTTTGTACATAAACTATCAAAAGTTCATGTTCATTCGCACGCAGGGCACATTGCCGTGCGTACTGGATACAAGCTGGCATCCTCTATCCCCTCTGCGAAAGCTTTGGGGAATGCCTTTTTCATGATGTTTTATGCGCGTGACATACATTTGAAATAATATTGAAATAACTGCAATAAAAACCTATAGAAGGAGGGCAATGGTAAGGTGAACGTAAGTTTATGTTCGCTTTCTGATACTTTATGTTTAGAGAGTTACTTTATGTGCAAAGCCTTGTAACACATAACTTTTTAATAACTTTTCAGATTAGAGAAGTCATATGCCTAAAGTATCAGTGATAATACCTGCATATAACGTCGAAGACGCAGTTGCAGACGTGGTCAATGGATGTGACAAGTCGTATGAAGTTATAGTAGTTGATGATGGATCAACAGACAAAACATACGAACGCGCTACGTCAACAAGAGCCCAAGTGATACGCCACCAGAAGAACATGGGAAAAGGACAAGCCATGCTTACAGGGGTAAGCCATGCAAAAGGAAGTATTATCGTGTTTATTGATGCTGATATGCAGCATCTCCCTGAAGACATACCTAAACTTGTTATGCCAATACAAAAAGGACATTATGACATGGCTATCGGGTCCAGGTTATTAGGGCCCCGTTCAAAAATGCCGATGTTACGCAGAGTGTCCAATAGCATATCAACAAGACTCATCCAACTCAGGACACGTCAAAAAATACTTGACACCCAAAGCGGATTTAGAGCAATACGAAAAGAAGCCATAGAAAAAATGCCCTTGGATAGCAAGCGTTTCGTTATCGAGACCGAGATGCTAATATGTGCTGCAAAACTCAATGTTCGCATAGTGGAAGTGCCTATCCATATAATATACAAAAATGGCGCATTCCATTTCTCTTTCTTAGATATAATAAAATTCTTGAAAATGATATTCTTTAAAAGATGCTGACCTATCCATCACAATCTTAATATATATAGTGTTAGTGCGTATATTATGGTGATGATAACATGGTCGTAGATGAAGCACATAAAATAAAGAAGTATATACAACTCCATGAAGAATGGAGGGGCCAGACCCTTAACATGATAGCCTCAGAGAACATCACATCAAGTGCAGTGAATATGGCTGTTGCTTCAGGGTTATCTCACAAGTACGCAGAAGGATGGCCTAATGCAAGATTTTACCAAGGATGTAAATACTTCGATGAGGTCGAACTTACGGGAAACTCATTATTTTATAAACTGTTTGATGCACAATATGTTGATTTGCGCCCAATATCTGGGACAAATGCCAATATGGCATTGTTCTTTGGATTAGCAGAGCAGGGAGACACGTTAATGGCACTGCACACCAGCCATGGGGGGCATATAAGCCACACAAACTTCGGTTCTGCAGGCATACGGGGACTAAACGTGGTAACATTTCCCTTTGATGAAAAAGAAATGAACATAGATAGCGATAAAATGGTCAAAGCGATTATTGAACAAAAACCAAAAATAATATTGTTTGGAGCATCGCTCTTTTTATTTCCTCATCCCTTAAAAGATGCCATTGATGCTGCAGAAGAAGTTGGGGCAGTGATTGCTTATGATGGCGCACACGTGCTTGGCCTTATCGCAGGAAAGCAGTTCCAAAGTCCTCTTTTTGAGGGCGCAAAGGCCATAACAGGTAGTACGCATAAGACATTTCCGGGGCCGCAAGGAGGAATTTTGATAACGCGCAACATGGATGATGACCTGTTGGCAAAGACCCAATGGGGAATTTTTCCCGGAGTGTTGTCAAATCATCACTTGCATCATGTTGCAGGCAAGGCTATTGCTGCAGCAGAGATGTTAAATTTTGGAGAAGATTACGCAAAACAGATTGTTAAAAACGCTCAAGCACTTGCTCAAGCGCTAACGGAAGAGGGATTAACAGTGCTATGTGAACACAAGGGATTTACAAAAAGCCACCAGGTAGTATTAGATGTAGGAAAAAATGGTGGGGGCAAGTGGGTCGCCGAAACACTTGAGCATGCAAACATCATATCAAACAAGAATCTACTCCCCTGGGATCCTATAGAACAGTCTGATAATCCATCTGGATTAAGGATTGGAGTAGCAGAACTCACACGACTTGGCATGAAAGGACAAGAAATGAGGGATGTTGCACAATTCTATCGTCAAGCGATAATCGATAAAAAGGATGTACGTGCTGTTGCAGCTGATGTATCGTCATTTAAAAAAGAATATGTCACTATCCATTATGGTTATGACTGGAACGACCTTTAGGTGGGCGCATTGGTTATATGGCCAGTCCTAATCCCTTTTTTTATAGTTCTTTTCAGTGATGCTGCCCTCTTGTTCAGGTACATAAGGGCGCTTCGTATAGCTCCACTTCCTCAATTAGGGCGATGTGCACCAATCTCGGTGATAGTGCCAGCATACAATGCTAAAGAAACGATACGCGATACCTTGCAATCACTTATGTCTAGTGAGAATGTTAGGTACGAGATACTAATTGTAGATGATGGTTCAACAGACGATACTAGTAATTTATGCAAACCATTTCTTTCCGATTCCATACATCTAATATCCCAACGGCATGAAGGTAAATGGGCGGCGCTAAACAACGGCATAATGAATGCATCATACAATCATATTGCAGTTATAGATGCAGACACAAAAGTCCTGCCATCAACACTAAACATACTTTCTTTTGCCCTTAATAGGTCTGATGCCGTGGCAGGCAATCTTCAGGTGGCAAACACAACATCGGTTCTTGGATGCATCCAGGCCCAAGAGCATGTTCGTATAGCAATGCATAGGAGGGCTAAAGAGGGTGTTGACACGATATCTGGTGTTGTTGCAGGATATAAAAAGAAAGTTTTGGGAGATGTTCCGTTTTTACCATCATGTGTGGAGGACTTTGAACATACTATTCGCTTGCGTAATTCTGGTGCCATAATATCATATGAGCCAACTGCATATGCCTATACCAAAATGCCTGAATCGCTTCATGCCTACTTTTCGCAAAGGTCAAGATGGGCCAATGGAACTATTGGGGAGATGAGAAAGTACAATCTTCCCATAAGGGGCCTTTGCAAAGGGTATTTCCTTGGCATATGCGACGTATTGGCACTTCCCCTTCTCGCATGTTATGGCGCATATCCTTTGCTGTTATTTCTAATCGTTGCAGAAGGATGCATTCAGCTTGTGGGAAATATGTATGAAGGAAAAAAGAATACCTTTTGTGCACTTACCTTTTATTTTCAACTCATTGTGCTTGCGGCAACATTTTTGGCCACTAACATGCTGGCTTTAATGACGCCACATAAAAAATAAATTTCTATGATGCCAATACTTCGGTGTTTGGTGTATAAATATTACAATTTTATGTATATATACACAAGAATAACCGTATCTTTATACCCCTTTACTTCCACTGGAACATGTCATATTATACTAATCAACGAAAAGCGATGGTCCCTCTACCAGGCAAAAAGACCAGTGGCTCCATCATGAAGATATGATAACTTGATAGTACTGTAATTTTATGGGATCAACGGGCCTTACAATAAGATTTAATATATTGATTAACTTTTAATAAATATGCATAATCGCCGAGTATTGGATAAAAAAACAGAGTTAGATCCACAAACCTATATCCAAGAACTGGAGTCCATATATAAACACATTCATAAAGATATCATATTGCAGATGCAAAAATTCAGGCGAATTTGGGATAATGGCAACGAATACGAACTATTTATTGAACTGCTATTCTGCATTTTGACGCCACAGTCAAACGCACATCGCTGCTGGGACACCATAAAACTAATGCGCAGGGATGATCTTATCCTTAATGGAACCAAAGAGGACATAGTTCCATACTTAAAATATGCTCGCTTCAAGAACAAGAAAGCAGAGAACATCTTGTATGCGCGCAAGCTGTTAATAGATGGAGAAAATATAAAATTAAAATCAATCTTGTCATCATTTCCTGATGCTTACAAAACCCGGGAATGGTTGGCGGCAACGATAAAAGGAATTGGCTACAAGGAGGCTAGCCATTTTTTGAGAAATATAGGTTTTGGCGACAATATCGCAATACTAGACAGGCACATCCTAAGTGGACTAGCCGCTGCCCATGTAATTGACACTATCCCAAACAGCATCACAGTAAAGAAATACCTCGAAATAGAAAGGCACATGAGAACATTTGCAAAAAGCATAGAAATGCCTGTTGCCCACTTGGATTTTGTGATGTGGTATAAGGCTAAAAATGAGATCTTCAAATAATAAAAATTATTGTTTGTTCACGAAAAGATGTTATGTTTTTTTGAACACGAAAAATTATAAATATATTAGAAGGCTATGATGAATGGGGGGAATTACATGACAAAGAAATTGCAGATTTATAAATGTGAAAAATGCGGCAATATTATCGAAGTCCTGCATGACGGTCCAGGCGAGCTCTCGTGTTGCGGCGCACCAATGGCACTTTATGAGGAAAAAACTGAAGATGCGGGAAAGGAAAAACATTTGCCCTTGGTAGAGAAAACCGATACACAAGTCAAGGTATATGTTGGAGGGGTGTCCCATCCTATGGAGGATTCTCATTTTATTGAGTGGATCGAAGTTATAACCGATGGTGGATCATTCAAAAAGTTTCTATTGCCAAATAATAAACCAGCAGCTAACTTTAACATTTTAAAAAACGTAAAAGAAGTACGCATTTACTGCAACATACACGGGTTATGGTCAAGGAAGTTTTAGGTGAGAAAAAAATGAAAAGTTTGAAAGGCACACAGACAGAGAAGAATATCTTAACTGCATTTGCAGGAGAATCTCAAGCAAGAAACAGGTACAACTACTTCTCTTCAAAGGCAAAGAAGGAAGGATATGTTCAAATAAGTGAGATATTTGCCGAAACAGCTGAAAATGAAAAAGAACATGCAAAACGCTTATTCAAGTTCCTTGAAGGGGGAGATGTCGAGATTACTGGCGTATTTCCTGCTGGCACGATAGGAACAACGAAAGAAAATCTTAAAGCATCTGCTGCTGGAGAAAATCATGAGTGGACCTCAATGTATCCTGAATTCGCAGATATCGCTGATAAGGAAGGATTCCCGCTAATTGCTGCAACCATGCGTGCCATTGCTGTAGCGGAAAAGAGGCATGAGGAACGCTACCTTAAGTTAATGGAAAATATCGAGAATGGGCAAGTATTCAAAAAAGAGAAAAAAGTACTGTGGAAATGTGCTAATTGCGGTTATGTGTTCGAATCTGCAGAAGCACCAAATGTATGCCCTGCATGCGCCCACAAACAAGAGTACTTCAGGCTAGCAGACAAGAACTGGTAGATCTTTTTTTATATTCTCTTTTTTCTTCTTTTAATTAATTCATGTCATTTATTTTCAGAATGCCTAATCACTTTCTATATTTTGAACGAAACATTTTAATAATATAAAGTTATAAAAATCTAATATTATGTTATAAATAAATAATATAAAGTTAATTATCTATAACTTTATAAGTGATTACCAAATAACAAGTTACAAGAATAAGCTAGTTATAAAAAAAAGGTGATATAAAATGAAGAATATATTGTGGTATCTTGGATTTCTTTCTCTAGCAAGCCTCCTGTATTTTGTTGAGGGAAAAACGGCCTTTCTATGGTTCCTTTGTTTTATCCCATACTTTGCAATGTACAATGTAAGTGATGAAATGCTAGAACTGTTTATAGGTAAGGCAACGACAAATGCATTTGTATATACGATATTTTTTGGAATTGCAACAATTGTGTATATATACCTAACAGGCAATACTGAATTATTTAGTGTCGCATTTGTAGCTCTTTTAGGGGGTTCCTTATTGGTGTGCATTCTTTCCTTATTTTATTACACACAGCCAAGGGGTTAACATGAAAACAAGGATCAAAGAACTTCGGGCAAGGCATGACTTAACACAAGAAGAGCTTGCAAAAAAGGTAGGCGTGCGCAGGGAAACCATTCTTTTTCTTGAAAAAGGAAAATATAATCCCTCCCTAAAATTAGCACATGACATCTCAAGAGCCCTTCATACTACCATAGATGAACTGTTCATTTTTGAACGAGATTAAAATATACTTGCAAATCGTCCATTAATCGGTAATATCTCACATATGGCAAGATAAATTTATATGTTTTTAAATCATGATTGTATAGGTGTTTTTATGATCGGAAAGATATCCCAAGAAGTGTTAGATGCCATATTAGAAACCATACCTTTGGAAATATCTGTTGTGGATTGCAACGACAAAGTGCTTGCATGGAACAAGCACAAGACGCGCATATTCAAAAGACCAGAAGCTGTTATAGGAAAGGATGTCCACGACTGCCACCCCAATAAAAGCGTGCATAAAGTAGAGAAAATAATAAGTGAAATGAAAGCAGGGACGCGCGACAAGGCAAGATTTTGGATAGACCTTCCATTAGGAAAAGAAGAGGAAATGGAAAAAGTAATGATAGAATACTACGCACTCAGGAATAATGAAGGAACATACCTTGGCGTGCTAGAGGCATCCCAGAATATATCTGAGATACAAAAATTAGAAGGGAATAAACGACTGCTCGACTAATCAGGATTTTTCCATTTTTATTTTTTTAAGGCTAGACAATATATTAACTCATCGCTGCCTGTCAAAGAATATATTTTTCCCTTTCAAAGAGATAGGTATGCCAATTACAACATCGCCTTTGATAATACCTAATCGTTTTGAAGATAATCCAACAGTATACATCATTCTACTATCTGCATTGTGTATTGATGCAGTTTTTGCGGCACTTGAAAGTGCAATACCTAAATCTATAGTCTTAAAAATACACATCGGGCCAGAGAAGTCTGTGTCTTTATTCATATTGTCAAGTATCGAGTCACAATCATGGCCACACCCACCACAACGCAACCCCACAGGCTTGTTCTTTATCCCCATTAGTACAGCGCATGCTGCAGCGCGCAAGTTGTTTGCATCCCTCACGTAATAAGGCCAGCCCTTCTCTTCTGCTATCTTCTCCATCTCCTTAACAACGCTCTCTTTCTCATCCCCTTCAAGGATATGCAAGAAAAGCGTGTCTTCCCCCTTTGCCTTTGGAGCAGTACGAGCTGAGGCGCACATAAGCTGTGCTATGGTCTTAGCAGCATCATTTAACATTTCATCCATAAGTTATCACCGAAAAAGAAGTGTTCTGCAAGGTATTTATGTATTATGATTGGCCATATATGTAGCTGATGTTGCAAGTGCCTTCTGCAGAGACCATGCATGGCCCTATGGGCGAATCCGGCGTGCATACGCTTCTAAAAAGTGGGCATTCCTCTGAAGAGCAGACCCCAAGAAGTATTTCCTTGCA
The DNA here is from genome assembly GCA_030603445.1 of Methanomicrobia archaeon. Lineage (GTDB taxonomy): Archaea > Methanobacteriota_B > Thermococci > Methanofastidiosales > NM3 > NM3. Next base: position 62,502 of record JAUVXU010000009.1, on the reverse strand, counting down.
GCGGCAGGCACTATCTTCTTTGAATTCATATACAAAATCAGAAAGAATATCCTCATGGCGGCATAAGGCATCCCAGTCCTCAAAACGTTTTCGTATTGCAAGACCGGAGCTAGGAATCATCGGCAAAGCGCGCCACGCTGCATCCACATGCTCGAAAGTTTGATTAATCATATCTTTTGCTTTTTTATTCCCATTTTCCCTCACGGCCCTAACGTATTCGTTCTCCACATCCGCCCTTTGTTCAGATATCTGGCAAAGCAGCATATATACAGAAAGCATGATATCGCCCGGCTCAAACCCTGAAATTACCTGTGAAATTTTATATTTCTTAGAAACAGGGACGTATGGCCGCACCCCTATAATTGAGGATACGTGCCCTGGGTCTATTAGTCCATCGACCTTTAGATCATTTTTCATAAGAAATTCAAGTGCCTCGGGAATTGTCCTGTGTACGGACAGTATAGAGAAGTTATCTGGTTCAGAAAGCAAGGCCACGGAAGAAGTTGGTACTGTGGTCTCAAATCCAATGCCGAAATGAACAACCTCTTTTTCTTCTTTTTTAGCTATGGCCAAAGCGTTACTAATTCCATATACCACCCTAATGTCAGCCCCGCGTGCCTTGGCATCGGCCAAGGATCCTGATGTTGTTGGTATGTTTAGCATATCTCCAAAAGTAGTTATGGTAAGGCCATGCTCAGCAAGAAAAATCATCCTCTCTATGTCTTTTTGGGGGGTTATGCATACAGGGCAGCCTGGCCCAGATACTAAAAAGATGTTTTTTGGCAAAAGTGAGCGCAGTCCCGATGCGACTATTGTATGCTCGTGTGTACCACAAACGTGCATTATCTTTATCTTTTCCAATCCCTCACTTAAATCGTGTATCTTCTGTGCAAGCAAGCGTATGAAATGTGGGTCATTTCTTAACTTATCCTCCATTTTGCAGCTCCCCTATCTGGCGCCATATATCAATAGATTCTTTGGCATCCTCCTCAGATAGCTTCTCTATTGCAAATCCGGTGTGAACTATTACATAGTCGCCAACTTCTACATTGACCAAATCCAGCCTGACCTCAAACTGAGCCCCATCATAATCTACTATACCCTTACTTCCATGCTTTTTGATAATCTTTCCAGGAATAGCCAAACACATCGTGCCACCACAACTTTTTAAAAAAACAATGCTTAAAAATATAATGGTGCATATATGCGAATATTAGTACTAAGTGACATTCATGGGACATCTCTTGAAAATGCCAATGATGTTGCGAGTGATTACGACCTTGTTCTCATTGCAGGAGATATAACCCATTTTGGTGGATACGCCGCGGCAAATGATGTCCTCTATGATCTTATAAAGAATCACGATGTAAGGGCAGTTTTTGGAAATTGCGACAATATAGGTGTCGGCGAATACCTAAACGAACAAGGCATCTCGGTGCACAATAAGGCGTCCATTGTAAATGGAGTTATAATAAGCGGATTTTCTGGTGCCCCCATATCTCCTTTTAGGACCCCGGGGGAGTTTGAAGACGATAAAATAGGCGCAGGTATCGTGATTGCAACAGGGAAACGCACCATAATCCTTACACACGTGCCTGCATATGGAACAAAACTTGACATTTCCCACGTAGGCCATATTGGTTCAAGATCTGTTTATGATTTTATTCAAAAATATCAGCCTGACCTGCATATCTGTGGCCATGTCCATGAGGCAAGAGGTGCTGATAAAATTGGAAAGACACTTTTGCTAAATCCAGGCCCTTACTTCAAAGGATATTATGCGGACATCCTCATAAATGACACCATAAAATATGCGTTTAAATCATTTTAGCCTGTTTCTTTTTCATTCGTATCAAGTGGAGAATAGACTCCAAGCACCCTGCGAACGCCACTAACTGCGCCCATTTCACTAATAATGATATTATTGTTGTCAAGGATGTCTATAATATTAAACGTATTGCCATACCTGCAATGCACGCGCTTTGAGGATATGGTGTTGGAGTTGGCTATTATGGTGCCATCCACTTTACAGGAGAATGAGACATGCCTATTTCCATTAAGAATAAGATGGACCTTGTTGCATAGGGATTTTAGCACATCACCTGCATCCTCTATCACATCCCTTTCTCTTGTATGCGGAACTGGAACAATATGGTGGTGAAAGACCACTATGTTTATCATTTCCTGGTGTATAGAATCAAGTATTCTTCTTAACTGGCGTCTACCTATATATCCCTCTGACTCATCAAACTTTACACTATCGGCCCATATGATATTGAGTTTTCCAATTGTGGTGTTTTTCGCAGGAAAATACGCCGGGAAAAGCTCTTCTCCTAGGTGCATATAATCTCGCGCCCCTGGAACCACAACTTTTTCAAAAGGCAACATATCAAGATGTCCTTTTGCGGCCTCATATGATTCCTGCAAACCATCATGTGTCACGTCGCCTGCATGCACCAAGACATTCGGCGAAAGTTCAACTATCTTTTTTACAGCAGAATTGTAGACCTCTGGCAGGAAGTCGCCCCCAGAACCAAAATGACTATCTGATAGGTGCACTATCCTATGCTCCAGCTTGCATGCAGGGACAAGGCAGTTTCCTTTGTATGTTCTCGTTTCCAGCGCTTGGCTAGACGTATCTATATCAAAACGGCGCACATGAATGCTGCCATCTTTTTTCTCGATCAAGTTAAATGAATGCGCATCTCCTGCACGCGTCTTATAAGAGGAGAAAGTGCCTGAGTTTACAACTACAGTATCTTCTACCTTATAGACATTATAGGAGTGTCTATGAGCAGATAAAACGAGGTCTGCACGATAGTCCAGTATGACCTTCAAGACATTTCCCGCATCGGTGAGAAGTCCGCGTTCCCTGCCTGAGCGTGGTGGTGGCAAGAGGTGATGGTGGAATGCAACTACAGTGAAAAGGTCGGAGTACTCGTCTAGGAACGTCCTTAGCATGCGTATCTCGTTCTTTCCCATCCTGCCTTCGTTTTTATCAGGGATTGTGGAGTCAAACGTTGCACATGCAATATCTTTTGTCACAAATATAGTCCTGGGACTTCCAAGGTACTTCTCAAAAAGTGTGTAACCAACATTACGCGAATCATGATTTCCAAGAACAAATTTTATATCGGATATATTAAGCAGTTTCTCTGCAATTTGGTATTCGCTCTCAAAACCATGCTCTGTAATATCCCCCAAATGCATGACAATGTCACGAGGAATTGTGTTCATGATATCAATTCCGCGATGAAATGCCTCTGTATCAAAATGATAAGTGTTTGAAATGTGTGTGTCAGAGAGCTGCAAGATACGAACCATTAAAACAGATATGCATTCTATCCTTATAAGTTATACGAAGGATGCATCATTGGAAAACTCAAAAAGAATTAAATTCATGCTCTGCAATTAATATTTATGGAGTCAAAACTATTTGCATCTGTCAAAGAATTTCTCACACCCAATCTGCTTACGGTTGCGGGAACAAAGACACTTCTTGCAGCAGCAAAGCTAATGTCATCACTAAATATAGGTTCCCTTATAGTTGAGGAGGACAACAAACCGTTAGGGATCATAACAGAAAGGGACATAATCAAGCATGTAGCATCTGAAAATGATGTCAACAAGACGCTAATAAAAGATATAATGACTATAAAACCCATAACAATTGATGCTAGGATGACTGTGAAAGAAGCGCTGATGATAATGGCACGAGAAAATATACGCCACCTTCTTGTTGAGGAGAACGGTAAGCTTGTAGGTATGTTTTCCTTCAAGAACTTCTTGGACCTAGAGCGCCAGCGCGTAGGATTCATTTGACTAGTTTTTTCATTCTTTGGGCAGCTACATCCAATATTTGCACTATGGTCTTGTCAAAGTCCACATTTTCTATGATTGGGACGCCTGCATTCTTTGCAGATTCCTTCAAGTAGTCCTGTATGGTGTGTATGGGGCCCATGGAATCTGTATAATGGTGAGCATCCCTGCGAACATGTGTCGCTGATGCTCTGGATATAAAACGGGATTTATGGGCTTCAATATCATCAAGACATAGCATGATCGGCACAACATTTGAGTTTATTAACACGAACTCTGGAACAATATGAACGCCCTCAATTATCAATGATATCCCTTCCTTAAGAGAGCGCTCTATAGCTGCATTTATGCCAATTGAGACCACTTTAGCTTGTTCCCTAAACCCAACGATGACTTTGTCCTCTTTTACAGAATGCGAAATGGTTTTCCAAGCCTCGAAACTGGAGTAGTGGACGGATGGTATAAGATTTGGGGCAATGACATTTTTCATGATCTCGCGTATTGTATCTGTGCCTATGACCTGCTTTATTCCCATCCTATGGGCAAACTCTAGCGCTATGGAGGATTTACCTATACCAGTAGATCCGCCAATAAGCATTACTGCCGGTATCTTTTTTCTTCGTATCTGGCTCCATATAATATAGCGCTCCGCTAAAGAACTATCAATATCAAGTAAGTGTTTGTGAACAGTATCCCTAATGTCATCTTCCTTTATTGATCTGCCCCGTTCTTTCTTTAGTTTCTCCTGGATAACTATCGAGATTTTATACGCCCTATGGCTGTCCAATCCTGCTGATGTCATGGATTCTGTAAGTTTCCATCTTGAGTATGGTTCCCTAAATCCGTCCTTTTGAACATATAACATGGCCTACGCTCCAAACTTCTTTATCCTATTTGCCTGATTAAGCAACATAGGTATAATATCTGTAGCATTTATCCGCCCTAATCCCCCTTTAGCACATATGCGCTCATCAAAACATGACACATCATCAATGCGGACCCTGCCACCCCATAGTGCCACAGGCACAGGCTCGCCCGAATGATCTTTTATGGAGCAGGGGGATGAATGATCGCCTGTTAATGCTATAATAACATCATCAGGAGATAGCTTGTCAAGAATAATTCCAACAATCCTATCTAACTTTTTTAACATCTTGATCTTCATGAGGGGGTCGCCATCGTGTGATGCAGTATCAGTAGGTTTGAAATGCATAAAAACAAAATCATACGAATCGAGTGCTTTGATAGTAGCTTTGGCCTTATTTTCCTCATTTGTATTGTATTCTCCAGTCATGCCCTCCACTTCAAGAATATCAAACCCATAGCACTTAGCCACGCCGCGTATAAGGGCTGTAGCCGCTATACATGCGGCAGATATACCATATCTCTCCTTAAGAGTAAGTACTGGGGGGCGCACGCCAGCACCACGAACCAACAGATAGTTTGAAGGAAGCATGTCCTGCCCAATTCGTTTGGAATTAATCTTATGATCATTTAGTAACATATGTGTCTTAGAAATAAAATCATTGATCAATTCAGCTGTGAATGCAGCTTCCCGGGAGCTGTCCAATGGTTTAACTTCAAGAGGGCGAACATCTGTGGAATGTGGATCGCTATCTGAAATATTAGAAGATAATCCATCGCCCTTTAATACAAGGGCAGCGCGCGTGCCAGTTGCTTCCTTGAACAAGAAGGGTACATCTAGTGTGATAGAGTTATTTATCTCATCTGCAAGTTCATGTATTCCATCTGGGGCCCTCCCAGCCCTCCTGTCAATGACAATGCCATTTTTCAATGTTGCAAAGTTAACGCGAAATCCTATGTCCCCGTCCTCTAATTCTAATCCAACGCCTAGTGCCTCCAAAAAACCCCTTCCTTTGTATACAGAATATGGATTCTCACCAAGTAGTGAAATGTGTGCCGTGTCGCTTCCGGCAGGAATACCTGGACGCAATGGGTCCATAATGCCTGTAATACCTTCCCTGGCCAGCCGGTCTAAACTTGGGAAAGAACCATATTCAAGAGGCGTTTTTGATTGTAATTTAGAAATTGGTGCATCACCAATGCCATCTGAGATAATTAGTATCATTTTCATACATATCACCTTATAGAGATGTTATTTGTTCATAGGGAGAATATAAATTATTATCTGCCAATAATATTTAAGGACTATGACAAATCCTACGTCTAATTACACTACTGTAGCTAATACATATATAATCTTATACTTTTTGGGGCATTGTTAACACTTAAACTTAATTTAATTAAGAATAAAAGTGGCACGATTTCATATTAATTGTTACAATACCTTATTATATTTTACAAAAAAGCTAGCAGTGGCATCAAGAAAGGGTAGGGCAATATAAACATATAAAATAATAACATATACCTCCTATAACCCTACCTTTTTTTACTTCTATATGGACGTAAATTTTGTTTTTGAATTTATTATATAATCTAATATTCCCATATTGACTTTTGTTCAATGCAACGAGTTTAAGAGGAAAATATAAGACATATTTTAGATTTATAAAAATATCTAAAATTATAAAACCATATGTTAACACTAGCCTAATAAAAAAGGTGAGTCAGCACCTCCAACAGAGTTGGATTCGAAGGTGTTTGTTCAGTACATTCACCTTTTCTTTTCAGGTACTGGCTCGTGCAACAGTCCCCCGCTTCCTTTCTTTCGAAACTGGCAGTTTTTTTGCATTTCTGCTCATGAAACACATATGATCGACGCTTCAGGAACGGTACAAGCCTGTCCTGTCACTCCCATATGCCGTTGCTAAAAGTACATATACAAACAGAGTATAAATAGTTTTCTTGACATAAATATTAGATATTTTTGTGTATTGAGTTTTATATAATCATATACATGTAAACCATTAAAATATCAATAAATTTATAATTGTTAAATATATATGAATATTTTATTTTTTTTGATAAATTATCCCAAAATTAAAGAAAAAATAACTATAAAACATGATAAATGACACAAAAATATATCAAGGATGATAAGACACGGTCAACCTAATGTTAGTTTATTAAAATTCTAATTCAATGCGAATATATTAAAAATTTTATCTAATACCATAATCTTTAAAAATAACACAAATTTATGTCTTGTGTTGGTGGCTTCTTATGCGATGGGACAAGGTCAACAAGGATGCTTATTATAAAGCACGAGAATACGAATTCATAGCGAAAAGGTATGAAAAAGTTGGAGAAATAGAAAAAGCAATCGAATACTGGGAAAATTATGCTAAGCTTAAGATAAAAAAAGGTTCATACTTTCTTGCAGCATATGGATATTGCCATACTAGTAGACTACTTGCCTCCATAGGAGAATACGGCAAAAGTGCAGATCTGATGCAAAAAGCACGAAATTACTCTGAAAAGACGGACATCCCAACATCCCTTTTTTTCAGTTATGAACTAGCATTCAAGTTTGAGATGGACGGTGCACTCAAGGATGCTTTAGAATGCTATGAGGATATTGGATTCTTACAAGAAAAACTTGGAAATTATTTTCTGGCAGCTGACGCATTTGAGCATGCGGCAGAACTTCGTTATGCATTAGGAAAACCTACAAAAGAGTATGAATTGCCACAAAAAGCTTGGAGTAAGAACTCACAGTACTGGGACGATAAAGGAGAGAAGGATGATGCAAAGTGGTCAAAAGAACGAAAGCGATTCTATGAAACATTATATAGGGAATAAATTTGCAGTTCTTTTTCATGGCCCCGAAGTCTTTGATAAAGGATATGCAAAAAGAATAATAGACCTTATTCCTGAAGCTAGTTTTTACCAGGCGGGCACCATGGGCCGCACGGCCGCATATGACCATAATTTAGAAAATGTTATTTCGATACCAGACCTTCCGGGAAAAGTTATACGCGAATCCATTGAATGCGACGCGCTTATGATAGTCATATATCCAAAAAGTGAATTCTCGGGCCAAAGTTTTGTTCGAATAATCTTAGATAATGCAAAACTTTCAATCCCTGTAATGCATGTTGATTGCAGAACCGGAATGTATGTGGTGTGGCAAGGAAAGTTTCATGATGAAATAATAAAATCTTTGGAAGAACTTGGATTTGTACAAGGCAACGCTATTTCTCCTTCAAAACTATTTTCCTTTGAAAATAATCTTACCACGCGCCATCTTCAGGCGTGTGAAGTAGGGGATTTTGTGTTATGTAATAATCTTATAATAGGCAAGGCAACTTCCGAGAATGTTACAATATCCACAAATGAGGGTAATATAATAACAACATCTGGGTTAGAGGTTAAGGAACATGGATTAGAGAAACTTGGAAAAATCAATTTACTTACCGCAAAGTGCTGTTCTACACAGCAATTACGTGACGATTCAATATGCCCCCGCGTCACTAGGAAGGAGGGAAAAGGCGTTGCATTTGTCAATCATTGTGCTGCAGATGTATACGATCTAACAAGGCATTGCGAGGGTGCAGTTGCTGTGGGTGATGATACCTCGCGCATAGTTGGTGACATATTGTATCGTTTTAGCATGCCCGTGTATGCTATCACAGATGGGGATTGGGACAAATTGATAATCAAAGAACGTTTCTTCCCTGGGTCCGTGGTAGTGGAGGTAGAACACGACGATGCAGTTGGTGAAGCAGTCTATGATATAATTTTTAATAGTAATTTGAAACTTGATATCCCATTTGATACGTTAAAAGATAAATTAAACTCATTTTTGGAAGATAAGATAGTGCAACTTAAAAAGTATTAATAAATTATTTATACCTATAATTACTACAATTTTTAAAACGCACTATATCTAATTCATTGTTACTTTCAAGTTGTTTAAATACGTCAATCTCTTGTTTTTTAGAGCAATTTCTGCTTTTTAAAAATTCTCTTATTTCATATTGATTCATAGGGTGTCTTTTAATAATTGCAAGAACTGCCTCATAATCATCTTCTATATTACTATAAAAAGTGCCCGTAACCAAATTATCAAGACTAATACCACCTAATATTTCAATGGCCATTTCCACCGTATCTTTAGTTGGTTCTTTAACAAATCCTTCTGCAGGTGGTCTAACAGGGGTATTAATATAGACCTTATCACAATTAATATCATCAATAATCTTTTTAATTGCTATTAAGTCTGCCTCCCCATCATTGACATCTTTTACTAGCATTACTTCTAGCCAAAGTTGTCCAGAATAATTATTAGAAAATTCCTTCAACCCGTTAACTAAATTAGCAAAGGTGGCATCTTCATGCGGCCTATTTATCTCTCTGAATGATAATTCATTAAAAGCATCAAGAGATGGTAAGACGATATCTGCTTCAAAAAGAGCTTCTCTTACGCTTTCATTGATCATTAAAGTTCCGTTTGTAATAACAGCAATCGGCTTATCAGTATATTTCTTCAATTCCATTATAAGCTCTTTTAAATCCAAAGATAAAGTTGGCTCACCCTCGCCCACAATTGTAACCGTATCAAAGTCTGCACCTTGTGACAAGTAATCTTTAAACTCATTAATAATATCTTTTACAGGAAAAAAGCTCTTTCTTTCCATTGATAATGATTTTGTTCGTCCAAGTTGACAATATATACAAGAACAGCTACAAGATTTACCTGTAATAGGGCTAATCCCCAAAGATAATCCCAGCCTGCGAGAAAAAATAGGACCAAAAACATGCTGATACTCACCCAAGACAAGACACTCCTTTACTTAAAAAATTATCCAATAATATAATTATACAGTTCATAAAATATAAATGATTTGTTTAATTTATGCAACCAAGCACTACAACCGAAAACTTTTTATATCGGAATAAATTCACATTTTATTAACTTAACTTTTTATTATGATGAGAGGATGCTCTATGACAAAGAAATCTTATAAGGAGCAAATAAAGGGGCTAAAAGGAAAGCTTGAAGAAAAAGAAGCTGTAATTGAAGACTATCTAAATACGATGCAGCGGACTCAGGCGGACTTTGAGAACTTTAAAAAACGTGTCGAACGTGATAATAAAAATATATTAACCTTTGCAAACGAGGGCATACTTATGAAGCTTTTAGATATAAAGGATAATTTTGAAAGGTCCCTTTTAGCAGAAGGTGTTGACAAGGTCCCTGCCGAATATGCTAAAGGATTCGATATGATATACAAACAACTCCAAAAACTACTGTTTGAAGAGGGAATTGAAGAGATAGAATGTGTCGGCAAGAACTTTGACCCTTATTACCATGAGGCGCTTATCATGGACAATGGTTCTGATGGGGACAAAGAGATAGTATGCGAGGAGTTCCAAAAAGGATACATATACAAAAATAAAGTCATGAGGCATTCTAGAGTTAAAGTAAAAAAACAAAAATCTGAAGAGGATAGTGAGAAAAATGGGTAAAGTTTTAGGTATTGATCTTGGCACTACAAATTCGTGCATGGCTATTGTGGAAGGAGGAAAACCCACTGTTATTCCTAATGCAGAAGGGGAAAGAACTACGCCATCAGTTATCGCTTTCAAAGGCGATGAACGATTGGTCGGTTCAATTGCAAAAAGGCAAGCTGTTACCAATCCAGATAAAACAATTAGTTCAATAAAGAGGTTAATCGGAACTAACAAGAAGATTAAAATTGATGACAAGGATTATACTCCCCAGGAAATATCTGCGATGATCCTTGCTAAGCTTAAAGCTGATGCTGAGAATTATCTTGGAGAAAAAATAACTGATGCAGTTGTAACAGTTCCTGCTTATTTTAATGATGCTCAGAGACAAGGCACAAAAGATGCAGGCCAGATAGCAGGGCTTAACGTACTTCGTATAATAAATGAACCTACGGCATCAACTCTTGCATATGGGCTTAACGATGCAAATGATCAGACCATTCTTGTCTACGACCTTGGAGGAGGAACATTTGATGTTTCAATTCTTGAGATGGGCGAAGGAATATTTGAAGTGAAATCTACATCCGGTGACACGCGCCTTGGCGGGGATGACTGGGATAAACGCATTAGCAACTGGATCATAGAGGAATTCAAAAAAGATTCAGGAACAGATCTCTCAAATGACCGAGTCGCTCTTCAGCGCATATATGATGCCGCAGAGAAGGCAAAAATAGAGCTTTCAACACTTATGCAAACAAATATCAATTTGCCATTCATAGCCATGGAGGGAAATATCCCTAAAAATATTGACATTACTTTGACAAGGTCAAAGCTTGAAAAGCTTACAGAGGATCTTCTGGAACGAACTTTGACCCCCATACGAAAGGCCATGGCCGATGCCAAGATAGAGCCAGAAAAAATCGACAAGATCCTTCTTGTAGGTGGGCAGACACGTGCTCCAGCAGTGCGCGACCTCATTAAAAAATACTTTGCCAAAGAACCTTTCAAGAACATTAATCCTGACGAATGTGTTGCTATGGGCGCAGCCATTCAGGGAGGAGTACTAGCTGGAGAAGTAAAAGATGTGCTGCTTCTTGATGTGACCCCCCTATCACTTGGGATTGAGACACTTGGCAGTATATTTACTAAACTAATTGAACGAAATACTACCATACCAACGAAAAAATCGCAAATATTTTCTACAGCAGCCGACAGCCAAACTTCAGTGGAGATCCATGTTCTACAAGGAGAACGGCAAATGGCTAATGATAACACATCATTGGGCAGATTCCAACTAATCGGCATACCTCCAGCGCCAAGGGGAGTTCCTCAAATCGATGTTACCTTTAATCTGGATGCAAATGGAATTCTTAACGTAAATGCAAAAGACTTGGGCACGGGAAAGGAACAGGCTATAACGATAAAGTCTTCCTCTGGCCTTAGCGAAGAGGAAATTGATAATATGGTCAAAGATTCCGAGAAGTATTCAGAGGAGGATACGAAACGAAAGGAACTTGTGGAAGCATGCAACAATGCTGACGCCCTTATTTACACTAGCGAAAAGACCCTCAATGAGCTTGGGGACAAGATAGATGCATCAAAGAAAGAAAACATCAACAACAAGATAGATGTGCTAAAATCCAAACTTGCAAGCGAGAATGTAGAAGAGATGAAAACTGCATCAGAGGAGCTTACCAACGCTCTTTATGAAGTGTCTGCTGAACTCTATCAACAGCAAGCACAACAAGAGCAGGCTGAATCCCCTGAAGATGTACCAAAAAAAGACGATGTTGTAGACGCCGACTATACGGTTGTTGACGAAGACCAATAAGTAATGCGTTTTGGTGAAGTAATTGACAAAGAGGGACTACTATGAAATCCTTGGGGTAACTAAGGATGCAACCGATGCGAAGATAAAGAAATCTTATAGGGAGCTTGCACGCAAACATCACCCCGATCTCAATCCAGATACTAAAAGTGATGCAGAAGAAAAGTTCAAAGAGGTATCCGAAGCGTATGAGGTGCTAATGGACAAGGACAAACGAGCGCGCTATGATCAATTTGGACATTCTGGCGTCTTTAATCAGGGAGCAGGAGGATTTCAGTGGTCAGACTTCACCCACTATCAAGACGTAGAAGATATATTCGGTGACTTTGGTGGATCCATTTTCAACATGTTTTTTGGGGGAAACAGGCGCAGTAGAAGGACTGGCCCCAAAAAAGGAAATGACCTTCGTTATGATATCACCATAAGCCTAAAAAATGCATTTGATAGCATTGAGCGTACAATAAATATGGAAAAAATGGTTGTATGCCCCGAGTGCAAAGGCTCTCGTTCCAAGAGCGGATCGTCACCTTCCACTTGCCACACGTGCAATGGATCTGGCCAGGTACAAAAAGTACGAGCTACGCCTTTCGGGCAGTTCGCCACAATTACTACTTGTGATTCATGCCATGGCTCTGGCCAAATAATCAACGATCCATGCTTAAAATGCAGAGGGAAGGGAAGTGTTCGTGGCAAAAAGAAGATCAAGGTAAAAATACCTGCAGGGATAGAGGATGGATCGCATATTAGGATACCTGGGGAAGGTAATCCCAGCACGACAGGCGGGCCTTCAGGAGATTTGTACATCGTTGTACATATAAAGAATGATTCTAATTTTTACCGTGAGGGGACTGAGCTTTTATATGATCAAATAATCTCATTTCCTCAAGCTACACTTGGAGATACTATTACAGTAAATACCATAGATGGAAAGGTGCAGATGAAAATACCAGCAGGCACCCGGCATGGAAAAGTGCTACGGCTTAAGGGGAAAGGCATGCCGGATTTGCGCACGGGCAGGCGGGGGGATCAGCATGTCCGCATTTTTATTGATATACCAACATCTCTTTCTGAGGAACAAAAAGACCTTATACGCAAGCTCGGGGACTCTTTTGGAAAAACACCTGCAGAAGAGAAAAAGGGATTTTTCAAAAATCTAGGTTTCTAGCTAAATTAGCGAGAAGTCCCAGTATATTTTCTATTTCTTCCCTTCTTTTATCACATTTTTTTCACATATCTTATCGAATGCATCCTGATTTCTTATGCAGCCAGGATCTGATTCGTTTACATCCCCATAATAACCATAAGCCCTTGAGCGGCAACCACCGCATACATATTTGTATTCACAAACAGAACAATTTCCTTTCAGGTTGTTTCGAGTGCGCAGCATTTGTAATATTTTGGAATTTTTCCAAATATCCTCGAATCGTTCTTTTCTTAGATCTCCTGCTTCTATTGGGAGAAAAACACACGGTGTAACCTTTCCCTCAGCAGAGATGGCACAATACAGCCTTCCTGCGCCACACCCGCTTATAAACTCTGCAAGCTTTAATATCTCCCCACTAACATGCCCCCCATAGAATGAAAATGACATGTCCCCCTCACCTTGTCGCATTATGGACTGCATGGCAATACGTGCATACTGGGGAGCTGTTGAGAATATCTCTATTTTCGAATCCTTTGAACGCTTGTACAGGTATGTGAGTATGTATTCTCTTTCTTCGGGAGTAAGATCTGATGCACACGTGAATCTACCTCTTCCTGTGGGTATAAAATTGAATTCTAAGAATCTTTTCACGCCTAATTTTTCTGCAAAATCGATTATTTTTCCAATCTCATTATAATTGTTCTTTGTTATAGTAGTTGCCATTGCTGTCATGATTCCTTCTTTTACGCAATTTTGAATCCCTTCAACGGCTCGTTCCCAAGCACCTTCGACGCCACGAAACGTATCATGGGTAAGTGGAGTTGCCCCATCAATTGATATTTCAACATATTTTATTCCTGCCAGCTTTATTTTTGATGCAATTTTACGGTCTATAAGTGTTCCATTTGTTGCCATTGCAACATAAATATTCTTTTTGGATGCATATTTGGCGATTTCAAAAAAATCCTTCCTCATTAGGGGCTCTCCACCAGAAAAAGCGATTGCAACAACTCCTGCCCGCTCTAATTCATCTATTATGTCAATTACCTTATCTTTTGGAAGCTCGTCGCTAGATCTTACCCCTGATGATGAGTAACAATGTTGGCATTTCAGGTTGCATCCTCGAGTGATGTCCCATACCACTAAAAAAGGGGCCGATAGCATCTGGGGTTTTGTCATGCCATAATTTGCGATGCTCAAGATCACATTGCTTAAACCTTTTCTTTTTATGGAGGATGAGAAAAATGAACGCATTTGTGCATCGGTGGCCCCAAATTTTCGTCTTCCGCTTTGTATCACTTTTTTTACAAGAGGATAATAGGCCCTGCATGTTATGTCAAGATTCGTTTTCTCTCCGACATAGTACTTCAAAATTTTCTCTATTCTTCTTTCATTGCTCTTTTCATCATAATAAGATAATTTTTTTATAAGCAACTTGCTTATTTTGGTTTTCGAAATGTAACTTACCATATCAAGTATGTTAAATTCCATTTATTACCACCTAAAGCTTAGTTTTTATGTGATTATTACAATTTTAACCTATATTACTAATATAAATATAATATGTTCATAAATATATTTTTTTCCTAACATCAAAGGGCCATCAACAAAATTCATCGAAAAAGTCTCAAGAATCTAACATAATGCCGGCGCTTGCTGCATTTTCTTTTGTGTTGTGCTCTCCTGAAAAACACCCATTTGCTGCCTGTGCAGTCATCAAACAAATATAAATTGTTTAGGGCTATTTGTGCAATACGATACGGCTGTAGAAAGCTTTATAAAGGGTTTTGGATTAATATGTTCGGTACGGCGGTCATAGCAAGAGGGCTACACCTGGTCTCGTTCCGATCCCAGAAGTAAAGTCTCTTTGCGATTCGGGTTGTACTGCCTTTGGTGGGAACCCCGAGACGCTGCCGGCCACTTTTTCTTTTATATTTGTGTGTTTGTATTTTCAATAGCTTTAGTTTTCTTGCTCGTCCTCTGTTGATTCCAGTTTATATAAAAATACATCCCAATATTTATTAATTGATTATAGTAAATACTTACACATGTCGCTGCATGATGCACGTGAGGAATTGCGTTACTTGCTCAACAAAGGTTACAAAAAAAAGGTTGCGCTAGATTTTGTTGGAAATCACTATGAACTTACAAAAGCACAACGTAATTTATTGACAAGGACCACCTATTCTGATAGTGAAAGTGAATCTACAACAAAAAAGAATGTTCGTGCAGAAGATGTTACTGGCAAATCTCTTGCAGTTGATACGTACAATGTCCTTATTACATTGGAGAGTGTTGTATGCGGGCATCCTTTAGTATGTGATGATGGCGTTGTTCGTGATGACAAAGGGGTGTTTGGAAAATATATTCTTGGAGACGATACTAATAAAGCACTCTCAATGCTTGAGGAGTTTTTTGTAAAGACGCGCCCCCTCTTTGTAAAATTCTTTATTGATAAGCATGTTTCTCACAGCGGTGAACTAGCATGCCGCATTAGAAATCATTCATGGCCAGTAGAGATGGAGATAAAATTATGCGACAGTCCGGACCATGAAATAAAAGAATCAGGAATGGTTGCAGCAACGGCTGATTCTGCCATAATAAAATATGTGGGTGCATTTTTGGATATTCCTAAGTATTTCCTTTTTTCGTGGAAATAAACTTCATACAGTAATGCAAAGTCATCTCTCCCGAAAACTATTAATATTTTGGCTAATAACATATTTTTAAAGGCGATGTTATGATAGATATTGTTCTAAAAGAAGAGGTAAAATTCAAAAATCCAATAGTTATTGAGGGGTTCCCTGGTGTTGGACTTGTGGGGCATATAGCTGCAACATATCTTGTATCTGAACTCAAAATCCCCCAAATTGGTTTCATACGCACAGACCTATTACCACAAGTCTCTATGGTGTTTAATGGAAAGGTAGTTCCACCTGCCCGCATCTATGGAAATGAAAAACTTATTGTTTTTATCTCTGATTTAGCATTTCCAGATATCAAAACATATCCCATGGCCATGGCTCTTGGAGATTTTATGAAAAAACATAATGTATCTAAATCTATTTCTCTTGCAGGGATTGGCACGAGCGCGCCTACTGGAAAAATATTTGGTGTTGGTTCAAGTGAGGATATTTTATTAAATCTAAGCAAAATAGGCATTGAAATATTGCCTATGGGAAGTATTTCTGGGGGCAGTGGTGCACTCTTGCTTGAATGCCACCATAAGGACATACCCTCAATAGCATTGCTTGCAGAGACCTACGGAAATAGACCAGACCCGCGCTCTGCATCAGGCTTGCTTAATATTATTGGCAAGCTTATTAACAAGAAAATAGATACGAAAATGCTGATAAAAGAAGCTGAGCAGCTAGAATCCGCTCTTTCAAAGCTAAGCAAGGACGTTGAAGATCAGACAAAGCGCGATGAATTCGACGCTATGTATATGTGAGGTGAAAACAATGTATGCGTTGACATGTATAACCCCCTATGCGTATAAAGAGCTTCTAACAGACGGAATAAAAACGATGGAGCTACGAAGTTCCCACAATATAAATTCCCTTGTAAATGTCAAAGAGGGAGACTATATTTTCGTTACCTACAAGACTACAGAAGACCTAAATAAAAAAACAGAAGGCATTATTGCAAGAGTAAAATATATCTCTTTACAGAAAAAAAGACAATCTCTTGAATACGATGAATTTGAAGTAACAACTGCACGCGTTCAACTAATGTTAATCAGGACTGCAAAATTAATGGACGTAATAAAACAGGAAGTAGGAAAAGAAGTCTCTGTAGAGATCGAGAAAATAATGTATTATAAAATCAGCTAAATGACCCTTGGCAGTTCATTTATAGAGCCTATGTTAATATCTCCCCAGTTTCCACCAACTATAATACTTATGCATCCTGCTAATTTGGCCGCCTCGGCATCATCAATAGTATCCCCAACATAGAAGTAGGTATCTGCCTTTATCTTTTCTTTTAGCTTTAGTAGCGGTTCTGGATGCGGTTTTTCATGCTTCACGTCGTCTAATGCTATTAGGTGTTCTAATGAAAAATATTTAGGAAAGAATCCAAATGAGAGCGTATATAATGCTTCGAACCTTGGGCGAGACGTTACTATCCCCAAAGGGTATTCTTCTAGATTTTTTAACGTTTCCTCAGTTATAAGGGGGGTTTCTTGTTCTATTAGTCCATGTTCTATGTGTATCGGTGAATTAGTGCCATAAGCCTTTTTATAAAGGGTGGACCCAAGATAAAAGCTTTGAAACACACCTTGCATTTGGTTCCAGAATGCATCACGAACTACGATTGGAGCGTCCCCTGATAACTTTTTTATGAGGTAATAAGATGCGTCCCAGTCATTGTTGAAGTTTGAAATTCCTCTTAAGGATTTGATTCCTTTTGCAATATCTTCCCGTCTGACTGTAGGAACAAAATATTGAACGGTCCTTACAATAGCCTCTTTGTAGCTTTTTTGTACCTCAATTAATGTGCCGTCCATATCAAACAATATTGCTTTTACCATATCTACCACAATAGATGCTATATATGCGTCTCGAGAAGCTTTTTAAGAACTGCAAGAAACATTGCGTTCTCTTCTTGCAATCCCACACTTATCCTTAAACAATTTTCTATGCCTGCCTGTCCTGATACGTTGTTGACGCATATGTCATTCTCACATAGTTTTTGGAATATAGTGTTCGCATTTATCTGTTCTGGAAACTTTACGAGCAGAAAATTAGTATATGAAGGATATACATAAAGTCCAAGTGCCTGCAAACCGATACGCAGATCTTCACGAATGTTAACAGTCTCCTTGACCAATCGTTCCATATCCTCTTTATGGTCAATAACGTCGTATGCCAATTTCAAGGATGGATTTGCCATATGGTATGGGATATGCGAGAGCTCTAAATAGTCACTTGTCTTTTCATTAGCAACGATGTATCCCACCCTTGCCCCAGGGAGCGCCCATACTTTTGAGAAGGTGCGTAGCACAACTAGGTTCTCATAATTGCCTATAAGATCAATAGCAGTGACATCGGTAAACTCAGCATATGCTTCATCAACTACAACAACTTTTCCGGTTTCCAGACCTTCTTCTATCTTCTTTAGAGATAATAGATTTCCTGTAGGATTCCCTGGATTTGCTATAAACACCATTTTTGCGTTGCTATCTTTGAACTGTTGCCAATCTGGTTCAAAGTTTTCGTCAAGCTGAAAACGAACAACATCTTTTCCATTTATCCTGGGTATCATGTAATATGGCCCATATGTTGGATCATACAATGCTGAGCAGTCACCTGGCCCCAAAAAACAGCGGCAACATACGTCTATACCATGGTTAGCTCCGTTTGTTATAGTGAAGTTTTCTTGTTTGAGCCCAAAAAATTCGGCAAGTTTATTCTTTAGCTCATAGTAATGGGGCCCTATATACTTAGCAGAGTATTTATCTCCTATAATCTTTCTAATAGGTTCATTTTGTGACAGATTAAGATATTTTTTCGGAACATATGGCTGTGCAAAACGCAACGATTCAATATCCTGTCGTACCAATGTTTCAATCATGGTATTGAAAATAAATATATTAATTTTTAAAGGTTTTTGAGAAAAATATGACTATTGGCATAGAAAAGCCACACTTCTCTATTATTTTCATCAATATTCTAGTTTTATGATTGACATTATAATGCCTAATCCTGCGATAGTTTTTTAAGTAGTATACATAATTAAAATTCATGAATATTTCGTGTGTGAACTCCAATACACTTCCCTAATGTGTTTGTTTTGGTCAGTTTTAACTAAAAAGGGAGTGTAGATTATATGAGTGGTAAATTATGGAAAGGCAACGATAAGGTTATTGTAGCATTTGATATGGACAAGACACTTATTGATTGTGAATTTCTCGATGAAGTGGCAAGAGTACAAGGTTGCCACAATGAGGTTGCAGAACTTACAGAACAGGCGATGTGTGGTGAGATAACGTTCGAGGAAGCATTAGGCAAACGCCTAAATTTTCTCAAAGGATTACATATTAATAATCTAGACAAAGTATTCAAAGAATCACATATTACCGACGGGGCAGAAGAGCTTATTGAGTCCCTTCATGAAGATGGCGCAAAGACTGCCATAATCACAGGAGGATTTGATGTTATAGCGCAGCGCCATGCAAAGCATCTTGGCATCAGCTATATAGCTGCAAATAAGCTTGAGTTACAAAACGGCATGCTTACAGGCAGATTTGATCTTAGGGTAGATGGCAACAAAGATTATTGGCTCAGTAAATTTAAGAAGGAATCTGGGGCCACGATGGCAGTTGCAGTAGGTGACGGGGCAAACGACATCTCCATGATACATGAAGCAGACCTTGGAATCGCGTTTTGTGCAAAGGAATGCCTTCGGGGAATTGCAGATGTAAATGTGGATAATCTTCTTGAGATTAGGGACATACTTGATGATTTGTTTGATAATTCACAACGTACTTGCGTAAATACGACTATAGAGCTTATTTCCTAGCAACATGTCATAGTTTTCCCGTCTTAACTATTCCGCTAATAAGCCATATGCCAAGTGTGAAGGAAATAATAAAACCTATCCACCCAAACAATGGGAGATTATATATTTTTGGCCCTATATTTGTCATAAAGAGCACAGAGGATGATAGTATCATCCCTGCGATTACTATAGAAAAAGATAATCTATTAACAGAACGCTCAAAGCTATGTGTAAGATATTCCATGCTCTTGCTCTCAACTCCGACCCTAAACTCCCCCTTGCTTAGCCTAGTCATGATATTATCAATTTTTTTAGGAATGTCAACGGCCATGCCACTTGTCTGAGACAGCATTTCATACCATCTTTTAACAATATTTTTTGGTCCCATTCGTTCCATTATAATTTTTTTGACGTAAGGTTTGGTGTATTGTACAGAATTAAAGTTGGGATTAAGTTGTCTTCCAACGCCTTCTATCATAATGAGTGTTTTTCCAAGCAGTGCGTAGTTTTTCGGCATTTTCATCCCATGGCGCTTAACAGATAATGTAAGATCTTGCAAGAATTCCCCCATATTTATTTCTTCTAACGACCTGTTATAATACACATCTATAAGGTCTTCTAACTCATACACCAGTTCATCCTTGTTTACATCAGTTGCACTCATCATGTGCACTAAGATATCCCCTATCTTTTCTGCATCTTTATTTATGATTGCTATTAGGAGACTTGTCAAGTTTCGTTTTGCATTCTTGTTTATCCTGCCAATTATTCCAAAATCAAGAAACGCTATAGTATTCTTGTCTACTACAAATATGTTGGCAGGGTGGGGGTCTGCGTGAAAAAATCCAAATTCAAATATCATCTTAAGTACAGCATTAGCCCCAATCTCGGCCAGATGTGCTTTTTCTTTTTCTGTGTATTCTAAATGGAGAACATCTGATATTTTAATTCCATCTATATACTCCATAACAAGTAATCGCTTTGTTCCAAACCGTTTGAATATTTTTGGGATTTTAACTGTTGGATCATTGTAAAACTCTCGCCCGAATCTTTCAGCATTTGCTGTTTCGATATTATAGTCAAGTTCTTTTTTTATTGCCTTTGCGAACTCTTCAACAATTTCCTCGGGGTCGTAGGGTGAACGCTGTCCAAACAGATTTTTGGAGCGCTTTGCAAGATTCCTCATTATCTCTGTATCGGTGTTTATTATCCTCTCGATATTAGGTTTTTGAACCTTGATAGCAACTTCATTGCCGTCAAGCAAGATTCCTCGATGCACCTGCCCAATAGAAGCTGATGCAATTGGCACTTCATCCAAAAAAGTGAAGACAGTATCAATTGGGGCGTTTAATTCCTTTTCTATGACCTCTTTTATTTTGTCAAAAGATATTGGTGCGACGCTGTCTTGTAATTTTGAGAATTCTTCAACATATTCTTTTGAGATGATGTCAGGGCGTGTGGAAAGTATCTGCCCTAATTTTATGAATGTTGGCCCTAGTTCTTCGAATATTATGCGATATGTCACAGCAAGCGACTTCTTGGGCATTTGTGTTGATAGATCTTTTCGGCGCAGGCGTGGAAGCAGATTGCTTATGCCCATTTGGTCAACATAATATCCTAATCCATGTTTTGCCATGACATGTGCAATTTGCCTAGATCTATTGATATGTGTAACATTTTGTCTTATGCCTGTAATCATGCCCTACCTTTGAATGTGAAAGTTTAATATCTTTTTGTTATTTTTAAATGTCATGAAAGGTGACATCTGAACAATCTGGGCTATATAAATTTCGATTTTTGTACAATTTTTATTACCATAAGCTTTTTAATTCTTTTATTGATTATCAAAACATGGTGAAGATATGAAGAAGATAGCAATAATAGGCGGCACAGGTGACCAAGGCCTTGGTCTTGCAATGCGTTTTGCTCAATCCAACATACCAGTTATAATTGGGTCTCGTGATGAATCAAAGGCCAAGATTGCAGTCGATAGTATCAAAGACAAATTTCCTTCTGCAGATATTGAAGGAAGCGATAATTTGGGTGCAGTAAAAAATGGGGAAATAATAATAGTTTCAGTTCCTTACAAGTATATGGCAGATACCATAAAATCATTGAAAGGTGCCTTAGACCCAGATAAGATAGTTGTATCTCTTTGTGTTCCTTTGGCCAATGCAATTGGTGGAAAACCTACACAGATAATTACTCCCTGGGAAGGATCTGCTGCTGAACAGGCGCAGGCAATTTTGAAGAATAACGCACCTGTTGTAGGCGCATTTCAAAATGTTTGTGCAGAACGGCTCTTGGATTTGGAAAATACAGTAGACAATGACGTCCTGGTCTGCTCTGATAATAAAGAAGCACGTGCAGCAGTCATGGAGATTGCAAACAAGATAGATGGGATTAGGGGGCTCAATGGGGGGCTTTTATGCAACTGCAGGATTATAGAAGCGATGACTGCACTCATAATAGGGATGAACATACGTTACAAAACACCAAAAGGACTAGGCATAAGGTTCACGTACCTGTATGATGTATAATCTCTTTTCCTTCTTTTTCCTTTTTTTGTGCAAGTTTGAATGCAATATTTATGTTCCTATTACCTACTTTTCCTTTTTGGACAATATAAGACTCCAATTCGTTCTCTTCCATTGCTTCCCTAATATTTTTCATTTCCTGCAAAAATATATTGAGATTATGAAGCGCCAGCAGTATCTCTCCTTCGCTAGTGGGTTGCAAGAAGTCCATAAGCCCATATTCCTGGCAGATGCTACAATTGCATTCGGGCAGTGATGAGAGAGTTTTTAGGTTCTTTACCCTGGTAAGCTTTTCTGGGTGAATATACTCCTTATAGGCTGCGGCGACCACGTAGGTCCATGAATCAAACGTATCAACGCCAAGATACGATAAGGCATATAGTGCAGGAAATCCTGTTATGCCAAAAGCATGCAATGGGCTATTTGTGGTATTTCTTGACGCATGAATAATATCTATCAGATGAACATACTGGGATTTTCTCGGAACAAGAGAACCAACTGCATATCCATCAAACCCACTATCAAGATTAGTAGAATACTCTTCTATCTCGTTAGGCGTGCTACCATGTATGGCACCGTAAAGCTTCATTTCCTTGTTGTGTGACAACATAAGATTGGCAGCTTCCACACTGCGCTTCAGGCGGCCCAACTTTTCATCGTTATCAAGCGAAGGCGTAATGGGGTAGTCGAATGTAACACCTATGTCGCACCCGCTTAACTCCTGATAATGCAACACATCCAATGGTTCAAGCTCGGCGCCTTTTTTCATGTATTGAAATCCTCCGCTGTCCATCCATATCGGATTTTTAGTGTGGAGAACGTCATGTATGCCTTTTTGGAGCACCTCATCTTTGCGTCCGTACTGCAAAACATGGTAAAGCGATAGAATAGCAGATTGCGCCAGTTCCCAAGGGGCAGTAAACTCCCCATTTATCCACTTGTCCCAAATCCCGTAGGATGTTGCAATAACTGGTATCAAGGCAGGTGTTCTTATTGTGCCATGGGGTGTTCTTATTTTACCAAGAGAATAGGGGGGTTCGTGCATTGTCTTCTCCCTTGTATGATTATATAGGGATCTTACGGCCGGTTTTGTCTCGTTTGAACTTTCCAAATGACGGCCCAAGTTGCTCCTGATAAAACACAGGCCCATCCTTACAAACTAATAGCCCATCAACTTCACACGACCCGCAAAGCCCCATGCCACACTTCATATACCTCTCCAGCGATAACTGCAGCGGCATATGCTTTCCGAAATGCTCCATGGCTGCTGCCATCATGCGTTCAGGCCCACAGCAATACCCTTTGTCAAATTCGTGTTTTACTGTGTTAAATAGGCATGTTATCATGCCTTTTTCACCGCAACTTCCATCCTCTGTTGCAATATATACATCACCATATTTACTAAGCTCCTTCTCAAAAAACACATCTTCTAACGATTTAAAACCCAATAATGAAGTGATGGCAATGTTTTCTTTGTAACATTCCTGGGCCACGAATCGAAGAGGCGCAATTCCGAATCCGCCGCCTATGAGCACCACAGAACTGCCTGAAATATCGAAACTATTTCCATATGGCCCCTCAATGGATATCATGTCGCCTGGTCGCAATGCAGAAAGTTTTGCTGAAAATGGACCGACATTTTTAACAGTTATGGCATTACCATATGAGAATGACATCGGGCGCTGCCCTTCTCCTGGAAGCCAGAACATGCCAAATTGACCTGGTTTAGCCCCTAAATCAGTATCAAAGAAAAGAGTGGTCACTTTAGGTATTTCTTGTATCACCTTAGTGATCCTTGCATCTATCATAACTTCACCAATATCTCTAGATCATCAGGATGTATCTCATTTTCAAGTGCCACAATGCCTTTGTCGCCTATAGATACCACTGCGAATAATCCGGCAATATCTGCATTCATTTTCTTTGCTAGCCGCAAGAGGGCGCGTTGTGTTTCCCCGCTGCGTATGACATCATCTACGATGAGTACTCTTTCCCCTTTTTTAACTGAGCGCTTTGGTAAGTAAAGAGACATAAGTTTTCCCATTGATGATGGGATGTAGGTTTCCTCCACATAATCGAGGCGTCCAACTTCCTTCTCTTTTCTTGTAAAGATCATATCTATATCAAATGCTTGTGCAATATGGCATGCAATAGGTATCCCGTCTGTCTCAGATGTCATGACTTTGTTAACGTTTTCGAATCGGTCTAATGCCCGAGTAGCAATTCTATTAAGTAGTTGCGTATCATATAATATGCCTGAATTATCAAAATATCCGAACTCATCAAACGTGATTCGTTTTAGAATTTCATCCTCAAGCTTAAAGTATTTCTCATAAAACATGATGAATTCACGAGCACGTTCCTCGTTTGGCAAGACGCGCCCCATTATATACCTATTCAAAACTGTTGTTGGCAATCCAAGTTTTTTAGATAGCTCGCTGTATGTATGCCATCTTTTCAACATCTTTAGGACTTGTATTGACTTCATCCTAAACTTCATACTCTCAAGCATATTCATAAACATATTCTTGATTAATAAACTTTTTAAAGGTTTCTCTTTTATCTTAAATGTGATTATATGAGCACTGTTCTAATAATTGATTTTGGAAGTCAGTACACACATTTGATAGCTCGCAGGATACGGCAGCTAAATGTATATTCTAAAGTGGTGAGTAGTGATATTAATCCAAAAGATATCGATGCAGATGCAGTGATTCTTTCAGGAGGCCCATCTAGCATATATGATGAAAATGCCCCCCTTAACAATACGTTAATTGCATATCTTGTCAAACATAATATTCCAACTTTGGGCATATGTTATGGCATGCACCACATTGTTCATTACTTCAAAGGCAGCATAAACAAAGGGAAAAAAGAGTATGGCATATCAACTATTACTGTAAAAGACGACCCTTTGTTTAAAAACCTTAACAAGCATGAGCGCGTTTGGATGAGCCATGGGGATTCTGTTGAGCATCTCCCGGAAGGTTTTGATATCATTGCAACTTCAGATAAGTGCCCAGCAGCCATCCGATTAAAAGATAGAATGATCTATGCACTACAATTCCATCCAGAGGTAAATCATACTGAGCATGGCATCCAACTGCTTGATAACTTTTTAGATCTGGCAGAAATTTCTCGGGATTGGAAAATGGAAGATTTTGTGATTGAGGCTGAACAAAAAATAAAGAAATCAATAGGTGACAAAAAAGCTATAATCGCCCTTTCAGGAGGAGTTGATTCGTCGGTAGCCGCTATGATAACTGCCAAGGTAATTAAGAAAAATCTTTATGCTGTTTTTGTTGATCACGGATTATTGCGAAAACATGAGCGCGAATTTGTCGAAAATACATTTAGTGATTCACTCAAGCTTATCGTTGTGGATGCGAAGGAGCGCTTTTTTAAAAAATTAGAAGGAATTACCGATCCTGAACAAAAGCGCAAGATTATTGGAAATGAGTTCATTAAAGTATTTGAGGAAGAAGCAAAAAAGATAGGTGCCCGGTATCTCATTCAAGGAACAATATACCCTGACGTGATAGAAAGTGGTTCTACCTGCAACTCTGAGACCATAAAATCGCACCATAATGTTGGCGGCCTTCCAGAATCCTTTGATTTTGACGAATTAATTGAACCATTACGGGAATTATATAAAGATGAGGTACGAATTGTCGGTTCTACTCTTGGGCTTCCGCCTGAAGTAGTGCTTCAGCACCCTTGCCCGGGGCCAGGCCTAGCTGTGCGCATCACCGGGGCTGTCAATGATGAGAACATACGCATAGTTCGTGATGCATCAGCCATACTGGATGAAGAACTTAAGAATTCAGGATGGCATGATAAAGTGTGGCAGTCCTTTGCAGTTCTTCTTGAGGACCGTGTTGTGGGTGTTGTAGGAGATCAGCGAAAGTTCGGCCGCGTGGTTGCTTTGCGCGTGGTGCAGTCTGTTGATGCTATGACAGCCAACTTCGTGAAGCTTCCCTGGGACCTACTTGAACGCATCAGCACGCGCATTACCAATGAGATTGGAGAAGTTGTTGCAGTGTCATACTTTATCTCCCATAAACCTCCTCAAACGATAGAACCTTGCTGAGTTGTCGATATGGAATCGCTAAAGAGAAAGATACTTAACGAGGCAACTGTTCTATCTGAAAAGATAATTGTCGTGAACTCTTTTCTCAATCACCAGATTGACTCAAAAATGATGGACGAAATAGGGGACGAATTCTTTGAGCTTTTCAAAGATATGAAGGCAACTAAGATACTTACTGCAGAAGCAAGTGGCATACCTCCTGCTTTGGCAACTGGAATGAAACTTTCAATTCCCATCATATATGCACGTAAAACTAAACCTTTGACAATGGGAAATGATGTTTACAAGGGTATTGCAAGATCCGCAACAACTGAACAGACATTAGAGATAATGGTAAAAAAAGCTTATCTGACTTCTAAGGATCGGGTCCTTATAATCGATGATTTTATTTCAGAAGGATATGCTACAAAGGCTATGTGCGACATAGTTGATCAGGCAGGAGCAACACTTGTTGGTATTGGAACTGTGATAGAAAAAACATTCTTAAACGGGAGGAAGAGATTCGAGCGCCCAGGGGTGCCAATCTTCTCTCTTGTTAGGATAAAAAGTATGGATAAGGGCCGTATAGAATTAGAATAAATCCTATTTTATAAATATGGCCTTATATTGCTTAGTCAAAGAGACGGCTGTGTTCTACCTTTATGCATCGATTCATGACAACGTCAAGCCCGGCACCGCGGGCTTTGTTATAAGCTTCAAAGTTTACGATTTGCAGCTGTAGCCATACGGCCTTTGCCTTCACAGCTATAGCTTCATCCACAACTGGGCCAACCTCGTTGGGCCTTCTGAAGATGTTCACTATATCCACTTTTCTAGGCAGTTCTTTTAGAGAGTTGTAGCAAGGAATTCCCAGTATGGTGTCATGATTTGGATTTATGGGTATGACATCATAACCTTTATCAATCATATAGCGCGCGACGTTATTTGATGCTTTTTCTGTATTTGTAGAAAGCCCCACTATTGCTATCGTTTTATATTTTAGTATGCGTTTGATGTCCTTATCGCTTAAATCATCTTGGGAATCAAAATATATCTTGCATTCTTCTTGCCCTATGTATCTCGCCACCCTAATCTTTTTCAATAGCACCGACAAATTCTTGCCCTCGCTTAAGTGCTGCTACATTCATATCGAAGTACATGGGGGGCACAGAACTTTTCACGGCCTTGGTTAAGGCTTCTAAAGTCACAAGTTCTGTAAGGGATGACAATGCACCAAGCATTACCATGTTTGCTATCATTACAGACCCCAATTCGATAGCTATTTTAGTTGCAGGGATCTCAATGCACTTATTTGCATGATGCAACACAAGGTCTGTATCTACTAACATAATGCCTTCTTTTTTTACCTCATGGATGTATTTGGTATATGATGTCTGAGAAAGTGATACAAGAACATCTGCCATGCCGATAAAAGGATAGTTTATTTCCTCATCAGAAAGTATAACTTCTGTTTTTGATGCACCGCCGCGGGCCTCGGGGCCGTAAGACTGTGTCTGTGTGGCCATCAATCCATTGTAGATTGTAGCAGCTTTGCCAAGCACTACTCCTGCCAGGATGATTCCTTGGCCCCCATTGCCTACAATTCGAATCTCCTCTCTCAGATTCTCACCTCACTTACAAGAGATTTCCACAAATCGGTCCATTCATCCTTATCGATGTTCTTAAGTTCCCCTATAGGGATCTTATCAGGGTGTTCTTTTGCTTTTTTGATAGTGACTGTGTTTTCCTTATACCAATTATATATTGTTTCAAAATTCCTGACCTTGTTTCTTCTCCAAAAAGATGTAGGACATGGAGAAAGCACTTCAATAAAGGAGAAACCATTGTTTTTCAATCCTTTTTTTATAGCTCGCTGTAATTGTAATGGGTGTGCTATAGTCCAACGCGCAACATAAGGGGCGCCTGCAGCCTTTGCAAGCTCGGCAAGATCGAAAGGATGATCAATAGCACCATAAGGGGAGGTAGTGGAAATGGATTTTTGAGGTGTTGTCGGCGACATCTGTCCTCCGGTCATCCCATATGTGTAGTTGTTTATTGCAATTACCGTTAAGCCAATGTTTCTTCTAATTGCATGGATAAAGTGATTGCCCCCAATGCCTGCGCAATCCCCGTCTCCAGTGAACACCACCACGTCAAGTTTAGGATTACCTGCCTTTATACCTGTGGCAAATGCTAGCGCCCTCCCATGTGTGGCATGCAGCGCATCTGCATTGATATACGCATTTAATCTAGAGGAACACCCGATTCCAGAAACAAACACCATATTATCCAAATCCATATCGAGGACATCAATAGCGCGCAATGTTGCATTTAGGACCGTCCCATTGCCACAACCAGCACATAATATTGAAGGCATCATGGCTTTTTTTATGTATTTATCATGCAACTCCTTGTTTGATATCATTTCAACACCTCTAGTATGTCTTTTGGTGTTGGAACTCTGCCCCCCAAAGAAGATACAAGCTCAACATCGCATCTGCCTTCGACAGCCTCTTTCACACAATGGTAGATTTGCCCCATGTTCATCTCAACTACCACGATCTTATCTACTTGTTTAGATACCTCGGATATAAACTCATAATTGAAAGGCCAAATGGTTTTAAGATTTATGTATGCAACATTTTTTTCCATAGTCCGGGCCATCTCAACAGCAGATAGTGCTGGACGCGCAGAGATCCCATATGAAATAATGACGCTCTCTGCATAATTTAGGAAACGACAATCCATCTCACAGATATCATCGATGTTGTCGGTTATCTTGCGAGATAATCTTTTTATTAGGTCACTATGCACCTTCCAGTCACCTGTTACTGGAAAACCATCTTTGTTATGTGTAAGGCCGGTGACGTAGGTATTATACTTTGAACCAAATGTGTCGAATTCCGGGATTTTTGTTGCATGCAGATATCCCGCCCTAAACGGTTTATATTCTGTATAATCAATATCAACCAAAGTCCTATTAATTATTAAAGTGTGTTCGGGGATTGTTATCTTCTCCCTCATATGCCCTATAGACTCATCAGCAAGTAATATCACTGGAACGCGATACTTTTCTGAAAGATTAAATGCGCGTATGGTAAGATCTAACATTTCCTGAACACTTGAAGGAGATAGCACTATTATTTCATAGTCGCCATGGCTACCATAACGTGCTTGCATAACATCTCCCTGGGATGCACGCGTGGGTTGTCCTGTTGATGGGCCTCCACGTTGCACATTAACTATAACGCAGGGAGTCTCCGTCATTAGTGCATATCCTAAATTTTCCTGCATAAGTGAAAATCCAGGTCCAGAAGTTGCTGTCATGGTCTTTTTTCCAGTCCACGAAGCCCCTATAATTGCGCCAAGGGATGCTATCTCATCCTCCATCTGAATGTATGTGCCACCTATTTTTGGTAGAAGCCGTGACATCCCTTCAGAAATCTCTGTTGCCGGTGTTATGGGATACCCTGCAAAAAAGCTGCACCCTGCAAGCAGTGCCCCATACACGCATGCCGTGTCCCCTTGTATAAACTGTTCCCTTGGCCCCAGAATAGTATTAATATCCATTACTCTTCCTCCACAACAATAGCAAAATCAGGGCAAATCATCTCGCAAAGCCGGCACATCTTGCATGCCTTCTCATCTATTAGGGGGATTGATACCCCGCGGAAGTTGATCTTATTTGATATTTTTAGTGCATCAGTTGGGCATGCAAACACGCAATATCCACACCCTTTGCAATACTCTTCCGAAATTCTTATCATGGCCATTCCACGCACGTTTTAGTGTAGGAGCGCCCAATCTTTTAAACTTTGCTATGATAAAAACAAACAGGAGAAAATTCTCCTTACAAAATATCCTTTTTCTGGAATACATAAATCGATAATCCCAGTAATGCAATCGTTACGACAAGAAGTGCCGCAGTATTGCCCCATGATACAATATTTTGCGAAAGGATCTTCCCCGGGTCATAGTACTTCATGAAACTTAAGTAGGAAAGCGTATTTAGCTTATCCGACAAGGCAGAAAGAGTATCAAGCATGAACATGACAAATACTATGCACATCGAGTATGTGGCCGCCTTGCGGGACTCGCTTTCAAGCACAGATATTAAAGTAAATAGAGCAGCAAACGCAAAGAGAAATGGTGCTGCCTGTACACATGCGCATACCACCCAGTATATATCATAATCAATGCCTTTCCAAATTATCCCGATATATATCGCAGCAAGCGCTACAACATTTAGAAGTATTATGGATGCTGTTACTGAGAGGTATTTTCCAACCACAATTGCATAGCGCTTGATAGGATAAGCAAACAGTATGTCTACAGTCTTGCTTTCGACCTCGCCTGCAATGAAGCTTGAGCAGTACAATGCAAAGTATATAGGGATGATAAGATACCATGACCACTGGAAATATTCCATTGTAATGAATCCGCCAAACTCCCCCATGCTAATTACTGATTTTCCGAACATTTCACCGAAAATTTCCGGAAACTGCCTTAGATATTCATCTAGATCAAAGCTTTGTATGACCGAATCAAACATCGCCACTATAATTACTCCAAAAAGGAACATGAACAATGAAAACACAAACAATCCGTTCCGTCTTTCATTAAATGTCCTGATACTAATTTCAATCATTTCTCTCACCATTGTAAAATGTAATAAATATGTCTTCTAACGTTGATTCTCCAATCTTAATGTCCTCAACAGGATGCGATGATATCTTTTTTAATGTTGAGTTTATGTCACCATATACATGAATTGTAAATGTGCCGTCTTCCTCTATTATGCCCCTAACGTCATTTGTCTTTAGATCATCTATTGTGACTGCTTCTTTGAACCTTACTTTGATTATCTTTCCACTTCTTGCCAGTATCTCTGCTACATTTTCAATAGCAACTATCTTGCCATTTCTTATAATGGCAACACGATCGCAAACTTTTTGCGCTTCAGCTAATATGTGGGTTGAAAGAAATATTGTTTTTCCACGCTTCTTTTGAGAAATAAGAAAATCATAGAACTTCTGCTGCACTAATGGATCAAGCCCGGTTGTTGGTTCATCCATGATGACAAGATCTGGGTCATGCATAAAAGCTTGGATTATTGCAAGTTTTTGCTTCATCCCCTTTGAATATCCATTCACGATTCTATTAAGTGGTATATCAAAGTATTTTACTAACTCGTCCTTGAGTGGAGCAGGTAAACCATACAACTGCTCATAATATGCTAAAAGTTCTCCACCGGTCATTGCCTTGTAAAAATTTATATCACCCGGTATGTAACCTAACTGTTCCTTTATAATCTTTGATTCCTCAACGCTATCTTTGCCAAATATCTTCGCTTTTCCAGAAGTTGGCCTTAACAGGTCAAGCAATATTCGCATCGTCGTCGTTTTTCCTGCCCCATTTGGTCCAAGGAATCCAAATATCTCTCCTTTATTAACATCGAATGTGATATTTTCAATTCCTCTGTTTCTTTTCTTCTTGAACATTGTCCTTTCTTCATAGTATTTCGTAAGTGAATCCACTTCAATTATTTTCATTTCATACCCTCCACTTCATACGCATTCTGAAAAGTGTCAATCATTTCCTGCATATCTTTTTGCATTTTATCAAACATGTTAGCAAATGTGCCCTTTTTTGTCCCAAAAAGCCGCTCCATCACATCTATTGTTATGTTTAGAATTCTTTTGGGATCATCCGGGTCATTTTTGATGAAAGCTTCTTCAAAATGTGTTGAACTAATGTAGTATACTTCCACAGCCTCTTTAGGATAATCTGTATCAAAAACGCCTTCCTTTACTCCCTGTTTAACAATATGCGTTAAATGAGGGACGATTTTTTGGAGTCCTTCCCTTCGCAACTTCTCCCCCATCAATAAATCTTTGTTTTTAATAAATGAAACCATAAGCTTTTCTTTTCCTTTCTTATAATAAAGGGATTTTGTAAATACACGTTCAAACTTCTCCAATGCCGAAAGAGTCTTATCTTCGGATATGGCACGAAGCTCTGTTTCATAATATTTCATATATCTCTCAATTATAGCATTTAAGAGATCTTCTTTTGATTTAAAGTAGTAATAGAACAGACCGTGCGCCACTTTCATATTGCGAGTTATTTCATTTACAGAAGTTTTATTGAATCCTTTTTCTATGAACAATTCCTCCGCAGCATCTAAAATCTCGCTTTTTCTTTCCTCTGGATCCTTTGTTATTCTCTTCATTTTGTTTACATCTCATTTACTGACTGATTGTCAGTCAAATTAATTAATGAGTATATAAATCTTTTGGTTCTTGTCCATTTCAGGCGATTTATTAATATGAGACAATACATCTTTTTCCATAAAATTAGATTTTTATTTAACAGATGCTAATAAGCCTTTTATATAAAAAAACAAGCATATTAGTTGGTATTTATGGGAGAATATAAAGATAGCACGCTGCAGATGATCTTTTGTGTGACGCTTATGGGCGTTATTGGGGTCTCCCTCATCTCTCCTGCATTCCCAATCATTAGAGACGCTTTTGGGCTATCTGTGCCAGAAGTGGGTTTTCTTGTGACAGTTTTTACACTTCCTGGCATCATATTTAGCCCCATTATCGGTATAATATCTGATAGAAAAGGAAGAAAACCCTTGTTAATAGCTTCTCTTATTATATTTGGGGCAGCAGGCGGGCTTATTATTTTTGTGAATTCTTTTTTTAGCATATTGTTATTGCGCTTTTTCCAAGGGTGTGCTGCAGCTGGACTATCAACGCTTTCTCTTGCCCTTATCGCTGATGCATATGAGGGTGATAGGCGAGCCACAGTTATGGGATACAATGGCAGTGTTCTCTCTATTGGCACTGCATCATATCCATTTATAGGCGGCATTCTTGCAGTTTTTGGATGGAAGTATCCCTTTTATCTTTTTTTCATTGCAATTCCCATTGGCCTTGTTTTGTGGAGATTCCTAGACGCGCCCCAGGTTCTTGAGAAGAGGTCATTTAAATTATATTTTACAGACATCCTCGATGAAGCCAAGCAAAAACGCTTGTTAATTGCGCTTCTTGCAGGGGTTGTCACCTTTGTGCTGTTATATGGTTCTTATCTCACTTTTTTTACTCAATTTTTGAGCAATGATTTTGGTGCTGATGCGTTCACCATTGGAATCATCCTATCTTTCATGTCAATATCCACAGCTATTTTTTCATCTAAGGCAGGTGCGATAATTAAAACATTTGGACTAGTGCCGCCCATTATTACTGGTTTTCTGCTATATGGTGTCGGCCTGACCATTATGCTTTTTATGGATTCTATCTGGTTAGGCCTTGTTGCTGTTTTCATATATGGTGCCGGCCAAGGTTTAAATCTCCCTGCATTGCAAATATATATACTGCATTATGTACGCCCTGAAGCAAAGGGTGCAATTTCTTCATTTTATTCTTCCACACTTCGTATCGGCCAGAGCATTGGCCCTATTGCAATGGGCATTTTATATTCTTCGGGGGGATTTTCCCTTGTTTTTATCGGTTCTATAATACTAGCCATATCCATGGGCGCCATACTTCTTTTTTTCTGGATTTCCAATACTATTTGAAGAGCTGTTATTTCTACCAGATATAACAAAATTTTTATATCATATTATTTTGTTTACATTTATGATAACTGTTCTGAGAATCGGCCATAGACCACAACGAGACAAACGTATAACAACGCACGTAGCATTGGTCGCTAGGGCCTTTGGAGCCGATAAAATCGTTATTTCAGAAGAAGACCAAAAAATAAAGGAAACTATCACATCAGTAGTTGAATCTTGGGGGGGAGATTTTTCAATTGAGTTTCAGAGGTGGAAATCGTTTTTGTCTAATTTCTCTGGGACGATAGTTCATCTTACGATGTATGGAATTCCTTTTGAGGAAAAGATCAATGAAATAAGAGAAATAAGCGGTGATATATGCGTAATAGTGGGTGCCGAGAAAGTTCCACCCGAAATTTACCAACGTGCCACATACAATTTGGCGATTGGAAACCAACCTCATTCGGAGGTTTCATCTTTAGCATTGTTTCTGGATAGATATTATAAGGGCAATGAGTTTAATAGACAATTTTCCAAAGCTAAACTTGAAATTAAGCCTAGTGAAAAAGGCAAAATTGTAAAAGGAAACAATAAAAAATAATCATGATATGCCCTTATATTCTTATAACAATCACGTTCATATAATTATTACTG
The DNA here is from genome assembly GCA_030603445.1 of Methanomicrobia archaeon. Taxonomy (GTDB): domain Archaea; phylum Methanobacteriota_B; class Thermococci; order Methanofastidiosales; family NM3; genus NM3. The sequence goes on along the minus strand of JAUVXU010000009.1, from coordinate 28,008 downwards.
CATTGGGCATATAGAAAAGTATATATAACTTAAAGCTTATATATTTAAAGACAAGTTTTTTATATTCTAAGCTTCATTATCGGTGATTTAATGAAAGATATTAACACATTTATATTTGAATTTTTAGAAGACCTCTTGGGCGATGGCGGCGTAGAGATTGCTTCTATTATCGGAAAAAAGGAATCTACAGCAGAGGAATTAGCCGAAGAAACTGACATGAAAATAAATAATGTCAGGAAGGTCCTATACAAACTATACGACCACAGGCTTGCGTCGTATAGGCGCATACGGGATAAGAACACTGGATGGTACATCTATTTCTGGAAACTTGATTTTGAAAAGGCCCCAGAAGTTGTCAAAAATCTAGAATCCAATTATCTCAACAAACTTGAGGAACGTTTAAAGTATGAAACCTCTACAATGTACTTTGTTTGCAAAAATACATGCATGCGTTTTTCCTTTGCGGACGCACAAGAGGTATCTTTCAAATGCCCTTCTTGTAATGAGACTTTGGAGTACTTTGACAACTCCAAGATAATCGCACGATTAGAAGATGAAATTACTGCAGTCAATGAAGGACATGAAGAAGTGGCATGATATTTTTCCACTTGCTGCTTCAATATTATTCTCTATTTTTCACGACTGCTCAAAAATCCAAGTAATATTCTTGTCAGGAGCTGATAAAAACAGCCCGCAAATAATTAAGCTTTTAAATGGCGTGTATAATTTGTATATGTGAAAATTACATTAATAGATAAAATTACAAAAAATGATATTGAGGAAAATATAGATCTTAATATCACCTATTCAATAAAATCCATTGGGAAATTCATGGAGATTGATTTTGAAGGAGAAGACAAAGATATATTCAAACAATACCTTTTGTCTACCTATCGCCAAGGATTTCCTTTAAAAAACTTGAAACAGACCAAATATCTCGGAAAATTAGTTGATGTTGGCAAGTTTGGCTATGGCATATACTGTGACATCGGATCGGAGAAAGATGCCTTAATAGACCTTAACACACTTAGAAAAACTTTTGGTGGCAAGCTATCCACCCGGCAGTACATTAGCAAATACGGCCTTGTAAATGGATTGTGTGTAGAGGTAAATCTAACCCAGGTCAAAAGGGGCATAGAACGTGTGTGGGCAGAGCTTTCTTCTGAATGGATAGAAACATTTCTAAAAGAAGGAACAATATTTGTGGCCGATATTGAAGAGGACTTGCTAAAAAATGCTGTTGCCCATTCTCCTTTTAGGGATTCTATAGTTATCGGGCGGATATGTTCCACCTCATTTACCCTAACATGTTCTGGGAGAACCGAACCCCCTGGTGTTGTCTCTTACCTGGGGAAAATGTTGCGTAAGGCGCGATTCGGTATAGTCGGTGAATATTAATGTTCAAAAAAATACCTTACATATCGATCGACGAGATAATAAATAAGGCTTTCTCCCGCTCAGCAAAAACCGTGGTCAAATCACATGGGCCTAAAAACCTGGTGCTTCGTGACAAGGAAATGGAAAAAGTTGAACGCTCAGCACAGATAATAGCCTCTTCGCTCCAAAAGGTAATCGATCGTTATCCCGAGATGAGCGAGCTTGATGACTTCAACTGGAACATGATAGACATACTTGCAGGAGTAAGAAACACAAGGAAAAATCTTGATGCTCTTCGCTGGGCAATAACATCGATCTTTCGCACTGATAGAAAAATACTCAAGAGGATGGAAGGAACCAGGGATAAGGACAGCATAATCCAATATCGCAAGGAAGCGTACGGCAAATACAATTCCATCCTTCGCACCATATCCAAGAATATAGATGAATTAAATGAGGCGCAGATACGCCTAAAGGAGATACCCCCTATATCTACAAACGATTACACCGTGGTTATAGCAGGATATCCTAATGTTGGAAAATCTTCTATTCTTGCCCACCTGACAACCTCTAAACCTATGATTGCATCATATCCATTCACTACTCGTGGCATAAATATAGGCACTTTCAAATTAAAGTACCAGCGCATATATGTAATTGACACGCCCGGCCTGCTTGACAGGCCCACTTCAAAGAGAAATGAGATAGAGCATAAGGCAACTACGGCAATAAAATACTTGGCAAGTGTGCTTATATTTGTGATAGATGGTTCAAAAACACGAAACTACACACTTGATGAGCAGTATGCATTGCTTGAGGATGTAAAGGCACAGCTTGGGGATATGCCACTAATCATCGTTCAAAACAAGATAGATGTCGATTCAGACGACGTTAATGCTGATGTTAAGATATCTTCTCTGGAATCCTTAGGCACCCAAGAGCTCAAGGCCAAGCTTACGAGAATGATTCTAGATGACAAAGCTTTTGAAGAAAAAAGAAAATTAATAATAAAAAAAGAAGATGGCTAACGTTTTCTTTTAGACATTACCACTCCAGCTAGCACAATGATTGCTATTAGCGCTATAGCAGCATACAGCATCGTATTTCCGCTTGCACCTTCAGCGTTTTTTGCATCCTCAATGAGCGGGTCAGCAAGCACCTGTGTGAGGTTGGTCAACGACATGACAGACGTGAGAATGTTGTTTGTTTCCCTGTAATGATTGATATCGAACTTTTCTTGTGCTCTTTGCATATATGTGTCAAGCTGGCTGACATTGCTGTTGTATAGCTCATTGTAGGATTGGTTAATTCCTGTAATATCTGCTCCCCTGTCCTTTGCAGACTGTATCTCATTGTAGAGCTCTTCCATCTTGGATTTAGTGAGTGCAACGCTATCCTTTGCATCCTGCAGATTCTTTGCCACTAGCCCTGGTTCATCATCCGGGTGATTTACCTTGAATACCTCATAGCTTACATCTTTGCCTTCCACACTAACAATAAGGTAGTGATAAAATCCCCCCTCGTCCTCAGCCCCGTCTACAGGTGCGCCTGCGCCCCCTGTTATTACATAATCTATGCCCTTGTAATTCACTTCTCCAAATCCATGGATATGTGCAAGAAGGACGAGGTCTACATTATACTGGGACATAAGGTCTGTGAAGTCGTTGTCAATTGCCTGTGATTCATCGATTGTGTATGTCGCGGCAATGTTTAACCAAAATGGGGGTATATGCATAATTACTATGATATTATCGTATGCTTGTGCTTTCCCAAGTTCTGATATTAGGTAATCTTTTTGTTCTCCATATATCTTGTTTGGGACTTTATCGTCTGCATCGTCAAGTATTATGAAGTACGTATTGTCATAAGTAAAAGAGTAGTACGTCTTGCCATAATACTTCTCAAAAACTTCCCTGCCGTTGTTGCCTAATTCGTGATTGCCTATAACAGGGTACAAAGGATAAGACAAATCCTCAATCCAACCATAAAACTCCACATATTCGCTTTCTCTTCCGCCACTAACAATATCCCCATCATTAAAACCAAAGACGGCATCATCATATGTCTGGGTCTCTTCAAGTATTTTTGCAAATACTTCGGGTCCGTCCCTGTTATCCCCAAAAGCTATGAATTTAAAACTACCGGGAGAGTAAATAAGTGTGTTGATGACAAGCTCGGATTGTTCCATTGGTTGTATTATCCTGCTTACGATAATCTCATTTTTGTGTTTTCCGTAGTCTGAGGCACTAAGGGGAAGAAGGAAAGCTCTTTCTGAAACGTTATCAAATACAACTGTAAGTTCATAAGGAGTTTCCAATCCTGAAGCGTCTATTGACAATATAACATCTGGTGCCATGCACCATATTCTGGCACCATTTTCATCAAAGCTATGCAAGGCCCCATTATCGACGCTTAAAGTGATTCCAAGGTATTCTCCCTCTGTCACTCCTCCAGGTCCTCCAACGCCTGTTTGGAATAGTAGCATGCCCATAAGAAAAAGTGCTGGTATTGATTTTATTCCATACATGGATTTTTCACCTATAAACTATTAATACATTTTACAATTAGAACCCTGCAAGCACTGCATTATTATTAACATTTTGTAAATATATGTTTTTAGTAAAACACTACAGACAAGGGTTTTTCCAATAATTATTGCTCTTTAAATGTATATATATCTTGCCTTTAACAAACAATGAAATCTCCACAATTACTCGAAAAGAGTATATGTTCAAGTATGGGTGGACAGGATTTTTATTAGATGCCTGTTATTTTGTTCCATGAGAGTGGCCATACTTGATTGCTACACAGATGAACCTTCCGGGCTCGGGGTCATGCCTTACATTGGGACATATCCTCGTTATATTGCTGGAGCGTTTATTGAAAAAGGTGTAAAAGACATCTTCTATCTCACTATAGATGACCTTCGGGCAACTATAAAACGGCCCACCCCTCTTGAAACGGCGGTAAAGACGCCCATAAAGGTAAGGAACTGCACACCCAACGTGGCAAACACACTAAAAATACTCTCAACTTCAGATGTCCTAATAATAATAGCAGGTATACACACACCTGGAAAATACCTTTCTGCGTATCCTGGTACAACAAAAGAAGTGAGCAGGATTTTGGACTCTTTAGGCATTCGTACATTTTCCATACTTACCGGTCCGGTCGCATCTGTTGGTTCAGGGCAATGGGGGGGAAAGAAGGCGCGCCCGATGGCGCATGACACATCTTTGTTTGATATAATAGTCCCAAATTTGGAATATGCCATTAGCACACTGATAGAAAACAATTTCACAGAAGTTCCAGAGACAATGCCATCATATGACGCCCTGCGATCAAAAGCCATACTCGGGGCAGCAGTGGTGCGCCAGCTGCCGCATGACCTCCGCTTTCATACCGCAGAAGTAGAAACTATGAGGGGCTGTGCAAAGGCCAATCCATGCTCATTTTGCACTGAAAAACTAAAAAGCGGCAATGTTGAGAGACGTGATGCACACGATATCATAGATGAGGTAAAGGCGCTTTATAAGGAAGGAATGCGAAATATAAGATTAGGCAAACAGACCTGCATATATTCTTATGGGACAAATAGCGAGCTTAAGTTCTTACTTAGCAATCTCCAACCCCTTTGTGACATACTCCATATCGACAATGTCAATCCGCTTTATGTGGATGTGGAAAAAACAAAGACCATAGTCAAGTACTGCACACCAGGTAATGTTGCTAGCATGGGGGTAGAGAGTTTTGACCCTGTTGTCATCCAAAAAAACAATCTAGGAACATCCCCTGAACTTGTATATGAAAAAGTAAAGCTCATAAATGAGGTGGGGGGAAGGCGCGGCCCAAATGGAATGCCATCGTTTCTTCCCGGTATTAATATCCTCTTTGGGCTTACAGGGGAATCGAAAAGCACGCATGATGCAAACATGGAGTGGTTGCGAAAGATCCTTGATGATGGGCTGATGCTTAGGCGCATAAACATCCGGGAAGTTGTTATTTTTCCAGGGACCCAACTATCTAATGAGTCGGGCAATAAATTCTTACGAAAGAATCGCAGCAACTATTGGAAATGGCGCAACGCCATAAGGCATGAAATAGATAATCCGATGCTTTTACGAATTGCCCCAAAAGATACTATATTAAAAGGGCTTCGGACTGAGATCTATGATGGGAATACTACCTTTGCCAGACAAGTAGGAACGTATCCTTTAATTGTAGGAATAAAGGGCCGCATAGGGCTTGATCGCTTTATTGACGTAGCTGTAACAGACCATATGCTTAGAAGCGTTGTGGGAAATGAGATATTAATTTCTTGAAGCTACACATTATTTAACATCACAATATATAAGGAATTAAAGTAAGTTACTATTTATGGCGGATGTAAATTGCTATTCTACAGGCACGATATTAAGAAATGTAAAATTAGCCTTTTTTCTCCTTAAATTTGTAAAAACACCAATCGTTGGCCCTTTAATTAAAAAAGGATTACTTGGAAAAACAAAAAAATTCGAGCCAAGGCAAATCGACATGATAACAGCATCGAAATCGATTCAACAATCAAATAAATGTGCAGTAGGAGAACGTGTTTGTAGGGCAATATACAAAAAATCAGAATTTACAGAAGCCATTTTCATAGATGAACTGGCCGAAGGGATGGTAAATGCAAAAAAAGCCCAGTACGTAACAAAAGAAAAAGCAGTGGATATACTAAATAAATATAAAAATCCATTGATTTTATCAAAAGTTTCGGGAAAATATATGGAGATATGCGCTTCATCTCCAAAGGCTTGCATATACTGGAACATGGAAAAGTGCGGTTTAGAGTGTTTAAATCGTTAATTATCCGCCCATTGATACATCCATCATATTATTCGGTGCATATAATAAAAGAAAAATTAGATTATCGTAAGCAAAACATGCCACGATAAAATCTTTTTATAGCTCACATGACTCTTGCCATACTTTCTCGTAGAACGAAATAACTTTTTCCACCTTATCTTCATCCTTTACAAGGAAACCTGCCTCGAAGTGGTCGTAGAAACTGTCCCTTGTGAGATCAGAAGACGAGATAAAGGCGTACCTATTATCAGATATCACTATCCGTGCGTGCATATCTTTGTTCTCACTTATTTTTGCACCATGGCTTTTTAATATTTGGAACGCATCTTTGTTAGATGGGCGGGTGATATGCCTAAATAGTATTGATAGCTTTACCCCTCTGCGCATAGCCTTTATGAGCTCGTTAGTAAGGGCAGTATCAACATATCCTGAGATACGCATATGTTTTCTTGTTGAGCGGATCATCTGGATGAGGTATCCTTTTATTATCTCATCACGAGGCGTCGTGATTACTAATTGGATTTTTTCCTCTGTGAAAGTTGGTTCTATAGGTTCAAAACCAGTCCTAGCTTCTTTTATGGTATATGTTGTATTTAATTTGGCAACCACTGCACTTTCCCCTAACGCTTCTGCCAATTCACGTACGCTCTCGGGTTCGCCATGATTTAAGAAGATGTTTTTCGGCATCTTTTTCAGATTTTTCGCATGACTGACAAGACCGTTACTGTCTGCGTGTGCTGAAAAATTAATAGAGGCTATCTTTGCATTGACATCCACTTCCTTGTCATCCACCACAACACGCCGTTGACCATCAACAAGCATCCTTCCAAGCGTTCCTTCGACCTGGTATCCAACTAATGCGAAAGTGTTACTTGATTCTGCTGCCCACTTCTTGAAGTATGAGAGAACAGGACCGCCAGACATCATTCCAGCAGTTGTTACTATGACTGCCGGCTCTGTTAGGTTAAGCACTTTCTTTCGTTGGTGCACATTAGTAAAGAAAGGGCTTTCAAATGGGTTGCCCTTCTTGAAAAGATCATACATTTCGTCATTCATCCACTCAGGATAATCGTCATATATCTGATTTATCTGGGTTAGCATCCCATCAAGAAATATGGGGCAGTGCAAATCCCCTGCCTCACATGCTCTTTTTAATGACATCAGGATGTTTTGCGCCCTGCCTATAGCAAAAACAGGGATGACGACTTTCCCGCCGTGTTCTATTGTTTCGTTAATGATTTCAATAAGTCGTTTCTCGTTGTCTTCAATAGGTTCGTGTACATCGTTGTTCTTTCCATATGTGGATTCTAGTATGAGGGTGTCTGTAATTATGTTAGTATCTGCAACCCGCATGACCCTGCTTTTTGAGGTGTTTATGTCGCCAGAGTATAGAAGCGACTGGGCAGGTGTCTCAAGAAGCACCTGTGCAGAACCAAGTATGTGGCCTGCGTTATAAAACGTCAAGAATATGTTTTTCCCAATTTCAATTTTCTCGTTATAATCCAGGGCAACAGTATGCTTTTTTGTATTGCGGACATCATCCCTCCAATACGGCGCCCATCCTGTTTCTTCCTTTTGAATGTATGCAAAATCCTCCTGGATAACTTTTGATATTCTTCTAGTTGGATGTGTTGCATACACCGGCCCATTATAACCATGGGCAAAAAAGAAGGGAACATAACCACAGTGGTCCAAATGCCCGTGTGAAACGATAATTGCATCTAGTTCCGAGAAATTGATATCTGATAAGTCGGGATACATATCATCTGAAGATAGCTTTACCCCACAATCAATAATACATTTGAAATTATTTTCTTTTACATATACACATGAGCGTCCGACCTCTTCGGCGCCCCCCAACCATTTTATTTGCATTGTAGCACCCCTAAATCTCCTCTATTATCATGCCTTCTATCTGATATGGCGCATATTTTAGTGCAAATTTTATTGCATCATCCAATTTTTTCCCACTCTCAGAATAGATAGTAAATATTGGTTCTCCTTTTTTCGCATTATGCCCAACTTTCTTGTGAAGATATATCCCGGCACCCTTGTCCTTTGGAGCTCCTGCAAGATGTGCTATCTTGCATATCCTTTCGTTTGACACCGCGGTGACGTACCCATCACCTTTTGATAGTATATCGAATTTTTTTTCTCCAACTTGTATGTCTGAAGGCTTGACTTTTGGGTCTCCCCCTTGAAGCTCGACTATTTCTTGGAACTTTGTTAGAGCTCTCCCCGAAGTTAGTATATCTTTTGCAATAGCATCCCCTTGTCCTGATGAGGCTAGCCCAGCCATCTCAAACATAATTCCCGAGAGTGCTATTGCCTTTTCAGTAACGCTTGGTGGGCCTTTGTTGTTTAACACCATAAGCGTCTCAATAGCCTCAAGTGCCGGGCCAACGGCATGCCCTACGGGCTGCCCTCCATATGTTAAGACTGCTTTGAATGAGATCCCTAGTCTTTCTGCTAATTCACTAAACTTAGCTGCAATTTTTTTTCCTTCTTTTTCTGTTTCTACTTTTGCTCCGATCCCGACAGGGACATCTAAGAGCATAAAATCAACGCTGTTTGCCACTTGTTTTGACATAATAGATGCAAGCATCTGCGAAAGGGGGTCAAGCTTTAGCGGCCGCTCTACTCGTATGAGCAAATCATCTGCAGGCGCCATGTTAAGTGACCCGCCCCATACTAAGGCTGCACCACATTTCGTTGCAATGTCCTTTATTTCGTCTATGGAAAAATCCACCTCTGCAAATACCTCCATCGTATCTGAAGTTCCCGAAGGGGATGTTATGGCGCGAGATGAGGTCTTAGGAATGAAAATTCCTCCTGCGGCCACTATAGGGATATTTATGAGTGATACCTTGGAGTCCCCTGGAACGCCCCCTATAGAGTGTTTGGTAAAAGTGGTTTTTTTGTAATCCGCCTTTTTACCAGAATCCGCCATAGCGCGCGTTAAGGATTCCACTTCATCCATTTCCATTCCTATTGTTTGTTGTGCAACAAGAAATGCTGCAATTTCTGCCTCACTTAGATTTTGCTCCACAATATCTCGCACAATCTCATATATCTGCTCGTTGGAAAGCTTCCCGCCATTCATCTTTTTCCGTATGGAGTGCACAGAATTTGGGGGGGGAGAGTATTCTACTTTTCCAATAGATTTGTTCTTTAGGCCCGTCTTTTCTGACACTTCTTCAAACAATCCTATCTCGCCTTCTTTTACTATCTTCTCAGTTGAGTTAACAAATGCTGTAAGAGTATCTAGCGGCCCAGAAACTGAGACCCTATCACCAGGGCGTATTCTTTCTTTTAACATATCTTTTTCATTTATTATAACTGTAAATCGTTTGCCTGCTTCTAGGTCGAATGTTTTGACAGAAAGTTCCATAACACTAAATACCCACTTAACATTTAATAATACTATCTTTTGAAATTAATACAAGAGTTCCAAAATATTATCCTAAGAACTTGCGTATGTTTGCTGCATGGAGGCACAGATTCTGTAACTGGTCCAAGTCATTTTTCTTTATGCAGTCTATTATGTTTTCTGTAAGCTGCATATGTTGATTATTAGGGACAATATCAATATCTAGCTTTTCGAGTTTGTCACGAATCTCTATTTTTAGTAATGAATCAGAACTTGGATTATAATAGGAAAGCGCCGCAGAGAGAGTTTCATTGAAGTTTATATGTATCTTTTTTATGATATCTATATCATTTTCATCCAAACAGCCAAAACCTAATAATTCGGGGGGAAATCCTAAAGAGTATAAGCTGGATGTGAAGGCAATAGCACGTGGCAAAGTTACACCATCCATGCTTCTTGAGTAACCAAAAAGACTGATATGTAGCTTTCTTTTCCTTCGCGCCGGGACATATTTTGAAAGCTTGTTTACAATGGGTGCTACCTTCTTAACTTCCTCGCGATACGACTTAGAATAACGTTTTATTACTTCAATCGCAACTTCCTCATCAACTGTTCTAGGATTTTTTACTTTGGTTTTATGCAGCTTATCAATTGCTTTTATTACATCATGAGGGGGATAGTCATATTTGAATGCAGATTGTATTGAGTATGTTTGCATAGACGGGTACTCGTTTACGAAGTCATCCACAGTATATGGGGAAAGATATCCTCTAAAAGGAGCAGTCCCAACGCCTATTATTGGGCATATCTTTACCCCCAACTCTTTTGATGTGTTGTGAAGGCGCTGCAACGCTATCTTATTGAGTATTATTGCTGAGTAAAATCCATAGTTCATTGCAGGGTCGCTGCGTGCAAGGAAAACGCGTTGGTGGCTAACATCTTTGTCCACAAGATAGTTCTTAATAATTGTGTCAACATTTAGGATATGCTCATAATCCTCCACTAAAGGAATAACATTTATGTTTTCGGGCTGAAAATCCCCTATCCACTCTTTTATTGTAGTATTTCCTATCTTTTTTTCTTGTTTTCCTGCCACAAACTCCTTATAGTAATCATATATGTTGTTTAACTCCTCATGGGATGTTGTCATCGGCAGTATTACCTCAAATATAGGTGTAATGTCTTTCTTGTAAAATAATTGGGATGTATCAAATGAGCGCGGTATGGATTCTAAAGTCTCAAGTAATATCTTTGATTCTGTTTTTTCTAGTTGTGGATTTGGCACCCTAAATGTAATAAAGACATCCTCTCCAATAATATGCTCATGAAAGAAGTCCTCATAACGGGACAGAAGTTTTTTTATCACGAAGTTATCCACTTCTTTTCCTTCGCAATCCCACATCTGCTCATCGCAACGAAGATGTGAGAACACGTAGTATGCTTCTTGTATCTCGTCATCTCCCCCCAACTCAGGATTTATTGCAAAAAATGGGGGTGAAACATTGTCCGGGTGTTGGGTGCTCATACAGCGCGGTATTTTATCCATAGAAGAACATATTTACTTAGGGATTTATATTTTTTGTTTATGATTATAGAAATTATAAACGTACAACACACCAAAAAATATTTTAAGCGATGCAACAAGCCCAATATATATTGCATGCCACAGGTTACTGTATGATACTGCCTTCAATACTTTCTACAAACCATTTGCACTTACATGAGCAATTAAAAAAACTAGTAGGAGTGGCACCAATGTTGCACATTGATATAGGCGATGGCGTGTTTATCCCAAATGTCAGCTTTGGCCCAAAGTATATCAAGGAAATTTACGATGAGTTTGATTTTGATCTTGATGTGCATTATATGGTAAAAGACCCCCAAAGATTCATAAAACTGTTTGAGGACATCCCGCAGAAATGGATCTCTTACCATGCCGAGACAGGGATTCACCCGCACAGCCTGGATATACCACAAGGATCGAAGATAGGTGTAGCAGTAAATCCGGACACCCATAATATCTCGCAAGAGATACTATCGTCTATTGACTTCTTGATCATAATGGGGGTGTATCCCGGATTTGGTGGTGCTTCATTCGTGGAATCTACTTTCGACAAGGTTAAATTGTTTCATTCAACACGTCTTGAAGCAAATTACAATTATGATATTGTTGTCGATGGAGGCGTTACGCAGAGCAATATAACAAAATTAAAATCATGTGGTGCAGACCACTTTGTTGTTGGAGCTGGGATCTTTAAACATGACCCACGCGAAGCATATCTTAAGATGATAAAGATGTGTGATAATAATGATGGATACTAAAGAACTAAAGAAAAAATGTGACATCATCCGTATTGATGCCATAAAAATGACAACTAAAGCCGAGTCTGGACATCCTTCCAGTTGCCTTTCTTGTGTAGAGATAATTGGTGTGTTAATACTTGATATGATGAAAATAGATCCTGCATACCCCAATAAAGCAGATAGAGATCGCTTTATCCTTTCAAAGGGGCATGCTGCGCCCACATATTATTCTGCGCTCTCGCTTCGTGGTTTTATACCTCGTGAAGAGCTCGGTTCACTTAGGGATATCAACAGCAGGCTTCAGGGGCATCCTGATATGAACAAGACACCTGGCGTGGATTTTTCCACAGGTTCCCTTGGTATGGGCCTTTCTGTTGCCAATGGCATGGCGCTTGCATGCAGGCTTGATAATCTATCGCCCAATATTTTCGTCCTTATGGGGGATGGTGAACTACAGGAGGGCCAAGTATGGGAGGCGGCAATGACGTCTGCGCATTACAACTTATCCAACGTAGTTGCCATCGTAGATCGCAACATGCTGCAGTGTGATGATAATACAGAGAGCATAATGTCACTTGAGCCACTTGACGAGAAGTTCAGGTCTTTTGGATGGGAGGTCTTTGAGGTAGACGGGCATAACGTCGGGGCATTGCAAAATGTCCTTAGAAAAGCATGTGAAGTAACTAACAAACCTTCGCTTGTTATAGCCCACACTAAAAAAGGAAAAGGGGTATCCTGCATGGAAGGCAAAAACAACTGGCATGGAAAACCTCTTCTATCCGAACAGTACGAAGAGGCCATAAGGGAGTGTTCCTTATGAAAGTAAATGTACGTGACTTATATGGGAAGGCTCTAGCAGAGCTGGGTGATTCTGATAAAGATGTTGTCGTGCTTGATGCGGACCTATCTGGTTCCACAAAAACGGCGGTCTTTGGCAAAAAATATCCTGATAGATTTTTCAATATGGGCATCTGCGAGCAGGATATGGTAGCAACGGCCGCAGGTCTTGCGTCTTGTGGAAAGCACCCGTTCGTTTCAACGTTTTGTGCATTTGTGCCGGGAAGGTCTTTTGATCAGATACGTATGTGCATAGCATATCCCAATCTTAATGTGAACTTAGTATCCACCCATGGAGGCATATCTGTTGGAAAAGATGGGGCAAGCCATCATGCCAATGAGGACTTGGCCATGATGAGGACACTTCCAAATATGCAAATATATGTTCCAAGCGACCCTGTTTCTACATATGCGACCATCCACCACATATACAATGAAGAAGGACCCAGTTATGTACGTTTATTTAGGGACAGTGTAGAGCAGATATACGACCCTAATGAAGACTTCAATGCAGGAAAATCGCATGTCCTGCGCGAAGGAGAGGATGTTACTATTTTTACATGCGGCTATTCTACACATGATGCATTAAAAGCTGCTTCTAAACTAAAGCAAGACAATATATCAGCACAAGTTATAGATATGCAGGTATTGCGGCCATTTGATGAGAAGACCATTGTTGCTGCTGCAAAACGCTGTGGAAGGATAATAACAGTTGAAGACCATAGCGTGTATTGCGGCATGGGCGGCAGGGTGTGTGAATACCTTAGCAGTGCTTACCCAACACGTATTTCTCGTTTGGGGGTTCGTAGCTTCACAGAATCTGGCAGCCCAAAGGACCTGTATATAAAGTATGGCATTTCGTCTAATGCCATTGTAAAAAAAGCTAAGGAGTTGGTGAAATGAAGTTTTTTATAGACACGGCCAATATTTCAGAAATAAAGTATTGGAACGATATGGGTTTAGTGGATGGTGTAACCACAAATCCCTCCCTTATTGCAAAAGAACAGCAAAGTTTCAAAAGCATAATACGTGACATATGCGCTATTGTCGATGGACCTGTATCTGTTGAGGCCACAAGTGAAAACACTGATGGGATCCTTGCAGAGGCTCGTGAATTCTCTACTTGGTCCGACAACATTGTCGTTAAGGTCCCTTTCATCAAAGAAGGCGTAAAGGCGCTACCCATACTTCGCGATGAGGAGATAATGACCAATACAACGCTTATTTTCTCTGTCAGCCAAGCATTGATTGCCATGAAAGCAGGGACCACTTTTCTCTCGCCATTTATTGGAAGACTTGATGATATCGGTCATTATGGTATGGAGATAATCTCAGATATCGCCACAATAAAGAACAATTATAACATTGATGCAGAGGTTATCGTGGCAAGCATAAGACACCCACTGCATGTTCTTGAGTCTGCCAGGCTTGGAGCAGATGTTGCAACCATTCCTGCTGCCATTCTTGAAAAGATGTTCAAGCACCCTTTAACAGACAAAGGCCTTGATAGTTTCCTTAATGATTGGAAATCTGTTAAGCAGTGATCCTTTCATTTTTCTTTCTTACTCATTATTGTGTAGGAACACAAATGTTTTTAATATCCATATTTTTTATTAAACCATGCAATCCAAAGATATAGCTATACGCGCGCTATTTACTGCTTTTGTATGCGTGGCAACCATGGTCTTGGTAGTTCCAATTCCTGCAACAGGAGGATATTTTAATCTTGGGGAAACTGTCATTTATATCGCAGCTATGTTATTTGGTGGTGTGGTCGGCGGCTTTGTAGGGGGAATTGGTTCTGCTCTTGCCGATCTCCTTTTAGGTTTTAGTGCATTTGCCCCAATAACACTTGTCGTCAAAGGGATAGAAGGATTTGTCGTCGGGACGATTGCATATAAGAAGAAAACACTGCAATACAAAGTAATAGCTCTTTCATGTGGAGGGGTCGTGCTAGTTTTAGGTTATTTTTTGGCTGAAGTATATCTATTTGGTTACCCTGCCGCTTTAAGTGAGATACCACTTAACGTCTTGCAGTTCGTCTCTGGCGCCGTATTATCCCTTATAATAGTGAACGCTATTGAAAAACACAAACTTTTTGATAAGTTCTTCTAATAATTTATCAGTTTATTGTGCATATCCTCTTACTTATTAAATTACTCATAATTGATTAACTACCCAAATATTTTTAATATGCCTACTCAAAGGTTGTACCATATACAGGTAGAAACACCTTTTTGAGGAAATGTCATGTTTACGGGCATAGTTGAAGAAATTGGAAAAATAATCTCTATAAAAAATGATGGTTCTAACTATAGTTTGAATATCGCAGCAAGTTTTGTAATGGAAAATATAAAAATTGGAGACAGTGTTGCAGTTAATGGTGTCTGCCTTACTGTGCGCAACACAAATGATTGCAGCATGACCGTTGATGTTATGCCTGAAACTATGCGAAGGTCCACCCTTCACTCCCTAAAGCAAAACAGCCCTCTAAATCTGGAGCGCGCTCTACGAATCGATGGAAGGGTCGATGGGCATATCGTTACTGGCCATATAGACGAGGCAGGCAGGATAGTTAACATATGGGATGAAAAAAATTCCAAGCATTTTAGAATTCAAGTCCCTTCCACCCGCTACGTTGTGGAGAAAGGGTCTGTTGCAATCGATGGTACAAGCCTTACAGTAGTGTCTGTGGACGATACTTCATTTGAGGTCGCCCTTATACCACATACACTTAGGTCCACTATTCTTTCTTCAAAGAGGATAGGGGATAACATAAACATAGAATATGACATCATAGCAAAATATATTGAGAAATATACGTCTAAAAATAAAAAAAGTGAAATAAACACTCGCATTCTAATAGAGAAGGGTTTTTGAGGGATTATATGAAAATAAGCACTATAGAAGAAGCCATTGACGATATTAAGAAAGGAAAAATTGTCATTGTGGTCGATGACGAGGACAGGGAAAATGAGGGGGACTTTGTAATGGCTGCAGGACATTCTACCCCTGAGAAAATAAACTTCATGATCACTAACGGAAGAGGTCTGCTGTGTGTGCCTATGAAAGAAGAAGGGATGAATAGGCTAGGCATCCACCCGATGACATCCACGAACACGGATCCCCATAATACAGCTTTTGGTGTTTCTGTTGATGGCGTCAAGACCACCACAGGGATCTCTGCCTTTGAGAGACACGAAACTATCATGACGCTTGTTAGGCCGGATGCAGATGCAGGCATGCTGCGCAGGCCTGGTCATATATTCCCCTTGCAAGCACGTGAAAAAGGCGTGTTAGAACGCATGGGGCATACGGAAGCGGCTGTTGATCTAGCTTTAATTGCAGGATTAGAGCCAGTTGGTGTAATATGTGAAATACTAAATAAAGATGGCACGATGGCACGACTGCCCCAGCTGGAGAAAATCGCCGATAATTTTGGGTTAAAGATAATAACTATCGATGATCTTGTCAGGTACAGAAGGTCAAAAGAAATTTTTGTAAGAAGAGAGGCATCTTTTGATTCGCCCACAAAACATGGCCATTTCAATGGAGTAAGCTATGTCGACACGACTACAGGTGAACACCATGTAGCATTGATAAAAGGCGATATTAAGAACGACCCTTCTACTATTGTTCGCATTCATTCAGAATGCCTTACAGGGGATGCTCTGGGATCAATTCGCTGTGACTGCGGGGAACAGCTGGAAACATCACTTCGCATCATAGGAGAAAGTGATTCAGGCGTGCTTATCTACCTGCGACAGGAAGGAAGAGGAATTGGCCTTCATAACAAGCTCAAAGCATATGAATTGCAGGATAATGGAAAGGACACGTTTGAGGCAAACGTTTGCTTAGGATTCAAGCCAGATCCCAGGGAATACTACGTAGCTGCACAGATCATAAAAGATATTGGAATAAACAATGTAAAACTCCTTACCAATAATCCTCTGAAAGTAGAAGGTTTAAGAAAATATGGTGTAAGGAATGTAGAGCGTTTGCCTATTGAAGTCGAACCAAGACTTGAAAACATACATTACCTGAAGACTAAAAAAGAGAAGTTCGGGCATATTATTCATCTTGAAAAATTACAAGGAGGTTATATCTGATGAAAGTTTATGAAGGAAAGCTTAATGCTGATGGATTAAAATTTGCTATTGTCATCAGCAGATTCAATGAATTCTTCACATCCAGGCTCATGGACGGGGCTTTGGATTGTTTAATGCGCCATGGTGCTCAAAAAGAAAATATAGAGGTCATATGGGTACCCGGGTCTTTTGAGATACCCAGCGTAGCAAAACTGTTAGTTTCAAAAAATTCCTATGATGGCGTCATATGCCTTGGGGCGGTCATAAGGGGCGAAACACCCCA
Source organism: Methanomicrobia archaeon (assembly GCA_030603445.1). Lineage (GTDB taxonomy): Archaea > Methanobacteriota_B > Thermococci > Methanofastidiosales > NM3 > NM3. The sequence continues at coordinate 10,904 of JAUVXU010000009.1, read as the reverse complement.
TTTTGAATATGTTTCCTCTGAAGTTTCAAAAGGCGTTGCAAAAGTGGCACTTGATTCAAACATTCCAGTCATATTTGGCGTCTTGACCACCGACACTATCGATCAGGCAATCGAGAGGGCCGGAACAAAGGCAGGTAACAAGGGATTTGAGGCCGCACAAACTGCTATTGAGATGGCTAACTTATACCAGATGTTTGCAGAAAAAGGCAATAACAAAAATCTTTTGGATATGTGAAGCATAATCCCTTTCATCCATCTAGGCATATAACCTAAAGAATCACTGTATAAGCAACTTGCATATTTCCATTAATTGCAGATATGCCTTATTTTCACTGAAAATAAGCGACATATTTATAGGGTTGATGCAAGAATATTATACAGGCGATTTTTATGAAAAAACACTTCTTGCCCTTTATTATAATTGGGATGCTAATTATTTCAGGATGTATTTTGGGAGACGACTCAACAAGCGACAGAGATGGTGACGGCGTTCAAGACAAGTATGATGCTTGCCCCGACATACCTGGAGAACCTAGCAATCAAGGCTGTCCTACCGAGACGCCCCCACCTATAACTACCGCTCCTACTACCACGGCTGCTCCAACTACAACAGCAGCCCCTACTACGACGCCACCACCGACCACAACTGCTGCTCCAACAACTACTGCGGCGCCTACTACAACTCCACCACCGACCACAACTGCTGCTCCAACAACTACTGCAGCACCATCTTTTGTGCTTCCGCCATTCTTTACAATCACAATACCCCCCTTTATCTTTTTTCCAACAACAACAGTGGAATTTGAAACTGCCATGACGCCCCATCATGCGCTACATTATCTGATAATAGATGAACCAGGACTAATCAGTGCAAGTGCAACTTGGGGCAGTGGAGCAGGAAATCTTGCCCTGATAATTAATGGGCCAGGACAAACAGGTTATTATGCGCGTAGCGACGGACCTAGTGGTCTAGAAGTAAGCTATAATGTTTCACAAGCAGATCTTGATTCAGGGAATCTCTGGACAGTATCCCTTGTCAACTTTGGAACATCCACAACTTCAGGCAACATCACCGTAGCGTACCCAAACAATAATATCACTCTTTCTTTCATATTAGCCGACAATCGTGGTTCAATCAAATTCTTTGTCCCAGGAAATAAAACAGGCACGGTAAGTGCTAACGCAGAATGGACGGGTATACCAAACACTATGTCTTTGATACTTAACGGGCCAAAACAGGTTGGCTATTATGTCAGAAAAGATGGTTCAAGCGGAATAGACATATCCTACGACATTAAAAGCGCCGACTTGATAGAAGGGGTTCCATGGGTTGTGTCTTTAAAATCATTCTCTGCACCAAATGCATATGTTTCACTTTCTATTGAACTTCCTTAGAAAACTGCCATAAGGGGGGCATGATGCCCCTTTTTATTATTTTTAAGGAACGTATTTGGAGCACTTATTCCATAAACAATGAATATTTGCCTATCTGTCAATGTTTTTTCTAATCCTCCTTCTTAACCAGAATAAGAATCCAATAAAAAATAGGCCGACAATTGACATTCCATAAGCGCCATTGCTCTCGTGAATGAATGATAAAAGTATTAGAGGGGACAACAAGCCGCTTGCAAATGCAAAGTCATGGTAAGCGTTCTTATCATATCCAGAACGTTTGGCAATAAATCGCAATACCAATAGGCATAACAATATTTCAAGAACTATTGGGATCAATGGAGCTGTTACAATATGCGGTACGCCATACATTATAAAAAAAACCAAGAAACCAAATATTGCTCCAATAATAAAAAACCATCTTGGCCGTGCAGAAGAGTAAACATTTCTACCAGCTGCACAGGCAATCGGAACTTTCCATGCCCCTATGAAAAGAATAACAACAATAATTGCTGTTGCAAGATAAAGAAAATCATCCGGTCTGTACGATACTAAAAGAAGACAACAAAATCCGGTAATAAAAAATAAAACAATAAAACAGATGCCAAGGCCTTTTCTACCCAACAATCTTTTGTTTTTCAGGGATGGGAATATCATGTCAAAAAGAAGGATTGGAAGAACAATACTATAAACTACGTGAAATACAGTAAGGCAGACGACCCATACCCAGTTTACACCAATCCATCTCCCGTAAGTGCCTAAGACGTTCAAATCCATCCAGTTTGGATTAAAGAAACTTTTTACTGCAAGGCCTTCTTCAATAATGCCATAGGCCATTCCAAGCAAAATGACTCCCCCCCAGCCTTTATCCCATTTTATGGAAAGTTCCCTTACGATAAGAATGCCACTCCCATAAAGGCCTATAAGAATAATAAAAGCGGGAGGATTAATAAATTCCAACGGAGGAGAAGAACCAGAAAGCAGTTCCGCGATGGCAGGAGAAAGTAATACAAGTACGATTAATGGAATTTTTCGCCTTAATCTGCCAAACATATTAAATTTATACCCCTTTATCCATTTTATAAATATCTGCTAAATAGAGCATTTTACAAGATTTATTGCGCTATTAACAACAGAATGCATCAATTCTCTTTCATCTGCTGCTATGTTGCTGTATTATTATGCCTGTTACTATAAAGATCAAACCTATTATTGTTGAGAATAATATCTTTTCTCCAACTATAAAATAGATAAATATCAATGAAATAAAGGGGGATAAAAACACAAGGTTGCTTATCCCTACAGTTGTTTTTGAAAATTTTAAAGCTTTTAACCAGATAACAAAAGTTATTCCCATCTCGAATAAACCAACGTAAACTGCACCTAAAATTCCATTAGCCTGAGGAAACTCCACTTTTGAAAAATAAAGAGTTGCAATTAAAACAAAGATAAAACCAAACAAAAAATTCAAAAATAATTTTGCTACATCATCCCTCTTATCCTTTGTATTATATATCCAAAACAACGCCCATATCACTGAAGAGCCAACAGCCAGCAAAACCCCCAAAGGATTTGAAAATTTTAATGCAGTCAGATCCCCTCTTGTGCCGATTATAACTACCCCAATAAAACTGATAACAATTGCGACAATGCTTTTGAACTTTATTTTCTGTTTAAACAGTGGAATGGACAATAAAACAAGCGCTATAGGCCATGTGTAGTTCAATGGTTGGGCCTCTTGGGCTGGAAGAAGTGAGTATGCTTTAAGTAAAACAACATAATAAAGAAATGGGTTTAAAAAACCAAGCAGCGCAGAATGGATATACTCTTCTTTTGAATATCTTTTAAGCAAGGATAGCTTGTTCTGGATTAGCAGAATTAGGAAAAGAACCACAATTGAGGCAAGTGAAGCAAAAAATAACAGTTGCAAAAAATCCAGATACCTTAATGAGATCTTAAAAGCAGAAGCAATAGTTGACCATAACAATACTGCCATTAAGGCGTATGCGTAAGCCTGCCTCTCTTTTTCCATGATTAATAACTAACCCTAATTTTATAAATGTCTATTGAGGCATTTTCCCCAATAAATTTTTAGGCAATTATTTGGGTCTTTTGCGATCCGCTATCAACTGTCCGTTTACTCCAACATTTTCAGGGGGATTTTCCCGTATAAGCACAGTAATGTGTTCAATTTTATATACTTCAATTGCAACTTCTGTAAGTCTTTTCACAAGCTCCCTCTTTCGTCCAATATCTATTGGCGGCCCTTCTACAGTAATCGTCGGCATTATACTTCACCTCTTCCTGTTTTTATCAATAATTGACATGAAATAAATTTACGCGCCCTTTCTTAAAAATATTTCTTATAATTTCTTTTCATTATATTTTTTTAATCATCTAGTCTGGCATTTTACAATCTTCTATTAACCACCTTAAAAATAGAAGGATGGCGGCTAAAGAAAATTGATTATACAATTTTACAAAAAGTTTTTAACTTTTAAAACCCGTTTAATATAACGTTGCAATGGCTAAAAAGCTTAAAATTCTCCACATAGAAGACGATTTAGACTATTCTGAAATGTTTCAAATTCAGATGAAACTAATATCCAATAGAAAACAGGAAGAAGAATTCTCATTTGCTCTTGTCCCCTCTGTTGAAGAAGCTATTCGAAAGATAAACGAAAAAAAATACGACTGCATAGTCTGCGACTATCAGATTATTGGGGGAAATGGTCTTGACGTTCTCAAGGAAGCGAGAAAAAGAAATGTCTTTACACCAATCATATTTCTAACAGGGCAGGGCAACGAACAGGTCGCCCGTAATGTGTTCGTACACGGGGCAAGCGACTACTTCACAAAGGACGTTGGGCTTGCCGGTTATGACAGGTTCTATAATGCCATAAAGACCCAAATAGAACTTTTTGAAACAAGCAACAAAAGAAAAGAATTAGAAGAGAACGAAAGGAAACAACGTAAAAACATTGAATTGTTGTCTAAAACTGCTATGGAATTTGTTGAATTTTCTCCAGATGAAGATATTTATCGTTTTATTGGGGAAAAATTAAGAGAATTCGTTGGAGAATCAATTGTCATCATTAATTCAATTGATGAGGCTGGAGAAATCTTGACCACTCGCACAGTGGTAGGAATGGGAAAACTTTCCAAAGGCATTATAAAACTTCTCGGAAGGCATCCCGAAGGGATAACGTACAATGCAAAGGATGAAAATATTTCTTATCTAACTGACGGCAGATTACATGATTATGAAAAAGGCCTATATGGCATTTCATTAAAAACACTGCCAAAACCTGTTTGCAATGCTATTGAAAAAATTTATGGCATAAGTAAAATATATGCAATGGGTTTTGTAAAGGAGAAAAGAATGTTTGGAAATGCCGTAATATTCTTGTCCAAAAACGCTGAGTTAGAAAATAAAATAATGATTGAAGCATTTGTAAAACAAGCTGCTATAGCTCTTCAAAAAAGGCAGTCGGAAAAGACGCTGGAGGAAAGTGAGAAACAGTTGCAAATTTTGATTGATACCATGCCCGACTTTGTTTGTTTTAAGGATGGAAACGGACGATGGCTCAAAGCTAATGATGCCAGCATCCGTATTTTCCAGCTTGAGGGTATAGACTATCGGGGAAAGAAAGATTCTGAATTGGCAAAACTCAACAGTAAGCTTCGAGGTTCTTTCCTTACCTGCAAAGAGACCGATGCAAGAGCTTGGGAGAGGGGCAATCTTGTTCACGGGGAAGAGACTATCCCTGATTCCGACGGTTCAGTCCGGATTTTTGATGTGACAAAAGCGCCTGTTTTTCATCCAGACGGTGAGCAGAAAGGCATTATTATTATAGGGCATGACATCACCGAACGCAAGCAGGCGGAGATAGCACTTAGAAAACAAAGAGAAGAATTATCAGAGTTTGCACACACCACTGCCCACGATATCAAAAATCCCCTTATGGTGATAAAGGGATATGCGGAATTGCTCAAGGAGACCGATGAAACTGGAATGAGTACGAAGATCATTAAACAAATAGGGGAGCTTGATGAGTTCATACGACGAAACCTCGCACTAGCAGACGCTGGAAAAGCTAATGACTATGCCCAGGGCGTGGATTTGAATGTCCTAATAGATGGCATCGCAAAGACCACTATTCCAAAGAATATAGATTTTATGGCAGACAAACTCCCAATAATAAAATGCGATCCAGAAAGATGGAAACAGGTATTTCAAAATCTTTTTATCAATGCTGTCGAGCACGGAAAGCCAAGCAAGGTATGGGTAAAGCACGAGCAAAAAGGAAATTGGAACGTGATAAAGGTCAAGGACAATGGGGCAGGCATACCTCCCAAAGAGATAGAGAAAGTATTTGATAGGGGATACACAACGTCTCCATCTAATAGCGGGCTGGGCCTAGCAATCGTAGAAAAGATAGTAAAATCCCAAAGAGGGGAGATAAAAGTGGAAAGCAAGGAAGGGGAAGGAACAATATTTACAATAATGCTTCCAATTGATGTTTAAGTACAAAAAGAATATAATTTAATCTCTTTTCTTTAGCACTATTTTTGATAAACTCTGAAAAAAAGAAGTTCCTAAAACGCCTATCTAAAAAAGTATGTGAAGGCAACATCATCCCCACTGTTTATGCCTTCTGAAAAGCTGTCTGTTAAAACGAATCCATCAGCCTTTGTCACTGATGAAAGCATACTAGAACCAGATAAGCGAACTGGAAGAACACTGTTTTCTCGCACAATGCAACGCACAAACTCCCGGCGGCCAAGCGAGGATGCGATCGCGTCTCCAAACGGAAGCGTGACTGTTGTAAGCAACTTTGACCCAAATGCCTTTTCTATAAAAGGAATCACAAACAGATAAAACTGCGTAAACGCAGCAACGGGATATCCGGAAAGGGAGAATACAGGCACGCCCATCATTGCAAATCCAATAGGTTTTCCTGGTTTTATCCCAACGCCATGAAAAATATAATTGCAAAGCATGCCGGAAACTAGGTCCTTTTCCCCAAACGAGCTTCCGCCTGTTATAAGCACAAAATCCGACACAATAGATGCATCCGAAACTGCTTTAGATATCTCGTCTGATTTGTCTGGCACTAGTGCATGGTAACTAATCGTGCATCGTGCCTTTTGCAAAAGGCCTTTTAGCATTATGGAATTAGAATCGATTATCTTCCCAAGATCGCCTTCTCTATGCTCTTGTAAAAGTTCGTCGCCTGTCACGATTATGCCAACACGCAGCACTTTTGCCTCTATATTACGGAACCCAAGTGATTTTAACAAAGCCATTGCCTGCGGGGTTATTGTGGCCCCTTCCTTTAGCACCAGGTCATCTTTGCAATAGTCCTCTCCGCGATTGGAGATATGGGTGTTTGGTGCAACCTTCTTGCATATGTCCACCAAATCTTCATGCCTGGCTGCAAACTCCTGCATGACAACTGCAGATGCCCCGTCAGGCATCTTCGCCCCAGTCATGATGTTTATGGTTGTTCCTGAAGAGACCTTATGCCTTGAAACCTCGCCTGCGTTGATAGAATCAATAAGAGTTAGAGTTACAGGAGAATCTTCTGCAACTAAATACGTGTCTTCTGCAACTACGGCATACCCATCCATTGCAGAACGATCAAAAGGGGGAGAGTCGACAGGCGCATAGATATCTCCTGCTATCACCACATCCATTGCATCTTCTAACAAGATTGTTTTTGTGCCAGGAGGCGGCACATATTCCAATACTTTCTCCAATGCTTCGTCATAAGGCACAAGCGACTTGAACTTTCTCATCTACTCCCTCACGTGTTTTATGATGTGATTTGCTTCCTTAAGAATTATGCCTGTCCCAAGCTTTACTGCATTCACGCTTCCGGGAAGGCAAAATACTACCTTATCCCCAATAACACCGGCCAGTGCGCCGCTTATTATAGCTGCGCTTCCTACTTCATCACAGCTTAGCCTTCTGAAAAGTTCTCCAAATCCGATTATTTCCTTATCAATAAGAGGCGATAAAGCCTCTATTGTCACGTCCCTTGCTGAAAGCCCGGTGCCCCCTGTAGTTACAAGGCAGTCACAAATAGGAAGAAGCTCTCTAGCTGTTCTTACTATATCCTCCTTATCATCCGGCACGATCTTATGTGCCAAAACACTGTTATTTTGCATAAGCATTTCCACGATAACTTTTCCGGACCCATCTATTGCTTCTCCTTTCGAGCATGAGTCAGATATTGTAATAACGCAAAAAGCTAACGATTTTGGGGATTGTTCCTTGTGCTTAGCTGTAGACATGGCCTTCACTTCTCCTTTCTTACAACATGAACACCCGTTATATGCGTTACAGGGTACTGGCCGCGCTCATCCTTCTCATTTGATTTTACCATGTCCCATATGGTCAAAAGGGCATTGTTAACTCCAACAAGCGCTTCCATCTCCACCCCTGTTTTGTGCTGTGTCTTGACTGTGCAGGTAGCTACTATGCTATCTGAAGTGACGTCAAACTCCAAAGACACCAGGTCAAGAGGTATCTGATGGCACATCGGGATTAGACTCGACGTCTCTTTTGCAGCCATTATGCCTGCAACTTGCGCCGTAGCAAGCACGTTGCCCTTCTTCGTCTTTGCATCCTGGATATGTTTAATTGTGTCCTTACGAAGATATATTGTTCCCATCGCAACTGCTTTTCTGCCTGAGGCCTTTTTACCTGATATATCAACCATATTTACTCCTTTGTCAGAAACGTGTGTAAGCATATCATTCACCATGCCAAAAAATAGTATCTTCAAGATATTCTTTCTTAAAAATTGGGACATCCTTTTTTATTTTCTCTAAAATGTAATTTACTCCAGAGATTGCATCTGCACGGGATACGGAAACAGCCCCAACTAACAATATGTTGTCCCCCGGAAGGAGATTTCCGATGCGATGTATTATGCATACATCCTCTAGTTTAAATTCCTTCTTTGCAGCTTCTTCTATTAATGCAAGCTTTTTTTCAGCCATTTCCATATATGCCTCAAGTTCCAAGGCAACGACGTTCTTTCCATCAAACGGGGACTTTACAGTTCCTAAAAAGAAAGATATCGCCCCGCAGTGATTTCTCTTTAGCAGGCAAACTTGTTCATCTATTGAGAAATCCTCTTCTTGTATGCGAATCATCTAACCACCACTTGCCGGAAACAGTATGCCAATCTCATCGTTGTCCTGTAATACGGTGTCTGTATCAGCGTACTCGTAATTGACAGAGTATAGCAGGGGCATCCCCTCTATTTCTATTATGTACTTATCAAAGACCAGTGAGATGACATCCCCGAGCACGGATTTATTGGAAATGTCTAGCACCTCTTCAGATCTGCCGGTAATTTCCCTTATTTTTGCAAAATACCTTACTATGACCTTCATATTAACACCAATAAGGCTTTTTTTCATTAATAGACTTTACCATTGCCTCGCGTAGTTCTTCATGGTCCCTAAAGTTATTTACCTTGCGCAAATTATCATTTATAAACAGGCATTTTTTTATAAAACCCTCACTTGTTACCCTGATGCTTGTGCAGTTCTGACAAAAGCTGCTGTTGTGCATAGAATGGACGACCTCCACCTCCTGGGGCAGAAAATACTTCTTCCTGCGGTGCTTGGCACGCTCTTTCACACTTATTGCAATTGTCTCAAGGTATTTCTCTATTGGGGATATATCGACATAATTTTCTTTGTAAAAATTGGTGGACTCGTGCTCGCGAGGGGATATAAGCTCTATTAGCTGAAGCACCATGCCCCCCTTAAGAAACTTTATCATCTCTTCAAGTTCGCGATAGTTGCACTGCAACATGACCATGTTAAGTTTAATTGGCAACAAATTGGCGTTGTATGCCCCCTCTATTCCCCTCATGACCTGTTCGTGCGCATTGATGCCGGATATTGATTCGTATACTGCTGGATTTAAGGTATTAAGAGTTATGTTGACGCGATGAAGGCCCGCATCCTTTAGGTCCTGTGCAATCGGCCCAAGAAGAATCCCGTTGGTAGAAAGGGATATGTCTTTCATATACTTGGAAGCGCATTTTACGATATCTGTTATGTCTTCTCGCATGAGTGGCTCTCCGCCGGTAAAGCGCACTTTTGTTATGCCAAGACCTTCTGCCACACAAAGCATATCGTCTATATCCTGCAACGTTATCTCTCTTCCATTATCCACGCCTGGTGGCTCTCCCTCGCCATGGCAAAATATACATGAAAGATTACACCTCTTTGTAAGTGCTATTCGAATGTTATTTACTGGCACGCCATTTCCTAATACCATATTAGCCACCTATCACATATACCTCAATTTCGTCGCCAACGTCCACATACTCCGTATTCTCATCCAAAACTGCAAATCCGTCAGCATTTAAAAAGCTTGATATTGCTCCGCTGCCTCTAAATAAAGGTGTTGCGCCGCCGTCCAAAAGGGATACGGGAAGAAACTGCATTCTGCCCTTGGGGACGCTCAGTTGTTTTGTGGAAGGGTATCTCTTAACTACAGGGAAAATGGTATTTCCCATCATAGAACATATATTTGGTTTTACTAGCAAAGTAAAAATAGTGTAGCACGATGTTGGATGCCCAGGAAGCCCAAATACCTTAGCGGAACCGATTGTTGCAAACAGCGTCGGCTTTCCAGGTTTTACATTGATGCCATAGACATGGACAGTTCCCAATGAGGAGACTGCGTCATAAACGTGGTCCTTATGCCCCTTTGACACGCCGGCAGATAGCAAGATAGCATCATACCCTTTAGCTGCAGACAGCTTTTCTACGATATCATCATATTCATCCTTAGCTATCCCAAAATTGCAAACTTCGCAGCCAAGTTCTTTTAGCTGCGCCTCAAGAAATGCAGCGTTGACATCATATGTCATCCCATAAAATGGAGATTCGCCTGGAAGGATTATCTCGTTTCCTGTTGAGAAGACCGCAACTTTCGGACGTCTGAATACTGGAATAGTAGTTGTTCCTGTGCCTGAGATCGCACCGATATGTCTTGGGATAAGCTTAGTGTTCTCTTTTACTATGATGTCCCCTTCTTTTAGGTCATATCCTTTTGTCATGACATTTTCCCATTGCACCAAGCTCTTATGGGCAATGATCGTTTGCCCTTTTCTTACCGTGTCCTCAAGCATTACAACAGCATCAGCTTCTTTGGGGAGGGGTGCCCCTGTTGCAACGTATGAGCAGCAGTTGCGGCATAATGCTTTAGTTGGTGTTGTTCCTGCATCTATGTCCTCTATGCACAAAAGTGAAACTGGGGACGATTCAGAGGCGCTATGAAGATCTTTTGAAATTACTGCATACCCGTCCATTTGGGACTTCTCATATGCTGGGACGTCAACTTTGGAGCGTATATCTTTTGCAAGCACCCTGCCGCAGGCTTCTGTAAGTGGAACATGCTCCACATCCGCTATGGGCTTGAAGAATGCCCCAATTTTCTGTTTGGCCTCATCAAACTGTATCAATCGCAAGTACTT
>JAUVXU010000038.1 GCA_030603445.1 Methanomicrobia archaeon | reverse complement strand
ATTTGCATTATATGTTTCAGATTCACGAAATTCCTGCTCATCTATGATAACAGGAAATTGCAAATACTCAATATCCGGAAATTCAATCTGATTAAATCCAAGTCCAATATTGTCACCTGTAATTACCAAAATACGTTTATTCATAGTTGCCTCCTATTCGAAAGTTAAATAATAGGGCTAAGTTCTAAGTATAACAGCATTTTGTTTAAACATCTCATAATAATGATATGCTTGATCGCTCAACAGCATTATCAAGAACCATTGTTTCAGGGTTGTTTTACTCCCCCTTATCTTGTCCGCATAGGCGTACCAGTTCAGATAGTTTTGTAAATATTTTGAACTTACCCCATTAAATGGACGCAAGAACTGTCTGACCTGTGCATGGACATTGTTGACTTTTTGCAGATGGATGCTTTTATCATTCCTGTCTACATGATCCTTGGCCAACAGCGCTTTGTGCTGTATGGCAGGGTTGTCTTTGGCAAAAGCCTTGTAAGATGGGTGTTTATCCGTAATCAGGATCGTGTTGTCGGCCAACTTCCCATCCAATGCCTTTGTGATTTCTTCATTGCTAAGGCGTTTTGAAGCAACGGCTTTAAGGTATTTCTCACCCTTACGTTCAACTGCAGTTACAACCTGGACAACTGTGACTTCATCTTTTCCAATGTTCCGTATGAAATCATTTCCCCTCTTTCTTGATTCCCTGTCTAAATTCCGGCTGCCCTTATTGTTAAGTGCCAGTTCCAATTCGTCACACTCTACTTCTGATGACAACTGCTCAGGGACAAACTGGTTAAGTGAACTCAATATCTTGTGCCGCCAGTCAAAACTTGTCTGGATGCTTATCCCGATTTCTTTTGCAATCTTCTTTATTGGCATGCCATTCTCCATGCAACGTAGATAAGATTGCCATTTTGATTTAAGCTTGATATCGTATAAAGGCGTCCCTGTTGTTTCACTATACCATTTTTCGCAATCATTGCATTGGTACATCTGGACCCCTTTCTGTTTTCCCCTCTTATATACATTCTTGCTCGTGCAATGTGGACAAGGTTTCTTTTCCCTTTTTCCGGAAATTTCTTCCTGGGCATCTGTTAATATCTTGCCTTGTAATTCCTGCTCTTGCAGCAACTCATCCAATAATTGCCTTTGGGAGGATATCGGCAATTGAACAAATAACTCCTTGATTTCTTGACTTGATTTCATCTGACTAATATACAAATAATTGCTGTTATACTTAGAACTTAGCCTTAAATATTAAACGCAAATATGATTTATATAATCAGTTTTATACTTTTTTATTGCAAAAGAGGGCGGAGGCAGGTATTCAGAAAGCATCTACTATTTCAA
>JAUVXU010000042.1 GCA_030603445.1 Methanomicrobia archaeon | reverse complement strand
AACGTTTCCCCGCCGTGCAGCCCATATCCAACCATAAGCGTATGCAAGTGCAGACTGCTTTTGGTGTTCGTTCACCGAACTTTCGCAACAACCATTCTATAGGATTTATTTTGAAAGGCCAATTTTTGACGGTGACATTTTCTTCCTCAAATTCTGCGATAAACTTTGTATTGTTGTGAAGCGACGTTAGGGGTAATACTACGAGAGTTATTCTCGAAGATTTCTTTAGGATTTTGAAAATATCAGTCCTAAGTATATTTCTTACTATCATCCCATGGGTAATCGTAATCGCGATTGTTTTAGTTTCTGGTGTCATCCTTACAAGTCCTAATTTTATGGAGGAATAAGAAGATGCCACGATAGGCATCTTCCCTTATCCCACCCAATTGCCCGACGTGGAGAGGAGACGAACCAAGGAGGCCTAAATGGTTGCACACCCGCAGATGCGGGCCTCCACGTCTATAGGCATCGCGAAATAAATTAAAAGATTTATTCTTCATGAAGTTAGAGAGAGGAAACATTTGAAGCATAGGCCTCCTATGCAAAAAATTTTAGTGAATTTGAACTATATAAATTTACATTTCCACTCTTCACCTCCTCTTCTTTCGCTTATGTTTTATGCAAAAAATATTTTACCTTTTTCTTCTTCGTCGCAGTGTCCGTGTTTCTAATTCTGCTCTGAGTTCTGCATGCATTTCATCTGAACCCATCGGGAAACCTAATTTTTCTAAGGCGTCTAAATGCTTTTTAATTGCTTTCACAGTATTGGTTGAATAATTGCCAAAATCCCATATTTCACGGTGTCCATACATTGTTTATCACCCCCGATACGGATTGTCAATGAATATACTGTTAGATAAAACCCTCTTTGCTTTTTCAAGAACTCTATATTTTTCCAGTAGCTGAATTCTATGCATATAAGCATGACCCAGAATCGCAATTTTATCTTGACCCTTTAGATGGACAACTTTATAGCCCTGATAACCACTCTTATCGGGCCAAATGTCTGTAATGACAAATGGAGCTTGTCTTCGCGCTATCGCATAAGCTCTTTCTCTAACGAAGATATCGGCTCCTCTGGCAGTTTTGCCAATCCAAACTATTGATTTCATCATTTATCCCTTCAACAGTTTATCCAATTCATCTCCTAATACTTATTTCCTTCCTTTTGACAAAATCGTAAATCTTGGGAATATAAAGTCCCTGACCTCGTTGTTGG
>JAUVXU010000034.1 GCA_030603445.1 Methanomicrobia archaeon | reverse complement strand
CGTTAAATACTGATAAGTCTTTCTTTGAGACGTCAATTCCGATATAATACATTATGAAACCTCCTAATAGTTTTTAGGAGAGTTTGCGTTGGGTCGCCCTTCTATAACTTAACCTTGTGGGAACCCAAGCTGAAAGACTTTAATCTTTCGCTTCTGATACTGTTCAAGATTGTAGGAGGGCGGTCCATCTACAAAACACGAGCTAATCATCAAAATAATGATTGCTCCAGGGGCACAACGGCCTTAACCAACTACAAACTCATCCAGTATCATGTTAACATATTTAGTTAATAATTTAGATATTCTTATCGTACAAGGGGCACAATGAATTGTGCCCTTTCTGTTTTATTATCTTTTGTTTTTTCTTGGGCGTATGCAATACGCCCCTACATTTTTCCTGATCCCGTCTTTGTTTTACTGCGGACACGATGCATCGCGTATCCCTACAGCAAACAGTAGACAAGGCGGGCTTGTTTACTGTTTTCACAGAGACAGGCTTTGTGAAAACGGGTGACGCTTGTCCTATAGTTTTTCACAATGACATTTTATGTAAATTGCATATTGATATATTATGAAATATGTGTTATATTTAGAAAAAATAGTAAGTATAAAATTAAAAAAAAAGAGGTGGGCGGAAGATGTTAGAAGTAATTGGTAGAATAGCGAGAAATGGCCATCTTACTATTCCCAAAAAAATTAGAAAAATTTTAAATATTGAAGATGGTGATATTGTAAGATTTAGTGTAGAAGACAATAAGATACTTATTTGTCCTGGGGTTATTGTGGATAAAGACCAGGCGTATTTCTTTAGTGAAAGATGCCAAAGGGAGATAAGAGAATCAGAGAAAGAATTTAAAGAGGGAAAGTATTCTTCTTTTACATCTGTTAAAGATTTAAAGAAAGCAGTAGATAGTGATTAAGATAATACATATTCCTGATAACTTAACAAAGAAACTTAAAAACAAGAAAAAATTATCAGCACCAATAAAAGAGAAATTTTATTGGTGTTTGGATATGCTTATAAAGAATCCGCAGCATCCTTCTTTGCGAAATAAAACAATAAAGGGCACTATTAATACATGGGAATTTAGTATCAATAAAAATTATAGATGCATATATAGAAAAGAAAAAGAGGAAGCATATATTCTTGCTATAGTGAAACATGAAGATGCTTTTTAAGAAAAACATATGGGTTCGACGAATGGAAACCCTTCCTGTTTTATTTTATTTACCCTGGGCACGATGCATCGTGCCCCTACATTATTGCGGGTTCGATGAATCGAACCCCTACAGTAAATAGTAGACAGGCGAGAATATCAGTCCTAACGGCAAAGCCGTGAGATTACGAATGAAGAAGAAGAAATGTAATATATCATTTGATTTGCAGTATATTATGTTATATATTACAATTGAAATGCAATATATTATATCAGGAGAACCAAAATGGACAAAAACAAATAATATTTAAATAGGGACACATCCCAGTTTCTTCTCTGGTATGTGATTTGAAAGAAATAAATAATTATTAAACTTACATGGAGGTGCATATGAATAATTTATATACTGCTGTTACAAAAAAAGATGGAAATTGGTGGATTGGTTGGATAATAGAAATTCCCGGAGTTAACTGTCAAGAGCGAACCCATGAGAAATTATTAGAAAGTTTAAAAATTACTTTAAAAG
>JAUVXU010000005.1 GCA_030603445.1 Methanomicrobia archaeon | reverse complement strand
GTCGGCATGGGAATAATATTTTTTGGAGGCTGGGGCGCATTTGCTGTCATATTGGCGTTCTTCATATTCTCAGGTGCAGCGACAAAGTACCACTATGATAAGAAGAAGCAGAAGGGAATTGCAGAAGCACACGGCGGAGCCAGAGGTTACAAGAACGTCCTTGGAAATGGGATAGTTGCAATGTTTTTCATAGTTTTGGAGTTTATATTTGGTGGAGGGGCCTTTATTGTCGGCTACCTTGCAGCAGCTGCGGCCGCAACATCAGATACTGTTGGAGGCGAGATAGGGCGACTTTCCAGAAAGGATCCTTGGCTAATAACAAACTTCAAGAAGGTACCAGCAGGAACGGACGGGGGAATAACGATACTTGGCAAGGTCGCAGAAGTTGGCATCAGCCTTGTAATAGGCGTAATCGCATGGGCAAGCGGCTTTGGGGCAGCAGAGCTCACAGGCCAGGAGATCATTGCATTGACACTTGTTGGAGGGGTTTTCGGCGCTTCTGTGGATTCGTATCTGGGGGCAACGCTAGAAACTAGCAGAGAATGGTTCACAAACAATCACACAAACTTCTTTTGCACAGTTGCAGGCGCACTCGTCTCTGTCGCACTTTATTATATAATCCTACTTTTCTAGGCAAACTAACATAAAAATTAATAAAGGGGCGCATTATCCTATAAATATGGCAGTTGACATCGATAGGCCGATAAGCGATGCTCTTGAGAGCTTGCGCATATATTTTAACAGCGATTACCTGTTTGCATTTGTCCTTATTATATTATTTTTAGTATTGGCGCTTGTCATCTCATTCATATACAAAAATCTGCTGATGCGCATATGTTCCAAGACAAAGACCAAGGTAGACGACCTATTAGTTGAGGCTACAGAGAAACCGATAATATATTTTATTCTCATCATAGGGATAAAGACCGTAATAATGTCACTATCTCTAAAAGGCGATTTTATCGGGATCTTCAACAAGCTTCTAAGCTCGCTTCTAGTGGTGCTCTTTGCGTATGTCTTTACAAAAAGCGTTGACCTCTTCATATATGGGTGGGGGCGCAAATGGCTTAAAAGCACAAGGTCAAAATACGGGGACACCATTTTCCCCATATTTATGAAGATAGTGAATCTCGTTATCATCATCGCTACCTTAATAGCGATCTTGGGTATATGGGGAGTTCAGGTGGCCCCTTTCCTTGCAGGTCTTGGGATAGTTGGTCTTGTTATAGGTCTTGCAGTTCAGGATAGCTTAAGGGACTTTTTATCTGGGATCATGTTAATACTCGACAGGACCTACAAGACCGGTGATAAGGTAAGGCTTGATAGCGGCGAGGTAGGGTCCATACACGAGATAACACTGCGCTCAACAAGGATACGCACCTATGACAATAACGTGATAATAATCCCCAACAGCAAGATGGCAGACTCAAAGATAATCAACTATGCGCAGCCAAAGCTAATGGAGCGGGGGCAGGTGCCGTTTGGAGTGGTGTACGGAAGTGATATCGAAAAGACAAAGGCAGTGGCACTAAAGGCTGTAAAGAAGGTAGAACTAATCTTAGAAGACCCGGAGCCTTGCATAGAGTTTCTCGATCTTGCAGACTATTCCCTTACATTTAGGGCATTATTTTGGGTAGATGACTTTGGCACGAAGTGGGGCGTTGAGCGCAAGGTGGTAGATAACATCTACAACGACCTAAACGAGGCAGGTATAGAGTTCGCATTCCCGACTAAAACAGTACACTTGTACAGGAACAAGATAAACGAAGAGGACACTTAAACAAAAGGTCCTCTCGATACGCTCAGGAAATTGCACAAAATAAAAAAGGCAATTGTTCATAATCTTCCATATTTTAATAAGCTATTTTTTCATGAGAATCTAATCACACACAAATCTTTCCACAAATAAAAAAGAGCTTTTCATTGATGGAAAATGGGTAAAAGAGAAAAATAGCAATTTGATTTTGAAGCTATTAAATCAATAACAATATTTTTATAGTTTTATTATAAGGGAGCAATAATGATTAACGCTAGAATAATGGCTAATAATGTAAAAAAAGAATTGCTGTTATTAAATTTTCTAAAATATGGCGATATATCGGGCAGAAAAAGATTTCAAAAATTAATGTATTTAGGTAAATACAAATTTAATATTGAAGCACCATTTATATTTGTAAAATATTATTATGGCCCTTATTCACGAGAAATGCAAGAAGTTTTAGACAATCTTGTGAATTTTAATCTAATTGAAGAAAAAAAAGTAAAAGGCAATAATTGTATTTTATATAAATATTCTTTGACAAGAAAAGGAAAAATTAGTCTCAATTTATTTTCAATATCAAAGAATGAAGATTTAAAGATAAAAGAACTCGTCCGAAATTATAAGCATAGTCCTACAGAAGTTATTGTAAGGGAAGTTTACGAATATGCGGGTATCAAATAAAGTTACTCTGTATCAAGAAAACGGAGAAACATTGATATTTGAAAATAATATTGAAGACAGTGACATTGCTAATTTTATTGAAATTGTTAGAACAAAAAACGAATTGAACATATTTATGAACGAAATATTAAAAGAGAACAATTTAATAAAACTTTTTTCTAATCATAGAAAATATTTCTATCTTAAAAAATTCAAAAATAGGGCCATATTAGTGCAAGCTGATGAAATTGAAAAAAAAGCAATAGAAATGATAAAATCGCATTACGAATCTAAAATGGAAACTGAAGTATTGCCCTACGTGGAGAAATTAACTAATTTTTATATGCAAGTTTCCGCATTTGGAATAAAAGCCATAGCTGAGTTACCCCAAAAAGAAATAGAACAAATACAAAAAGCATCTTTAAAGGATATTATAAAAAGGTTTAAAGAGGATGATATACCTTTATCATTTGATGAAAATAATAGAAAAATTCTGGAAAAGGAAATGAAAGTATTTCTTCCAGAAAACGCAGATTTTTATTCTATAGCTTCATTAATACCCTTATTGGTACTATCACTAATCGAAGATAATAAAAAAGGAACCATAGATGATAATGCCCTTGAAAAAATAAAGAAAATGGGTGTAACATACCCTGTTTTAACAGTATACGTTTGTAATATGGTAAAATATCATACTTACAGCAACCCTCCTTTTATAGCTATCTTTTTACCCCATATGGAAACTCCAGATGTAATATTTTGTCCTAAATGTGGGAATGAATCTAAAAAAATAAAATTCTATTCTTTTTTACCAGATATATCTAAAAGAATTTTGAAAGAAGGGGGATTTTACCCCTATATGATTGCTTATTTATTAAACAAAAATGAAATTTCATTTTTGTGCAATTTATATACAGAAAATACCAATGAAACAGATTTTGTTATTACTAAAGGGGACAAACAAATCTATATGGAAATAAAATGTTTTGATAAAATTTCTTCTCAAAGAAAAGACAAAATCGCTACAAGGTTTTTAGCCCCTATAGCCCAGATAAATAAAAACATAAAAAAATGGGAAAAAGAAAAAAATGTAAAATTCAATGAATCTAATTTAATTGTAAATTATTCTTCAGAAGAAATCAAGTCGGCTATTAATGAATCGGATAAACTAGATAGTGAGATTAAGAATAATAATATTAAATTATATGGTTATAATCAGCTGTCAGAACTTATAAATCATATTCAATCCGAAGATGTTAATACTTAACTCAAGTTATTATTAGCAAGTTTTTAATGGTTTATTTTTTTCTAAAAATCTTTTTTGTACAAAACCCCCTTTACGAATAATTATTTAAAGTTTAACATTCAAAAATATCAAAGTGATATAAAATGATAATATCTTACAGAGGTAAAAAAGTTGAAGTTGAAGTTGAAGATGTCATATCCTCTAAAGAAGAATGGAATGTTTATAAACTAAAGGATGGGACTGAATTAAAGGTAAAATTAGTTTTGGCAACAGTTTATAAATTAAAAAACGATTATATAGAAGAAACTGGTGAACCCATATATGTTATAAAAAGTGAGAACATAGTAACTGCAAATGTACCAGAAGAGCTATTAAGAAAAGAGTAGGTTATATGTTTAGAGGAAATGAATTAATTTTGAATAGTTCACGGCATGATTCTAAGAAAGGAGATTATGCAAATATGCCGTATGGATATATGGCATCTACATCTAGCTCTGGTTATTACACTCCTGTTGCACAAATAACATTTAGTTCTGTTTATACCGCCATGTATACAACACTAACTGGACATATTCCTAACATATATACATTGACATATATCTCCCGAAAAGAAGTCGTGTATAATGGAAATTTATTGGAATTGAAAAAACCACTTGAATTAGAACTAATTTCTAATAATGTAAATAATAACATTGAAATTAATAATGAAAAATTAGGTTTATACGCTTTTGCAAATACTTTTAAGAAAGCAATAGAAATCATAGACGAAAAATTAGAGATGCTCTATGAAGAATATGTCGAAGACAATTCTATAGAATTTACTAAAGATGCAATAGAATTAAGAGATAAAATAAAATCTTATTTTCAGTGATTAACGTGCCAACAAGGAAAGCTAAAAATATTGAAAAAGCTTTAAGAGAAAAAGGTTTTGAAATATCTAAAAAAAATAAAAGAAGAAAACATTTTGTTTATACATTTATATATAATGGTAAAAAAACTAGTATTCGCACTTATATCAGCCTTAGCCATCCAGAGTATGGTAATAAACTTTTATCATTAATAGCAAAAGAACTAAAGATATCCAACTCTAATGTTTTAGGTTTAATTGATTGTCCATTTAGTAAAGAAGACCTTATAAAAACATATTTAAGAGAAGGAATAATAAAAGATAAATAAAGCTTTAATAAAATTTTAACTCACCATAATTTTTAGTTCCTTTTTAATTACTAAGTTTTTTTGTTTATGTAATTTTTTCACTGATTTGACTTTATGTTCAATTAGGTACTTTATATCCAAAGCCGCATTTAATTAGAAAAGTATTTATTATATGCTATCGTTAATCCCCTGTGATTATTATGGACGATCATATCACTTTTTCGGCAAAATACAAGTCATGGATAACTGTTAAAAAAACGAAGGTTGATGAGAACACAGATGATCTGGACGTAGCGCGCCTTCTCTTTTCAGTTCGTGAAACAGTAAATAATAAAATATACCCTTTCCTTGAGGAAGAGTTCAACGTATCGGCACTGGAGGAAAAGGTTGACGAGATGGTACCTTCCGGGAAGCTTAAAGGGGAGGAAGTAACAGACGTCATAAAAGCCCTCAGGTCGCCAAAGACAACACGCATGCTTAAGGAGTTCACAACTGATAAGAACAAGCTTGAGGTGTACAAAGGCCTTTTCTCAGAACTTGTCCTAAGAAAGCTAAGCATGAACATGGTTAGCATAAAGGCCCTTGACAAGTATATGAATGCCAAGAACAGGCGATTAGGATGATAATTCCTGAGGAGGAGGGAGGATCTGGATTTGGCATAAGGCCGCTAGTTGTGGCAGTTGCCTTAACTTTGTTCCTGCTTTCCACCTCGACCTACATAGCACTGCGCCTTGGGGCGCTCCCATGGCCGATAATCTTCTCAGTGATGGCATCAGCAGGCATCTTAAAGGTATTTTCACACTTTAGCCCTGTTTCAATACACGAGGTGAACGTCGCCCAGGCAGGGGGGACCATAGGCGGGCTTATGGCATCAGCCGTTGCTTTCACAGTTCCTGGAATAATTTTTTTGCGAGACCATATGGGCGTTGAGATAGACATGATAGACCCGTACCTTCTTGCATTAGTCTGTGTTAGCGGAGGCGTGCTTGGCGTGTTTCTGTCCGTTCCAGTGAGAAGAACGTTTGTTGATGAGGAAAAGCTGCCCTACCCTTCGGGGGCTGCAGGGGCAGAGATACTTAAAGCACAGATGAGCGGAGGAAAGGGGGCGATGCTAATTGCCTTTACGGTGCTTTTCGCAGGCCTTTTTGCACTTTCCCGTGATATTTACATCCCGCTAGGAGTAACACTCACAAGCCTGGCAGTCTACGGAATCTACATAACACTTACTGCAATGCCGCTTGCAATAGGCATCGGGTATATCCTTGGGCCGCGTATAGCCATCAACTCATGGTTTGGGGGAGCTGTTATTGGCTGGCTGGTGTTAATACCTGCCATGGTCGCAGGCCAGTGGGTCGGCGGCGATGCCATATCATTTATACAAAACGCGGGAATGGGAATCGTGCTTGGAAGCGGCATAGGATTTTTTGTAGCTTACGTGGGCCCCAAAGTAAAAAAGATATTTGCCCCGCTTTTTAACTTCAGCGGGCCTTGGTACTTAAAGGCAACGCCATTTGTCTCGGTGCTTTCATTCATAGTAATGATGATTGCAGGCGTACACGTGCTTGCAGCTGCAATAAGCGTGCTTGGCGTTTGGATAATGGCAACAGTTGCCGCACGAATGACCGGGGAGACGAACATAGACCCTCTTGAGCAGTTCGGGATAATAATAGGCCTTGTCTGTTTAGGGACCTACTCAGCGCTCAGGATGGATCTTGGCTACCTTGCAGCATTTATGGTAGTAACTTTCGTATCTGTTGCTGCCGCAATATCTGGGGATATCGGGCATGATTACAAGTCAGCAAAGATAATAGGCACAAGGCCAAAGGACATCGTGAAGGTGGACCTTATATGCGTTATTATCGCAGGTATTGCCGCTCCAATAGTTCTTGAGGTGGTCCTTAAGGGATATTCTGATGTCTTGTTCACTGCACAGATGCCTGCACCGCAGGCGCAGCTTGTTGCAGGAAGCATCTTCGGATTTGCACATCCTATCGCGTTTTATGGGGGATTTGCCCTAGCATTCGTCTACGAACTTTTTACAAAAATAGTAAAAAAGAAGCTTCCATTCTCTGCAATGGCGTTTGGCATCGGGATGTTTCTTGGCATGACATTTGGAATCCTCCTTGCAATAGGCGGGCTGATACGCTACATAGTTGCAAAAAAAAGACCGGATAAGGAGCATACTGGAGTGCTCGTTTCTGCAGGGCTCATGGGGGGAGAAGGCATAGCAGGTTTCCTTACTGCCGCACTCTTCGTTGCTGGCATGGAATTTACATCCGCCATTCATTCTGTAATGATGGTATTTGGCATCGGGCTTCTATTAACACTCATATATACGTTATGGAACAGGAGATGACGAATCTATGATAGTAGGCATAGATATAGGGGGAACCACAACAGATGCGGTGGCATTGATTGATGGGGACATAAGTTCTGTTGTCACCGTTGAGGCAAGCGACCCCATAACTGCTGCAGCAGGCGCACTTGCAAAGATAATCGAAACATTGGGTGCGTCTCTTTCTGATGTGGATGTTATAGCCGCAACAGGCGTGGGTTCAGCTAGTCTGGGCAGCTCCCTTCTTGGCATTTCCGTTGTGAAAGTAGATGAGTTCACGTCCATCGGGACAGCAGGCTCAAAGCTTGCAGGAATCGATAAGGCGATAGTTGTGAGCATGGGGACAGGAACTGCCCTTGTGCGCGTAAGTGGCAGGAATATATCTCACTGGGGCGGAAGCGGCGTAGGCGGCGGAACGCTTATGGGCCTTTCAAAGCTTATCTTGAACATGTCTTCCATAAATACAATTACGCGAAAGGCCAAGGATGGCGACTTGCGAAATGTCGATCTTACCGTGGGGGATATATCTGGCGGCCCTATTAACGGCCTTCCGGAAACTGCGACAGCATCTAACTTTGGCAAGGTGACAGATGATGCCAACGATAGCGACAAGGCGCTTGCTATAATAAATCTTGTGTGCCAATCAATAGGGGTGCTTGCAGTCTTTGCCGCTCGCGCAAATAACTTCAAGGACATAATAATAATCGGAAAGCTGACCCAGATACCACAAACACAGGACATACTTGCAGGCGTAGGCGAGCTTTTCGGCGTTTCTTTTCATAAAC
Source organism: Methanomicrobia archaeon (assembly GCA_030603445.1). GTDB lineage: Archaea > Methanobacteriota_B > Thermococci > Methanofastidiosales > NM3 > NM3. The sequence goes on along the minus strand of JAUVXU010000005.1, from coordinate 96,982 downwards.
CAAAAGATGCAGAAAATGCCACTGCAATAGGCGCGGCGCTGCACGTTTACCTCAAGGAGAAAAAGTAATGTTAAAGGATGCCTGCAGGACGATACTGCGCTCTTCAATGGGTGTGAAAGAGAACGAGTCCGTGGTAATAGTTACTGATAATGTGCTATTTGACATAGGAAAGCTGTTCTTTGACGCGGCACAAGAGTACTGCAGCGAACCTGTCCTTATTATAATGAGGGAGCGCGCCTCCCATGGCGAGGAGCCACCAGAAAATGTGGCTCTGGCAATGGAGGATGCCGATGTACTGCTTCTTCCGACGATCAAGTCGCTTTCCCATACGCAGGCACGAAAGAACGCTTGTATTACAGGGGCTCGCGTGGCATCCATGCCCCATATAACAAAAGACATGCTCATGCGACTATCTGATGCTGATGTGGATACAATGGAAAAGGACGGCCGCCGCTGGTCAAAGGCGCTTACCGAAGCTTCAGATGTGCACATAACAACAGACCTGGGAACAGACCTGTCATTTTCTATTAAAGGGCGAAAAGGGGAGTATGACAGCGGCCTCTACACAAAAAAGGGAGCTTTTGGGAACATACCTGCAGGAGAGGCGTTTATCGCACCAGTTGAAGGAACGGCGAACGGGACGCTTATAATAGACGCTTCCATGGCAAGTGTCGGCAAGTTGGATGAACCACTGCGTATTATTGTTAAGGACGGGATGGCAACAGGAATAGAAGGCAAAAGCGAGGCAGGAAAGCTTGAGGAAGTGCTTAGACCTTATGGCGATAGCGCACGAAACATAGCAGAACTTGGCATCGGGACAAATGCATCAGCAATAATAACAGGGGCAACGCTTGAGGATGAGAAGACCAAGGGGACTATTCATATAGCTCTTGGGGACAATGCAACATTCGGGGGAACGGTTTCATCTCCATCGCATCTGGACGGGATTATTACCAGGCCCACCCTTTATCTTGATGGGAAAAAGGTAATAGATAAAGGAAATTGGATTTTGTGATTTCGGTTATACGAATTTTTTTTACCATAAAATATATAAAAAGAGAAAAAGATTTTTTTGTATATGGCAAATTATATATTTACTTCTGAATCGGTGAGTGAAGGGCATCCAGATAAAGTGGCGGACCAGATATCTGATGGCATTCTCGATGCTATCTTGACAAAGGACCCCGATGCTCGTGTGGCATGTGAGACGCTTGTCACCACAGGATTGGCTTTTATCGCCGGAGAGATCACAACCGAAGCTTATGTTGATATACCTAGCGTAGTCAGGAAGACCATAAAAGAGATAGGATACACTGATGCGCGCATGGGATTTGACTACCAGACATGCGCGGTCGTTACATCTATTGATGAACAGTCCCGCGATATTGCATTAGGTGTGAACCAGACGCCTGGGCATGAACAGGGTGCTGGCGACCAGGGCATAACGTTTGGTTATGCCTGCAAGGAGACCGACAGCTTCATGCCGCTTCCAATATTACTTGCTCACCGCTTGGCCCAGAGGCTTGCTGAAGTAAGAAAGGATCTCACACTCCCTTTCCTTCGCCCGGATGGAAAGAGCCAGGTAAGCGTTGTTTACAAGGACGGCGCACCTGATCATATCGACACAGTGGTCATTGCGGCCCAGCATGACCCAATTGCAAAAAACGAGGTTATAAGAAAGGAGATAATCGAGCAGGTCATAATACCAACGATCCCTAAGGATCTATTGAGGGATGACACAGAATTTCTCATAAATGCGACAGGCAGGTTTGAGTTTGGCGGCCCGTTGGTAGACTGTGGGCTTACGGGAAGAAAGATAATCGTTGACACATATGGCGGTGTCGGAAGCCACGGCGGGGGATGTTTCTCTGGAAAAGACCCAAGCAAGGTGGATAGGTCTGCTTCGTACATGGCAAGGCATATAGCAAAGAACATAGTTGCAGCAGATGTTGCCGATAGCTGCGAGGTGCAGCTTGCATATGCCATTGGGGTAGCACAACCCGTGTCAGTATATGTGGATTGCAAGGGAACAAATAAGATCCCGTTGGAAAGGCTCAATGAGATGGTACGGGAAGTGTTTGACATGCGTCCTAGGGCGATAATAGATTATCTGGACCTTAAGAGGCCCATCTACAAGAAGACGGCAGCATATGGACATTTCGGCCGAAACGACCCGGACTTTACATGGGAATGCTTGTCCCGGGTGGATGAGATAAGGGATCTTGCAGGGCTGTAAATTCCTTTTTCCTATTCTTTCTATTTTAGAATATTTAGGATAAGTTTGGAATTGTTATTTGTAGGGCGTTTTAACAAACTTTTTAAATACTTAATTATAGATAATTAACATCATAGAATGCTGCCAAATACGAAAAACAGATATATTATTGCAAGTATTACGGGCCAGCGCCCTATTTTTGGCAGAATAGATGTTGATTTGAAAAAATATAATAATAAAGTTTAAGCCTGCCTGAAGCAGATTACTAAATCGGTGATTTTTTGGAAATTAAAAAACGCCATGATATGTCAAAGAGCGAAATGAAAAAGCTTTTTAAAAGATTGGATGAATTCTATGACCAGATAATGTTTTCCCGTAAAAAGGGAAAGTATGAGATATGCGAGACAGACACTGACATAACGGTAATACTGTATGAGAATAAACCTTTCTTTCTATTAAAGGACGAGATGGCCATACCTTCTTTGAAGATGTTCCTTGACAAGGATGTAAGAAAGCTCCCAAACAGCGTGACAGTGGATATGGGGGCCATACGATTTGTAACAAACGGCGCAGATATCATGCGACCAGGCATAGTTGATGCGGACAAGAACATTTTAAAGGGGTCTTTTGTCGTTATCTGTGATGAGAAGCATGGCAAACCACTTGCCATTGGGATCTCCCTTTATTCAGGAGAGGAGATGTTATCTCTTAAAGAGGGAAAAGTTGTAAAGAACATACATTATGTGGGGGATAAGATTTGGAATCTGGAAATATAAAAAAGAACGGGAAAATTGCAAAACGAAAGGATGAGCATATCCTAAATTCCATTGAGTATGACGTCCAGTGCAACACACCTTCCGGATTCGATGACGTTACATTTATTCATTCCTCGCTTCCCGAGATTAACTTTAATGATATTGACACATCACTTGAGATGTTTGGGAGATCACTGGACTATCCGTTGATAATTTCCGCTATTACTGGTGGTTCCCCAAATGCAGGGAAGATAAATGAGGACCTTGCCCGCGTGGCACAAAAATATAACATAGGCATATCTGTCGGGAGCCAGCGTGCGATGCTTGAAGACGCAGCACTAAGGCCGACATATGAGATACGTAAATATGCACCTGATGCACTGCTTTTTTCAAACATCGGAATAGCCCAGCTAATCACTATGGAGAACGACCAGGTGGAAGAGCTACTTGAATCTATAGGGGCCGATGTACTGGCCGTTCACCTAAATCCTTTGCAAGAGGTGCTGCAGCCAGAGGGTGACACAGATTTCAAAGGAGGGGTAAAAAGATTAAGAGAGTTGAAAAAATCCTTCTCATATCCTGTCATCGTCAAGGAGACAGGTGCAGGGATATCCTCTGAAGTTGCACAGGAGCTTAGATTTTTGGATGGTGTTGAGGTGGCCGGTGTCGGAGGGACATCATTTGCCGCAGTAGAATACTATCGCACCTCAGAAAAGGCCCAGAAGGAGATAGCAATGAAGTTCTGGGATTGGGGCATACCTACTGTGTGCTCCATTGTAGAGACAAGTGAGGTATTTGATACAGTTATAGCATCTGGCGGCATAAGAAGCGGCATTCATATTGCAAAATCACTGGCACTGGGGGCATCATGCGCAGGCATAGCCTACCCGTTCCTTGCTGCCACTTATAAAAAGAAGATCGAAAATGCAAGTATTTATGTGGATTCTCTTATAAGAGAGCTCAAGATAACAATGTTTCTTGTTGGTGCAGGAAGTTTGTCTGATATAAACACCAGATCATTGGTCTTTTCTGGAAAGACCAGAGACTATCTTGTTGACAGGGGATTCTTACTGGAATACTTTGCAAGAAAAGGAGAGAAATGAAATGAAAGTTTACACATTGGGCGGATATGAAGAAGTCGGAAGAAATATGACCGCCCTAGAATTCAAAGGAAAGGTGCTCATACTAGATATGGGAGTACGAATTGACAGGGTAATGATAGGGGAGGACACAAATATCCAGGCCATGCCGATAAAGGAGCTTGATAGGCTTGGCGCTATTCCGGACGTAACCCCCCTTAAAGGAAAAAAGATCGTCGGAGTGGTAGTGTCACACGGGCACCTGGACCATATTGGCGCAGTCTCAAGAATGGCACGAAAATACAAATGCCCGGTAGTCGGCAGGCCGTATCCTCTGAAACTGATAGCCTCGATGATGAAGGAGGAAAGGAAGAAGTTTGAAAATCCCCTCTTTGAGCTGCATGATTCATCAATAACGCTCGGGCCGTTTGAAATAGAAATGATGCCTGTTACGCATTCTATCCCTCAGTCCTCATTTATTATCGTGCACACGCCAGAGGGCGATGTGCTATTTACAGGAGATTACAAGTTAGATGAGCATCAGATACTGCAAAAACCACTGTCCTTCCCCAAGCTTAAGAAACTTGACATACGTCTTCTCATAATCGACAGCACAAATGTTATGAACGAGGGCATAACACCCTCAGAACGCGTTGCAAGGACGATGATAAGCGATTATATGCATATGATAGAAGATAGCAATGCAGGCATCGTAACTACCACTTTCTCCTCACAGGTAGAAAGAATATCTGCCATTATAAGGGAGGCGGAGAACATAGGCAGAAAACCTGTGCTAATCGGAAATTCCCTTTGCAAGTACTACGGCCTTGCACTTGAGGCAGGCATAGTGGACACCAAGGTGCAAATGGTGCGCAGAAGAGATGCAGCAATGGCAACCTTAAAGGAGATAAATGCCAATAAGGAAAAATACATGATTCTTACAACAGGCTCGCAGGGAGAGCCTGAAGCAATGCTTGCGCGCATGACAGACAGAAAGACGCCATTCTTCTTTGAAAAGGACGACAATGTCGTGTTCTCAGCAAGCATTATCCCAAATCCATTAAATAAGGCTTCCCGCTACAAGCTGGAGACAAAGCTAAAGATGCAGGGCGCAAACCTTGTCAAGAATCTCCATGTTTCAGGCCACGCAAGCAGGGAGGAGCACAGGAAAATAATAAAGACGCTTTCCCCAGAATACGTGCTTCCGTGCCACGGGTTTCCCGATATGCTCATATCCATGGCGGAGCTTTGCAACGAGGAAGGCTATGATGTTGGAAAGCACGTCATAGTAAAGCGCAACGGGCAATCCTTTGATATATGAGGACTGCTTTTTAGGATTATTGGGCAAATTATATTTTGCCCAAATATCAGTTTTCATAAGTTTCATCACTGCACGTTTCCATGCTCAGAATTGGATTCATTCATCATCTATTCTTATCCAGAAGTGTATATTGTTTCCCGTGTCAATTGAGAAGGATACCTTTGTCTTCCAGAACTGGGCATACGCCATGCCTTCATTAAGGAGCGTGATGTGCTTCATATCCCCGTAATCTTTTACATGGCGCGTATAGTTTGAGAATATCTCGTCGTACTCTTCAAGCAGTGTTAGCGATTCATCGATTGCGGGAAGCTTTAGCGTGAGTTCAATTATAGCCTCCTTTCCGCTATCTATCTCTTTAGTCCCTTCCTTCTTTTCGGCAAGCGTTGCAGCCTCCCACGCGTACGAGTGCTGCTCGTTCTCATGATTTGAGATAACAACACCTATGGTGATATACGACCCCTGTGGCGCAGATAAGGGAAAGTTTCTCATAAGCGCCTCTTCGCACCCTTCGGATATGCCTTCAATATTCCAGTGGCGCCCATCAAGCACTATTGTAGAACCTACGATAAAAGGACCGAGGGAATAGGACCCAGTCCTGTCCTTGTCAATATAGATATTCCCTTCATCAATTAGTATGTCGTACCCCAAAAACATGCTTTTTTCGTTTTCAAATTGAAGCTTTTCCCCATAAAAATAAAGTTCAGAAAAGTTTTCCTCATATCCTGGGCCGGACATGACAGAATATGCAATGATTACTATACCAATCACACATGCGACAATAATTGCACCATAAAATACTGTATCCTCCTTACCCATATGGCACCAATTCTCCTCTTTGGCACAAACCTTATATACATTTCTATGTTGTCATTGTTTAATAGTACATGGAAAAAGTATAAAAAGTACTTTTTTCATTTATGACCAATATACATTTTTTCTGGTGATAGAATGGACTATAAGTGCAATGGTACAACTTTCGTGTCCCTTTATGGGGACATTACGGATCTGGATGTTGACGCAATAGCCGTCGCATCGTCACCTTCCCTTTGTATGAATGCGGGAATTGCCCTAAAAGTAAAGGACAAGGCTGGTAAGTCTATAGAAGATGAGGCATTAAATCACGCCCCATCCGTTCCTGGGGCAGTAGTAATAACATCGTGCGGGGACTTGAAGGCAGAACACTTGCTGCACTGTGTTATTCTTAATGAGGAAAAAAAGGCCAGTCCCCAAGTGCTTAGGCAGTGTGTACGCACAGCATTTGAGATTTCTAATGGCATGGGGCTAAAAAGCATTGCCATTCCCGCCCTTGGTTCAGCTTTTCCTGGCCTCTCGCCAAAGACATCCACTGACATAATAGTTGATGAAGCCAAAAAGGCGGCACTTGATGGCATGGATTTTATTAACATATCCTTTGTAGTGTGCGACCCTGCCCCTTACAGGTATTATAAAAAGGCGCTTAAGAATCATTTTAACTAGGTGGTAGAAGCGATGCCCCTTCCAGGAAATGATAATATCCTCAAACTCCCGGTAGCTAATTTTCCAACACGATTTGGGCATTTTAAGATATATGGTTTTAAGGAAGGCAGCATGGAACATATGGTCCTGGTGAAAGGGGACGTTAGCGATAAAGAACACGTGCCTGTACGCATTCACTCACAATGCATAACAGGCGATGCACTTGGCTCACTTCGTTGTGACTGCGGCATCCAGCTGGAGCATTCACTTGAGTATCTTGGAAAACAAGAGAGCGGAGTATTGTTTTATCTTGGCCATGAGGGCAGGGGAATAGGCCTCTTCAATAAGATAAAGGCATATGAACTGCAGGACAAGGGTGTCGATACCGTTGAAGCTAACAAGCAGTTGGGGTTTGATAGCGATATGCGCGACTATACCATAGTGGCAGATATATTGCGCTATTTTAGAATAGCCTCTATTGATCTAATTACCAATAATCCGTTGAAGATAGACGATCTAAAGAAGGCAGGAATAACAGTATCCCAGAGGATACCCCTAGTAGTTCAACCCAATGAGCATAATGAATTCTATCTACATACAAAAAAGGTAAAAATGAATCATATCATGGGGTGATATGATGGACTCTTCTGATACCGCTTACATGTTGCGTGCACTAGAACTAGCCAAAAAGGGATACACATCACCAAATCCAATGGTTGGCGCCGTAATCGTAAGGGACAATAAGATAATAGGCGAAGGTTTTCATACAAAGGCAGGAGAGCCCCATGCCGAGATCAACGCGCTGCGTGGCATAGATGCTAGCGGAGCAACACTTTATGTGACCTTGGAGCCATGTTCGCACTATGGCAGGACGCCGCCTTGCACAGACGCAATTATTAATTCCGGCATATCAAGGGTCGTTTGTGCTATGCAGGACCCAAATCCGAAGATAAGTGGCATAAAGCAGCTTAAGGAGCATGGAATTGATGTAAAAGTCGGCCTTTTGGAAGGAAAGGCCCGCAAGCTCAACGAGGCATATATTACGTACATGACAACAGGCGTTCCTTTTGTGGTGCTAAAGTCTGCAATGAGCCTGGATGGAAAAACAGCCACTTCATCTGGGGATTCAAAGTGGATAACAGGAGAGGATGCACGCAGCTATTCCCACAAGCTTCGCGGACGTTACGATGCCATACTTGTTGGGATAAACACCGTATTGGCCGATGACCCCTCCCTGCGCTCTACTGCAGGCAAAGACCCCCTTAGGGTGATACTTGACAGCATACTGAAGATACCACTTGATAGCAAAGTGCTTTCTGATTCGAATGTCTTGATAGCAACGACCGGGCACATGGATTCTAAAAAGAATGATCTTCTCAAAAGAGCAGGCATTGAGGTGCTGCAGTGCGGCGAGATGATAGTGGATTTTAAGCAGCTTATAATATCTCTTGGGAAGCTAGGCATCACGTCCGTTTATATAGAAGGGGGCAGTGAGGTAAATGCAAGCGCCATAGAGGCGGGAGTGGTGGATAAAATAATATTTTTCATAGCTCCAAAGCTTATTGCCGGCGTTGAGTCCAAACCTGTTATCGGGGGACACGGCAGCACGTCGATGGCTGATGCAAAAGAGCTGCATGACGTTTCTGTTCACAGGTGCGGCAACGATATTATTGTCGAAGCTTACCTAAAGCCCAGAAACCATTAAAGACGATTATAAAGCGTATCTCTCTGGTACGGTGTTTTACCAAGGTCGCGTATCATGACCTCAAACTCTTCTTTTGTGATACTTTCCCCATAAAGGGAACCTGATGCTTTGGAGATATTTTCCTCAAAAAGCGTTCCTCCAATATCATTAGCGCCAGTCATAAGCGCCAGCTGCGCAAGCTTCTTTCCTAGTTTTACCCATGAGCTTTGGATGTTTTGGATAGTGTCGTTTAATAGTATCCTTGCTACTGCGTAAAGCAAAATATCTTCTCTGCCGCTTGCTCCCGAAAGCTTGAACTCTTCTCCCAACTCGTTCTTTTCCATGAAGGTGAGAGGTATGAACTCTGTGAACCCGCCTGTTTTCTTTTGTATTTCTCGTAGCAGGATAATGTGGTCTATTCGTTCCTTGATAGACTCGATGTGGCCGTACATCATAGTTGCCGTGGTAGGAATGTCCATCTTATGCGCGCGGGTGATAACATCTATCCATTCTTTTGTAGTTATCTTTTCCGGGCATATTTCTGAGCGGATGGCATCATCAAGTATCTCAGCAGACGTCCCTGGTATGGAGTTTACTCCTGCAATCTTCAGTTCGCACAAAACATCATTAACATTACAGCTTTCCTGCGTTGCCATATGCACGACCTCTGCAGGGGAGAAGGCGTGGATATGGATATTGGGAAATGAGCGCCTTATTGCCTGTACAAGGTCTGTATAATATGACAATCCCAACTCTGGGTTAAGGCCGCCCTGGATGCATACTTCCGTTATTCCTGGAACAGATGCCTTTTTGAGCGCCTCTTCTATCGTGATGGTGTATCCTTTGTCTGAGCGGTAGTTGCAGAACTTGCAGTGGCCTTTGCAGATGTTTGTGAAGTTTATGTTCCTGTTCATGACGTACGTGACGCCATCGCCCACCTTGTCATGGCGAAGCTTGTTTGCAACAGCGCAGACGCCGTGATACTCCGGGCCGCTTGCAACCATAAGCTCTGCTGCGTCGCGCCTTTTTATCTCGCGTCCAGAAAGCGCTTTTTCAAGGATTTCCTCACATACCGGGTCTAGTTCAAGTTTCATATGTCATCAGTCTTAACAAATCCTTTCTCATCAACTTTTAGCATGGCTTTTTCATAATTATGCTCGCTTAAATATTCTTTGTTTATGAACCGGGGGTATACCGGCAGCCGTTCCCTTATTGATGGGGGCAGCATGCTTTCTTTTGGCCATTCATGCCCGAGGTTCACATAGTCCGGCGTTAGCGGGGATATTCCTCCAAGATCATCCGCCCCGAGCTCAAGAAGCTCCACTAGATGCATTTTATTGAGATTTGGTGGCACCTGGAGTGCAACATCAAGAAAAAGCAATCTTGCTACCTTTATCACATTTTTTAGTTTTTCTAGCGATACCGGGGCCGCATCCTGCATCAGCGTCCCTTTCTTTGGCACGAAGTTCTGGATTATTATCTCCTGGATGTGCCCATACTTGTCCTGTATCTTTCTTAGCGACATTAGGGATTCGTATATCTCATCGTCCGTTTCGCCGATCCCTATTAACAATCCTGTAGTAAATGCCACTTTGCATTTGCCTGCCATTCGTATCGACTCCAGGCGTAGTTTCGGGTCCTTTCCGGGGCTATTCTTGTGGGCCGCTTCCTGCATAAGCCTTTCTGAGGACGTTTCTAGCATAAGCCCCATGGAAGCATTGATGTCTTTTAGGTCAGAAATTTCACTTTTCTCAAGCACACCGGGGTTGCTGTGTGCAAATAGCGAAGTCTTGTATGTGACATGCTCGCACAAATCCGCCAAGTACTCTATTATCGATGCATACCCAATTTTGGAAAGCTCCCTTCTGACAACAGCGTGCACTTCTGGGCGCTCTCCAAACGTAAAAAGCACTTCGCTGCATCCCAAAGTTTCCGCTTCTCGTATAATTGCAAGAGCATCTTTTTTCTTCATAATATTATTTTTAGCGCCAGGCTCCCTCCTGAAATTGCAATACCCACAATTATTCCTGCATACATGCGTTAGGGGGACAAATACGTTTCGTGAGAACGTTATGTGTGGGGAGAGCGATAGTTTCACACTATTTAGTACATCTTTCTCCACATCAAGAATGCCACCAAGGATGCCTAGCGCATCATCCTTGTGTAAGTTCATGCCTGTTTTCATACGTATATTTCCTGATAATTGTTTTGGAATTTCTATTTTTAGAAAGGCTTATATACTTTATTCCGGAAAATTGTTTCAATGGATCCATGGATAATTGCCTTTGTTGTTTTAATAGTTGTAGTGTTCTTGATTAGTTTTAAAATCCCTCAATTGGCAATGCGGCCTCCTACAAGAAAGAGACCATCTGAGCAAGAGAACACCTTAGCCGCCAATACTACTTCAAAAACATATTCTCCTGATGAGCTGATAGTTCATGACGATGTCAAGAAGAACGGATTTGATGATGACATCTTTTTTGATATTGACAACTATACCCCTCCTTCTGTCAAGGGGCTTCGCATCGCGCTCAAACAGTTTAGCAACGAGCTTGACACATTTTTAAGAGAGATTGATAATTCCCCCCAGATACTGTCTTACCACCGCAATAAGTACATAGAGCTGCATGATTTTTTTGTCAGCACTACAAACTCCCATAAAAAAATTATATCTGAGGAAGAATTGAATGAGATATCAGACAAGCTTGAGAAAGCTAGGCGAATCATAGGAATATGAGTTGTTTTTAACTCATATTTGCCAAATCAGAGTTATTTGATGTGGAGAAGGGCAATCTTGTCGCACATATCCTGATAAAAATCATATCAGTATTGCTTATCGAAAGATATAAAAAGGTATAATCAATTACATATCACTATATAAATGGAGGTTATTCTTATGCGCAAACTTTCAAACATTTTTGGGGGTACTGATGAAGAGAATCAAAAGGTCCGTGGCGAGGCTAAACAGAAAATGCAAACATATCCAGAGGATTCGCTAGAGGAAGAAGAAAATGCTTCACCAGGATTAAAGGATGTTTCCCAAGTACACTATGATGAAGATATGTTAAATGATGAGAAGTTTTTCGATTATGGTGTTACCCACGTGAAGACGCTTAAACTGCGAAGTCTTGCTGATGTCCAGAAGATCTCTCACGAGCTTAACGAAGGCAATGTCGTAATAGCAGATATATCAATGCTAAATGACCGTGATCCTATTGAGCTTAAGCGCACGATAGACCAGATAAAGGGAATATGCAGGGGTATTGGAGGAGATATTGCAGGTATAGGCGATACCATGCATGTTATAATCACTCCCTCAAATATTAAGATCTGGAGAGAAAAAGTATAAATTTTTCTCTTTTTTCCATATTCTTTATTACTTATTTTGTTTGACTATATCACACGTTCCTGGCGGGAGCGCTCGTATAATATCGTTAACATCGTCCCATTCCAGCATGGCTTTGATGCTCTTGGCAACTTCCTCCTTGCTTTTTCTCCCAGGGGCGACCTTTATGGGCTTTTCACATTTAGATGTGGTGGCGGAGAATGGGCCGCACATTATCTTATTGTTATACACACCTATTCCAACCTCAACAGGGAGTTTTTTAAGGAAGTTTTTCTTTCCCTTTATGAAAAATGCACCTTTGCCAAGAAACTCGCCGCTTGGAGGTTCCTTGGTTACTTGTTCTGGATAGACCCAATATGCATCCAAGCTTGATATGCTCATTTTCCACGCCTTTGAAAAGGAAACTGCAAAGATGCCTGCTTCTATTAAAGTAGACTCAGGCGCATCTTTCCCTTTCTTTATTATGACCTGGGATGCCCCTGTTAGGTCTGCGTGCATATGGATATCATCTTCGTCAAGATGCTTCTTTACAAGGGTCTCGTTGGTGGTGGCATCACGGCCGCCCACAATCAGATAATCATCAGATGATATGGTCCAGTGGTATCTCTCATACCACTCTTTCTTCTTTCTTACTCTTTTTTTCACCGTTTTGGTCTCTACTTCATCAACAGCGGTATTCTCTATTTTTAAAAGTGTGATTGCTATTGCCTTTTTGGCGCCATTTATCTTATGCTTCATTTTTTTTGATATGGCATAATATGTCTGGGCGTTATCATTGATGTTTTTTGTAATGTCTAGCTCTACTTCCATATCTTCAAGCTGCACACATATGATTCCCTTCTTGTCATCTATTCTTTGCATCGCGTTTCTAAGCTTTTCATTGCTATCGACTTTTTTCTTTACTTCATGCCATCCCAGTTTTTTGACAGCTGAGTATATGGTCGAGAGAAGCGTGTCTACAAGCTGGTAGTTCTCGAAGATGGAATCGCCCTTCTTTTGGGCAATCTCTTGTTTAGCCTCATACGTTTCTGCTGTGCGCTTCTGGGTAGAGAGTATGTGTTCAAGTTTTGATATATGCTTTTGTTTTTTAGAGACCTCTTTTGTTGCTATTTTTTCTAACTCTTTTTTTCCATACAGTGCATCTGCAGCTTCGTTGAGAGTGTTAAAGGAAGTCCGCTCCTTTCCATTATGCATCAAAAGGTTAAAAGGCACTATATTTTCTCCCACAATTGCAGGGCTTTTCGGGAGGGATAGAAGCGCGTCTATGCCTTTTTGGAGTTTTTCCTGGTCTGGGTTGGCGTCCTCTTTGTCTATACCTGCTAGTAAGCATATCTCTTCTGCATACATGCCGCCCATATTGAGCTTTGTTGCCAGAAGTCTGACTATCTGGGTTTCACCATCAATGAGTTTGGAAACATCAACATCATAAGGAGATAGCATTCCAGGAGGTGCTTTGTACTGTTCCTTTGCCTTGAGGGAACGCGTTGCCCAAACTTTTGATGAAAGCACCCCGATAATTGTTAGCTCATCATCTGTTAAAATAAGATTTCCATTTCCGAAGAGCTCTACTATCACGTAGTATTTGATCAACGTTTCTTCTCCATATAACCCAAACGTTATTTTTACGATACGGTCAAATCCGATCTGTTCTATGTCAAGTATCCTTAATCCACAGAGGTATTTTCGCAGCTGCATTGCAAAACCAGACGGATGCTGGGGGGCGGTTTTAGGATAAGATGTATTAAATAGTGCAACTCCTGGTTTTAGCACTAGGTCTCTTCTCCCCCTTCCGTAAAGTTTTATGCGTATCTCATCGCCTATTTTGTAGATTTTGTCTACTTTCATGCCGGTTATTTCGTAATCGGCAATTAGTTCATCAACAATAATATGGGTGTCAAAGCTGGAAATCATACAAAAACTTATAAAACGTTAATGCTTTTTATATCTTGTTACACTATGTTGGTGATCGATTATGGATGAGAAAAACAGAATGGGTTTATTTTTTATTATTGTTGGCTCTGTTGCCGGAATATTTTCGGCACTAATGACAAAAACACTCCCTACGCCGCTATTATTAGTAATAGTTATTGGTTTTTTTTATGGGGCTAGTTATATGACGCAGCTAATCAATGTAGACATGGAAGCCTACGGAGGAAGAAGGAAAGTTCTGCAAACCGGGTTCTTCTCGTTTTTGCAGGGATGGATTGTTTTGTGGTTCATAGTCTATGAAGCTGCAAAATTATACGCATAATTTATTTTAGCAATAGAATGGCAGTAATGGAAGTATTTACTGCATTTTCTTAATAATAAGGGAAAGCTTTAAATATTTTATTTACTACCTTAGTAGAGGAGGATGCCATATGGCAGTTAAATCACCAAATAAACCATCCACTAAGAAAGAAAAAAAAGTGTCTTCTCAAAGCGCTGAGAAAAAAACGGCCTTAAGAGAGACTGCAGTGGAAAATGAAGAACGAGAGAGAATTGCAGAACTTGAAGAAAAAGTAAATTCTCTTGAGTCGAGGCGAATTGTAGTAGAACGGCCTATTCATCAACCACAAAAGCCTAATGGCACAGGAATAAAAGTTATTGCAGCGTTATTGGGAATAATGTTTATAGCCGCTACTGCTGGCGCTGTTTATTTTGCCAACGAAGCCCGTACAAATGAAAATTGTCAGACTAACTACCAGGGCCTTCTTGGAGATTATAATTCATTGTCTTCTAACTATTCTACTATGAGTGCTGAAAAGGCGGCGCTTGAAAGTCAGATCTTGACACTTTCATCCCAAATTTCTAGCTTGACAACAGAAGTCGAATCACTGAGATCATCAGATATAGAAAAAGATGCCGATATATTGGCATTGAATGAAGAACTAGATGAGCTAGCAGCAGAATTACAATCGAAAGAGAGCATGGTTGCATATCTTGAGATCTTAATGGAATCATATAAAATGAGGAATGAAGATCTAGAGGATAGCCTTGCATCATGTCTTTCAGAAAATGATGACCTAGCTACACTTAACTTGCACCCATACATAGGTTCTTACTGGACATCTGATGAAACAACACCCTCGTACGACGCGGGAACACAAACCCTTGTAGCAACATTCTACATCTACCTTTGCGTAAGTTGTACTGATTGTGACATCTGTTACTACGACCCGTGCAACCCTTGTGACCCGTGCCCTCCATATCCATCACCTTATTGCTGTGTTCCAAGCGGAAGTTATGATGCAATAAGATTGACAGTAAAAGTTACCACGGACATGTCTAGCGGGAATCCAGCCACATACAAACAATCTATCGAAGTAATTGCATGGAAATGGGTTTCTTAAACCCAACCTTTTTATTTTTATCTATTTTTTAGTTATTTGATAACATGCGAATAGCTGTAATTGAACAAGACAAGTGTAAACCGAAGAAATGTTCTCATCAATGCCAGTCATTTTGCCCAGGAGTGCGAATGGGGGATGAGACGGTTATTTTTAGTGAGGACACAAAAAGACCTATTATTTCTGAAGTTTTATGTTCTGGTTGCGGGATTTGTATACACAAATGCCCCTTTGGTGCAGTGCACATAGTCAATCTGCCTGAAGAATTGGAAAATCCAGTTCATCAATTTGGTCCAAACTCCTTTAGATTGTATAGGTTGCCCATGCCCAAGGAGAAGACGGTGCTTGGCATAATAGGCCAAAACGGTGTTGGTAAGACCACTGCCATAAGGGTGCTTTCTGGAGACCTTATACCAAATCTTGGAAAGTTCGATGAGCTAGCAGCATTGTTAGGGGAATTTAGCACACAAAGCGTATCAGCAAAGGAAAAGGCTGAACGATATGAAGTGATATCAAGATACTTTAGAGGATCTGAGCTGCAGTCATATTTTGAGCGCATGCAGGAAGGCGATCTTAAGGTAATTTCCAAGCCACAGTATGTAGATAAGATACCCAAGGTCGCAAAAGGGACTGTCGAAGAAGTCATCAACAAGGTCGATGAGAGGGGCATTGGAGACATTCTTTTCAAGAAGTTTGGTATGGAAGAAGTTAGGGAGAGGGAACTTTATGACCTTTCTGGAGGAGAGCTGCAGCGCTTGGCCATAATGGCATCTATTGTAAGGGATGCGGACGTATACTATTTTGATGAGCCTTCTTCATACCTTGATATTAATCAAAGATTAAACGTTGCTAAAATAATCCGCGACCTGGCAAAAGAGAAGATGGTAATAACAATAGAACATGACCTTGCCATCTTAGACTACCTAAGTGATTATGTGCACCTGTTGTATGGAATGCCTGCCGTATATGGGATAGTATCGTCTCCAATGGGTGTAAGGGTCGGTATAAACACATATTTGCAAGGATACATAAAGGATGAGAACGTCCGTTTCAGAAGCGAGGAGATAAAATTCGTATTAAAGACCCCCAAGGAACGGTCATCTAAGGATGAATTGTTCACATACCCCGCACTGAAGAAATCATACCCGAACTTCACGCTTGATGTTGTGGGGGGCACCGTATACAACGGAGAGGTCATCTCCATAGTTGGCCCAAATGCCACAGGAAAGACCACCTTTGTAAAGATGGTGGCCGGAATGGAGGAACCAACAGAGGGGGATATACAAAAAGATATAGATATCTCATACAAGCCCCAATATATAAAGCGAGACTTTGATGGGTCGATTAGGGAGCTTCTCTTTGCTGTTGCAAAAAAGGATATTTACGAGAGCTGGTACAAGACCGAGATACTTAATCCACTTCGCTTAGATCAGCTTCTTGATAATATGGTTGGAGAACTGTCTGGGGGAGAGATGCAGCGCACCGCAATTGCTGCATGCCTGTCAAAAAAAGCTGATTTGTATCTTCTTGACGAACCATCTGCATACCTGGACGTTGAGCAACGCCTTGCTATGGCAAAAATGGTGAGGCGCCGTATGGAGAACGAGGATACCACAGCTATTATTGTCGAACATGACCTTGTGACAACGGACTACGTTTCTGATAGGACCATAGTGTTCTCCGGAAAGCCGAGTGTGAATGGAACTGCATCAAAACCTATGTCGCTTAGGAATGGAATGAACGCGTTTTTATTGAACCTTGATATAACGTTTAGGCGGGATTCTGAGAATGGGCGCCCTCGTGCAAACAAAAGGTTTAGCCAAATTGATAGAAAACAAAAAGAAATGGGCGAGTTCTACTATGCAACTATTTAGCAGGACCCACTCATACTCATTTAATTATGGGGCGTATTGCCGATAGGATATCATCTGCAACTTGTTCTATACTGTTGTTCGCATTTACTATCTCTATTTTGGCTTTTGTCTCATCACCAAGTTGCTTTAGCACTTCTAGGTATTTTTCCCGTATCTTGCTAAGTTTTTCCATCTCCTCGAAATGCTCCACTCGCATGCGCGACTCCCTTCTTTTCTCACACTCAAGTGGGTCCACGTCAAGAAATATCGTGGCATCTGGCAAAAGCGCCTTGCAGTTGAGTTTGATAAGCCAGTCCATATCCAAATCAATGCCCTGATAGGCAAAGTTCGAGAAGTAATACCTGTCACAGATAACGGCAATGCCTTCCTCTAGTTTGGGCACTATCTCTTTGGTAAGGTGGTCCATCCTGTCTGCGGCAAAGAGAAGGGCGAATGTCTCAGGCGTTATGCTGATGCGCTTTGTCAGGGCAAGGCGCAGTACCCCTCCTACTGGGCCGTCGGTCGGTTCTTTTGTCTGGTAGGTCTTGATGCCTTCTGAGGTGAGCCGCTCTTTTAATATTGCTGTTTGGGTGCTCAGGCCAGAACCATCAATCCCTTCGATAACTATGAATTTGCCTTTATTGATATTTTGTGGAAACACCATCTTCTCACCTATATGAAAATGATTCTTTTTTATTTATAGCTTATGCATGTTGCCCATCCGTTACAACGATATCCCCTGAAATCACGGCATATATTATTTAACCACACGCTGTTGCGTCGCACGACATAGCGTCGGAATACGTAAGCTACCTTTGACTCTGCTGTTTCAAAAAGGTATGCCTTGTGGGGGATTCGTGTATCGATGTGTGCTTGCCCGACCATATATCTCCCGATAGACCATACCCTCAGGTGATAGCGCTGGCCATAACCACGATTGCGGAAATAGTTTATTTTTTGAGGTACCATGCGCCCTTTATATAGCACATAGTTTACATTAGCCTCAAATATATTCCACGGCGAGCTTGGGCGCCATCCATTGCGCGTGAATAATGAGGTTATCCTGTAGCTATATGGCATTTCAAAGACCAGATTAATTGGGTCTGCCTTTACATAGACTGTAAAAGGGAGGAGTGGATGAAAATAAGCCTCATAGCTCCATCGTGGCATGCCAGTGGAATTCTTTAGTCCTCTTTTTGGATCAAGTATCTCTATAGTCGTGGCTATTTGATCTTCGATTTTAATAGGCATAGACTGGAACGTTTCAGTGTGGTACAGTTCTGGCACACCAAGCAACCTTTCTATTTCCGCCCCTTTGAGCACAGTTGTTACCTCATACCCTCCTGCGCACTTGACTATCTGGGCCTCTTTGTTTGCGGCAAGCAGCATGTGGTCTGTTTCAGGGGAGTATTGACATATTTTATGCTCTTTTGCAGCTGCCATCGTAGGAATGAGCAGCAGCAAAAGACAAAGTATTATACATAACTTCTTCATCTTAACACCACACGGCCATACATCAACAAGTTATTTTAACAATCTCTGTTAATTATTCTCTATATATGCAAAAAAGTTCATAATTTCCTTGATTATGAAATCTAATAACATTAATCGCAGGGGGATTGACTAAAGTTTTAAATGCTTTCGATTTTTAATTATTAAAGGGGATTGTTATGGGGAACTATAAAATAATTCATGATGTAGTTCATGGCAGCATAAAACTTGATGGCGTAATATTGGATTTGGCACAGACGCCAGAGTTGAATAGGTTGCACAACATAAAACAACTTGGATTAGTATACCTTGTCTTTCCTGGCGCCCACCACACACGATTTGAGCATTCGCTTGGAGTATCATATGTTGCAGGGCGCATGGCCCAGGAATTGAATATTAGCGAGGATGAGAAAAATTTAGTAAAGGCTTCAGGATTTTTGCATGACGTAGGACATGGCCCATTTTCCCATACGCTTGAATACATATTCCATGATATACTTGGCTTAGACCATATGCAGATAACAAAGGACATAATCACAGGAAAATATGATATTGTAGATACAAATTCCTCTGCCTGCATACCAACTATGCCTATACCCGATATACTAGAAAAGAATGATCTTGACCCAAAAGAGGTAGCAAATCTAGTGACAGGGGGAACTACCAAAGGAAGGGACCCTTGGTTCTTTTATACCTCTGAGGACGGCCAGCAGTTCTTCAACGAGAAACATTACCTTGCCCAGATAATACACAGCTCTATAGATGCCGATCAGCTTGATTACCTTCTTCGAGATTCATACTATACAGGAGTTGCCCATGGGACAATAGATATCGACCGCCTACTAAAGACCATGGAAATTTTTAACAATGACCTGATACTTCATAAAAAAGGGGTGCCTGCTGTGGAGGGCATGCTAGTGGCACGGGGATTAATGTACAGTTCTGTCTACTTTCACAAAACGGCCCGCATTGCTGAAGTCATGCTTACTAGGGCAGTTGAGGATTCTCTTTCCGACGAGGATAAAGACGTAATACCGAAGATGATAGATATGGATCTGATGAAGTGGCTTGAAGGCGGATCCTCTTTTGGCAGGGAAGTTGCTTGCAGGATGCGTTATCGGAATCTGTATAAGCGTGCATATGAGGTTGAAGTGGATTCTATCACAGAAGAGCAGATTGAATATCTTGCCCCCCTTGCAAACCCTCGTGAACGCCGTCACGTGGAGGAGGAAATATGCAGAAAAGCCCATATTGAGCCGGGAAAGGCACTAATAGACATCCCTGCTCCAGAACTGCTGCTTTCTGAGCCCCGCATTACAAAGACCAACGTAAAGATACTTGACGAGGATAAGGTAACCATACTTTCAAAGATCTCGCCTTTGGCAAATGCACTGCGCAAGCGCCATGTAACAGAGTGGGCTATTATGGTGTTTTGTGACGGAAAGTATAAAAATCAAGTTACCAAAGTTGCAAAAAATATATTACAATAAAATAGGAGCGAAAAAAACGATGATATCTCTTGTCAATCGAAGACTTGACATAAATTTAGTACTCAAGAATCTTGGGTTTGTGTTACAAGGGCTTGGAATCGTTACTATGGTTCCCGCGGTACTGTGTTATTTCTATCGGTCAGAAGTTATACATCTGCCTTATTTTATTGTTCCCGGCCTAATTTCCTTTTGCGTGGGCTGGGCGCTTTCAAGGATAAAGGTTGATATCCATGTCCAGATTCGCCATGCCATGATGATATCATCCCTTGCATGGTTATTTGCCGCATTCGTGGGTGCTTTTCCTATCTATTTCATATCAGACCTTGGATTCTATGATGCATACTTTGAGGCGATGTCAGCATGGACTGGCACTGGCCTTACAATGTTTTCTGGCACGCTTTCAGTAGAAGGCCTCCCCCATATCTTGCTATTCTGGCGTTCTTTACAGCAGTGGGCAGGCGGGATTGGTGTAATTCTTGTGGCGATGATAGTGCTTATACGTCCTGGCGTGTCTGCAGCCAGGCTTTATATAGCAGAGGCCAGGGCAGAAAAGATAAAGCCCACGTTCTCAGGGACCGTAAAGGTGATATGGAAAATCTACGTGGTTTACACGATTATGGGCATAACTCTGTTTTATTTGGTGGGCATGCCGTTATTTGATGCCATCAACCATTGCATGACAGGCCTTGGAACAGGGGGAATGTCAATAAAGGATGCTTCCATTGCTTTTTACAACTCCCCCAAGATAGAGCTAGTTGCTATACTTCTGATGACTATTGGTGCAATTAACTTCACCATACATTACAAGGCTTTCTTCAAAGGGAAGCTTCGCTCATTTTTCAAAGATGTGCAAGTAAAGGCACTTTTCATAATAGCATTCATATTTTTCCTGTTTTTGTTAACAGATCTTTCAAATCTATACTATCCAATTGATTCAGCCCGCAAGTCCATATTCCATGTTTTTTCTGCAATCACATGTTGTGGATTTTCGATTGACGCAATTTCAAACTGGTCCGATATAAGCAAATTACTAATTATACTGCTAATGATATGCGGTGGCGGTGCCGGATCAACAGCTGGTGCAATAAAGCTCATACGTGTTGTAGTCGTCTTTAAAACATTGGGAAATCAGATCAAACGCGCCCTTCTTCCTAGAGGCGCCGTATTGCCCATAAAGATCGGGGGACTGTCATTTGAAGATAAGCATGTCATGGAAGCTCTTTTGTTTTCCGTGGTATACCTCATGTTCTTGTTAGTTGGGTCTTTTGTATTGATGTGGATTGGCAATGGATCTATGAACTCTTTTTTTGAGATGGCTTCTGCACAAGGCAATGTTGGCCTTTCAGTTGGAATTACATCTACCGTGCTGCATCCTGCTGGAAAGCTAGTACTAGTGCTTGGCATGTGGATGGGGAGACTAGAGATAATCCCAACATTGGTCTTTATAGCAAATATGGTGATGATCCCGCTTCGTGTGTCAAAGAAAACGACGTGAATATGTGGAATTAGTAAAAGAGATGGCATATAAAAGGCATTCTTGGAAAGACTAGCTTGTTTTTGTATAATGTTATTTGTTATATTATAAAATGAGTTTTTCTATGTTTAGCAGTGGTTCATGTTCACTTTCTGATGCTTTATGTTTGGAAGGGTACTTTATGTGCAAAGCCTTTTATACCAAAAATTATTTAAATGGCATATCGTAATTTGGAAATAATTCGGAGTTTGATTTGAATGAATGCTACTATCTCGGGGGCTAAGGCACGCAGTGCTGGTCGTTTTCATAGTCATTAGTGACAAATCAAAGGTCATATCTACTTTTCAGACTAACTTCGCAAGATATATCGATGGCTTACGTAAGCCCTCTTTTGGAGATGATTCTAACATGACTACAAAAGGTGAATGTTTTCATAGCTGCTAATGAAAATATAGGGAAAACTGATGAATTAGAGACAATGCTAGTTCTACCAAAAAATGCAGGCCTCAGAAAATTATCCGCCAAATTTTTGGATAAGAATCCTTCTCTGAAAAATTGTAAGATAATAGAGGTACGAGGCGAGGATGTTCCATTTTGGGTAAGCCAGTTAATTAGCAAGGGAAGACAGGCCATTGGTTTTACTGGTGAGGACTTATATCAGGATTACATCTTACGAAATGGGACAAGTGACACGAAGGTCATTGAAAAGATAGAATGGCATGATGATGGAGCGCTTTACAAAAAACCTGCTCTCTGCTTCATGGGCCCTGCTGGAAAGTCACTTGATAAGCTCCCCACCAATATGACAATATGTGCTTGTGGAAAGTACAAGGGGATAGTGAAATCCTACCTTAAAGATTTGGAGCAGAAGGGCCATATCATAACAGAAATATATGTCAATGGCAGTGTCGAGACAAGCTGCAGCGAGGGAATAGCGGATGCTGTTGTGGATATAGTATATTCTGGCAAGAGCGTGAAGGAATATGGCCTAAAGATCTATGATGTCATATTTAAGAGCGATTGTGTGGTTATAGGTGGGAAAAATGATTAGTCCAAAGAAAAACGTCCAGGCCATGTCGCGCTACGATCCTCCTTTGGAGGGCAGAAGGGACAAACTGCGCCTTGACTTCAACGAGAACACAAGAGGCCCTTCTCCACGCGTGCTTGAAGTGCTTGGATCGTTGACACCCGAGATAATCTCCACATATCCGGAGTACGACGATGCATACGATTACTTCGCAAAGAGCTTTGCTTTAGATCGTTCACGCCTTTTAGCATGCAACGGAACGGATGAGGCCATACGAATTATCTTCAATACTTACATAGGGGAAGGCGATACAATAGTCCTGCCTACCCCGACATATGCTCTCTTTGGAATTGAATCAACACTTGCAGGCGCAGAGATAAAAGAGGTGTTTTACAACAAAGATCTCTCATTTCCCTCAAGCGAGGTGATTGCAGCTTCCGAGGGGGCCAGGATGGTTGTTATGGTAAATCCCAACAATCCCACAGGAACTGCTGTAGAAAACGATACAATACGCGAAGTTGCAAAGAGGGCGGAGATAGTTCTCGTAGACGAGGCGTATTATGAGTTCAATCAGAGGACCGCATTATCACTGCTTGATAAATATGATAACATAATAGTTACACGCACGTTCTCAAAAGTATATGGACTTGCAGGATTACGCCTAGGCTTAGTAATGGCGCACCCAAGCACCATATCCACCCTTAGGAAGGTGGCATCGCCTTATAGTGTGAATTCATTATCGTTGCTATGTGCCAAGGCCACGCTGGAGGATATGGATTATATAAACGCATACATAAAAGAGGTCATGGCTTCTCGTACACAGCTTATTGAGGGAATACGCGCATTGGGTATAACGGCCTACGACTCGCGTGCTAACTTCGTTGTCTGCAGATTTGGGGATAATGCCAAAATAATTGATGAAGAGCTTAGGAAACGCGGTATTTTGGTCAGGGACAGGAGCTCATACCCATTATTGGAAGGGTGTTTACGCATCGGTGTTGGGACGCCGCAGCAGACACGCACAGTTCTAAGTGCAATTGAAGATATTTTGGAGGTATTGTAATGAGGGGATCAAGTATCAAAAGAAAAACCAAAGAGACAGATATATCCGTTTCTCTGGTGCTGGATGGAATAGGGGACACAAAAATCCAGACAGGAATAGGTTTCCTTGATCACATGATAGATGCATTCTCCAAGCACGGCCTCTTTGATATCACCCTTACTGCAAAGGGGGACTTGGAAGTCGACCAGCACCACGTTATTGAGGACATAGGCATTGTGCTTGGCCAGGCGTTTGACAAGGCACTAGGAGAACGCAGAGGCATCAATCGGGCAGGATATTTTGTCTTTCCGATGGATGAGGCATTATCTGTGGTGGCAGTTGATCTGTGTGGAAGGCCTAATCTCCAGTTCAAGGCCGAGTTTAGGCGCCGTTTCATAGGAGAACTGGATTCCGATCTGATCTATGATCTCTTCAAAGGATTTTCTGACAATGCCAAGGCAACAGTTGCAGTGCGCGTACTCGAGGGAAAAAACGACCACCACAAGGCCGAGGCGATCTTCAAGGCGTTTGGGAAAGCAATGAGAATGGCATGTTCAAAAGATCCGCAAATATTAGACAATGTCCCGAGCACCAAAGGGGTGTTGGAGTGATAGGCATCATAGATTACGGGGCCGGCAATATAGCTAGTGTAAAAAATGCACTAGAATTTATTGGAGAGAAAACAAAGATTATCACAACAAAGGATGATATAAGGAGTGCAGATAGCATAGTGTTCCCTGGTGTTGGTTCATTTGGCGCGATGGTGGATAATATAAAAAACAGGCACATGTTCGAACCTTTGTACGATGAGATCAACAGCGGTAAACCCTATCTTGGAATATGCCTGGGCCTGCAGTTGCTTTTTGATGGCAGCGATGAGAATCCAGATCACAGCGGGTTTTGCATTTTTCCCGGTACTGCAAAGAAGTTTACGCAGGGTAAGATCCCTCAAATAGGTTGGAACCTAATAGAACCTGCCACGCCTGAAATAGAGGGAGGATGGGCGTATTACGTTAACTCATATCATATCAAAGAGTCATCTGCAACATTTGCGACTTCTGATTATTATGGCAGTTTCGTTGCAGCTGTTCGCAAAGACAACATAGTCGCATTCCAATTTCATCCAGAAAAAAGTGGCCCTTACGGCCTATCATTGCTTAAATGGTGGACAAAATGCTTGCAAAAAGAATAATTCCTTGCCTTGACGTAGATGCCGGAAGAGTTGTCAAGGGCACGAACTTCATTGATACAAAGGATGCTGGAGACCCAATTGAGCTTGGAAAGAAGTATGATGAGCAAGGCGCAGATGAGCTGGTATTCCTTGACATAACGGCATCACATGAGAAAAGAGACATTGTTGTTGATATGGTGCGCCGTGTTGCAAAGGAAATATTCATACCTTTTACTGTTGGCGGCGGACTAGATTCAGTAGACGCAATAGAGAATATATTAAAATCCGGTGCTGACAAGGTATCGATTAATACTGCTGCTGTCAAAGACCCAGGACTTGTAAAAGAGGCATCAGACTACTTTGGAAGCCAGTGCATAGTTGTCGCCGTGGATGCAAAGAGAGCGGGAAACGGATGGGAAGTTTATATACATGGAGGAAGGACCCCCACAGGAATAGATGCACTAGCCTGGATGAGGCAGATGCAGGAGATGGGCGCAGGGGAGATACTATTGACCTCAATGGATTGTGATGGAACAAAAACAGGATATGATATAGACCTTTTGTACAAAACAAGCGAGCAGCTATCAATTCCGGTCATAGCATCAGGGGGCGCAGGCACGCTGGAGTCCATATACGACGCATTGGCCAAAGGAAATGCTGATGCAGCACTTGCGGCATCCATCTTTCACTATGGCACTTACACCGTAAAAGACGTCAAGAGCTACTTGGCGGATAGAGGAATAGAGGTAAGATCATGATTATACCTAGCATTGACCTTATGGAAGGCAAGGCGGTCCAGCTGCAGCAAGGCAAAAAGAAGATGCTGGAGCGAGAAGATGTAATGGGCCTTGCAAAGGAGTTCGGGCGCTACGGTGAGATAGCTGTAATAGATCTTGATGCTGCAATGGAAAAAGGCGACAATATAGATCTTATCAAGCAGATAGTGAAGGTCGCAGATTGTCGTGTCGGCGGCGGAATTCGCAGCGTAGAGAAGGGAAGAGAACTGCTGCGAAGCGGTGCAAAGAAAATAATCATAGGAACAGCAGCCTCAGAATCATTTCTTTCTGAGTTTAGAAGAGAGGACGTTATAGTTGCAATCGACACTAGGGGTGGCAGGATAACAGACAAAGGATGGCAGCGCGACACTGACATGACGCCAAAGCAAATGATAGAGCGGTTCAAGGACTGTTGCGGGGGGTTCCTGTTCACGAATGTTGATAAGGAGGGCCGGCTTGAAGGTTTCGATGTAGATTCGGCAGCCCAGATAAGAAAGCTAGTCCCAAAAAAATGTTCACTTACAGTGGCAGGAGGCATAACAACTATTGAAGAGATACAATCTATTGAAAAGTTAAATGCAGACTGTCAGGTCGGGATGTCCATCTACACAGGGAAGATACAGCTTGATGAGGCGTATGCTTCCATTATAGACTTTGAGAAAAACAATGGCCTTGTCCCTACTATCGTGCAGGAGGAGGGCGGCACTGTGCTAATGCTTGCATATTCATCCCAGGAGTCCTTGTGTATGGCATTAACACAAGGGGTTGGCGCCTACTACTCTCGCTCAAGAAATAGCATCTGGATAAAGGGAGAAGAGTCCGGCAATACCCAGGAGCTTTTAAATGTGCGATACGACTGCGATAGGGACACGCTTCTTTTCACAGTGCGCCAGAAAGGCGTAGCCTGTCATATGGGCACATACTCATGCTTTACTGACGATGAGACATTTACACTATCTACGCTGTATAAGACCTTGAGGGCGCGTATGCAGAGCGAGGAGGATGCATCGTCTTATACATATAGGCTCTCAAGAGACGAGAAGGCTATAATGGATAAGATAGCAGAGGAGTCTGGCGAGGTAATAAATTATAAAGATAGGGAGAATCTTGTGTGGGAGATATCAGATCTTGCATACTTTTTATTAGTGTTAATGGCAAAGAAGGGTATAGACCCAAAAGAGATTATCACAGAATTGAGAGGTAGGAGAAGATGAAAGTAGTAAAAACCGTTCCTAAATCATTCTACGAAGCCAAGGCGTTTGAGGAAATGGATGTAGTAAAGAACGTAATCACCCAAGTACGAAAAAGAGGGGATGAGGCCGTCAAAGAGTATACAAAGAAATTTGACAGCCTGGAGTTAGATTCGTTTGAAGTAACAAAAGATGACATCAAGCGTGCTTACAAGGCAGTTGATGGGAAGGTGGTAGATGCCATAAAGGTCGCCCATGAACACATAAAGGAGTTCGCTGAGCTCCAGATAGCCTCTATGAAGGATTTTGAGCTCCAGACCGAGTGGTGCGTTCTTGGACAAAAGATAGTCCCTATCGATGTTGTGGGATGCTACGTTCCAGGCGGGAGGTACCCATTGCCTTCCTCTGCTCTGATGTCTATTACTCCTGCCCGTGTGGCAGGCGTTGATGAGATAATTGTATGCTCCCCCAAGATAAAGAACGAGACCATCATTGCGGCCGATATCGCAGGGGCAGACCATATCTTCTCTGTAGGAGGGATACAGGCAATAGCTGCCATGGCATACGGCACACAGACAATTCCCCGCGTTCACATGATAGTTGGGCCAGGGAACAAATACGTTACTGCAGCCAAGAGGATGGTATACGGCGATGTCGGGATAGACTTTCTTGCCGGCCCGAGCGAGGTGCTGATAATTGCTGACGAAACAGGCGACGTTTCTCTTATAGCTGTAGATATGCTTTCCCAAGCTGAGCACGACCCTCTGGCACAGGCACACCTCATTACAACGGATGAAGGACTGGCATACAGGGTCATTGATGAGATAAATGAACAAATAAAACTTCTTCCTACAAGAAAGATAGCTGAACAGGCGCTTGAAAACACATACATCATAGTAGTTGAAACACTTGAAGAGGCTTATGAGATTGCCAATAAAAAGGCGCCAGAACACCTGGAGCTGCAGGTTTCCGATGAGGAAAATGCGGTCAAGTTTCTCAAGCACTACGGTTCGCTCTTCTTAGGGAAAAACTCTGCAGAGAGCTTTGGAGACTATGCGTCAGGGACAAATCACATACTGCCTACAGGAGGTTGTGCAAGATTTACCGGCGGCCTTTCAGTATTTAGCTTTTTGAAAATACAGACATACCAAAAGATACTATCGCCAGATTTTATAGCAGACATTGTAGCCGAACTTGCAAAGGCAGAAGGGTTGGAGTCGCACAGGCAGGCTGCACTTAGGCGCAAAAAATAAAAAACATTACATGAGACTAGATACTATGTATTTTATTGCAACATCCCCTATTTACAGGCAGTTCGACGCGATGTGGGAGCTAGAGTGGGCACTTGGCGAGGATGCTAAGATAAAGAAGACGGGATTTCCAGGAGTCATATTCGTAACAGTTGATATGGATAGGGAATCTGCTATTAACGCTATAAAGGAGTATGAAACTACCGCCATATACAAAGTGATCCCAATTGATGTCATGGTCCATACAGACAAGGAGAAGATAATCTCTGCCGCAATGGAGCTGGCATCCAAACATATTTCAAAAGACGACTCGTTTGCTGTAAGATGCAAGCGCAGGGGCAGCAATCTATTCTCATCAAAAGAGCTGGAAGGAGAACTGGGTGCGGCCGTAGTGGATAAGATAGGTGCGACCGTCAATTTAGAATATCCTCAAAAGACACTTAAAATTGAAGTGATCAAAAGAAGAACAGGCATTTCCGTCCTGACACCTGATGAGATAATAACAAAGGATGTTGCAGAGTGATAGTTCTCTTGTTTTTATGGCAGTACGAACATATCTGGAAGTTCTGAAAGTGTTTTTATCGTAAAGTCCGCCTTTACCCCAACACCAATCACATTACAACCTGCGGCCGCCCCTGCCTTAACATCTATTGGTGTATCTCCAACAAGCACCACGTCTGTTGGTTCTACGCCTAGATCTGCGCATGCCTTAAACAGCATGTCCGGATATGGTTTTCCCATTTTGACAAGGTCGCTTGTAACTATAGTTTTGAAATACTTGGCAATGCCAAAGGAGGCGACTATTTGCTGCGTGCAGTTATATGGTGTGTTTGTTACAATGCCTTTTTTGTAATGTCCTAGCTTCTCCAGGGCCATTTTAGTGTCCGGGAATAATTTTACAGCATTTGTATAATTTGGATAGAGGGATGTGCAAAACGAGGCTATCCTCAGGTCAAGACCCATCCTTTTTAGTATTTCCTCAAGGTCATCGCCCCAGTATGTGTTTTCGAATACTTCTCTTGTTATCTCTTCTTGCCCAAACTTTTTCATTGCCCCATTTAGGGCTTTATACCACGATTCGCTTGAGTCTACCAAGACACCATCCATATCAAATAGTATTGCTGCGGGATGTAATTTCATAATATCTATTGAAAAATGCATATAATAAAGGTTTTCTTTTCGTCATGTTTTAATAATCAAGTTGAAAACACGATTAAGCATAAATGCGCTTCACATACAAAACCATATTTTCCGAAAGCTTTTTAAACACAAAAATAGGTGCACGTATGCGTAAAACATGTTGGCATTACGTTTGTGTAATAGCAGTTATGACGATTCGCAAAGAATTAGATACATTTAAATATAATCGCATTTTATGAAATTAAGTGTTCCATTGAGGTGAATAAATATGGCTGAGAGACCACTAGATATAATCCACAGATCTGTTGAAAAAAATGTTCTCGTTGAGCTGAAAGGTGGAAGGGAATTTCGAGGTATACTAAAAGGTTACGATATTCATATGAATCTCGTTTTAGAGAATGCTGAAGAGCTAAGGGATGGACAACTAATCAGAAAACTTGGCTACGCTGTAGTTAGGGGCGATAACGTTGTTCTTATTTCTCCGGACCTAAGGTGAGATCATGACGAAAGGAACACCATCAATGGGTAAGAGGAACTCCAAAGTACATATTAGATGTAGACGATGCGGACGCCACTCTTATCACATCAGGGACCATCGTTGCAGTTCTTGTGCTTTTGGCGTTTCTAGCAGGATGAGAAACTATGAATGGAACAAGTACGGTTACTGATGTTCGTATCATTGTTGAAGGCCTGCAAGACGTAGTAAGGATATGTGAAGCACTAGATAGTTCTTTTCTTGGAAATGATTATAGCGCTTCTATAACTTCTATTATTCCAACGACCGATGTAGCCACTGCAAAGAATGCAGCATCTGGCGCAGATGTTGTTATTATTGCAACTGATACAGACGAATCTGGTTCGCAGTTGGGTTCTCAGATAGAGATGGCGCTTGATGGAATATGCGGCATAGCTGAAAAAATCCATCTGCCAAATGGCCAGAACATAGAGTTTACAGATAGTTCCATCATAAAAGACGCTTTGGAAAAGGCGCTGGTTCGTGCTGGGCTTAAGTCACTTAGGATGTTTACTGATAGGGCAAATGTCAATGAAGAAGTTATCGAGAGTGAAAATATCTGTGATGAAATAGTTCTGGAACATTGTTTGGACAAATCTTCTGAATCGGACTGCAATGAAGATCTTTTGTTAGATATAAATAATTTGGAGCTTGATAATAAGAAGTATATGGCTCATATAGATGAACTTGAGAAAAAGGTAAATGAGATAATGATAGACTCGTATGGCAGGTATGATATAAGGGAAGTGTGGGAATCGCTTTTCGATGCAGATATGCCCGACACAGAAGAGATGGCACTTGCCGCATCCAGGCTGGCAGGCGATGTTTTTGTGTCCGGAAACTTTATATTTGCTCAGAGTCTCAAAAGCGTAGAAACATTCCTCGACGAATTCAAAGAAATGTTTTTGTAACAAGGGGCTGGTGGCGCAGCTCGGAAGCGCGCCTCCTTGGCATGGAGGAGGCCCCGGGTTCAAATCCCGGCCAGTCCACTTTTTCTGTTTATAATAACTAATGATTTAAGAGATTTTACAAAACCAGTTAACAAACTGTATATTGGTTTACCTCTGTTTTTTTGTAGATTTTTTAGCTACCCTTGCCAGCAGGCATGACAAAAATTTATATATTTTAAAATAGTATATTATCATGGGAGGAATATTCTATGGGAACGCATGAAAATTTGGTGGCATTAAAAAAAATAACGACAGCTTCTGCTGCCGATGTGTTAGGTGGAAAAGGTATAATGCATTCATCTATAAAACCATTTGAAGTAGGCACTAAGGTAGTTGGTAGGGCTTTTACGGCAACAACGCCCCCAGGAGACATGTTGACTTGCTATTGGGCACTTCATGATGCACCAAAGGGCTCGATCATTGTAATAGATGGGGGCGGATATACAGAGGCTGCCATTTGGGGAAGTTTAATGACCTTAGAGGCGAAAATGAAAAATATCGCCGCTGTCATAATTGATGGCTCAGTCAGGGACCTAGATTCAATACGAGAGCTAGACTTTCCAATCTACGCCATAGCTTCATCTCCCAGGGATGGTTCTATTTGTTCTATTGGCGAACTGGAAACTACCATAACATGTGGGGGAGCAACAGTTAGGCCAGGAGACTACATACTAGGGGATGACGATGGCATTGTTGTCATATCCGATAAGTATATTGATCATGTCTTGTCCAAGGCCAAGGATTCACTTGAGATGGAAGAGAAAATTAAAAAGGAAATAAGCAGTGGAAAATCGCTTTATGATATCTTTAGTCTAGGGAAGATAGTTTTGAAAAAAGAGCGAGAGGATGTAACGCTTCTTAACGAGCTTATCAAGGATATGGGATTTTAATAGCAATATTTTTATTTTCTCTTTCTTTTTGTTGTAAGCAATGGCTGACGAAGTATTAAAAATTCTCTTGGATGATCAAGATAATTTTGTTTCTGGGGAATATATAGCTAAAAAATTAGGCATAACGCGCCAGGCAGTATCTAAGAGGGTCGCATACTTAAAAGGGAAAGGATTTGTAATCACTTCGCGCACCAATAAGGGATACCAATTATTATCATTTCCAGATATTATTGTCCCGGAATTTATAGAGAGGGAGACAGGCTTCATGCCTGTTTATAGTTTTGATGTGATTGGTTCCACAAACACATATGCAAAAAAATTAGCCCTTGACGGTGCACCAGAGCTCACGTCCGTAGTATCTGAAGTGCAGGATGCAGGAAGGGGGCGCATGGATAGGGAATGGTTATCCCCCCCAGGCGGGCTTTGGTTCTCGTTTATATTGCGCCCACGCTGCCAACCGTCCCACGCTTCGGTGCTAAACTTCGTAGCTGCTAATGCTGTTGCCAAGGCACTAGATAGCGTGTATGGGATAAAGGTGCAGATGAAGTGGCCAAATGATGTTTATTATGGTGAAAAGAAACTATGCGGCGTTTCCATTCTTGTTTCGTCTGATACAGACCTTATCCATTATGTTGTGGTTGGGGTGGGGATAAATGTCAATAATGATATGCCTGAAGACATAAATGCCACGTCTATAAAGAATATACTATCAAGGACAGTAGACCGCAACCAGTTTCTAGTTGCTTTGCTCAATACTTCCAAGGCCGAATATACTCTTTTTGAGCAAAAAGATTTTAAAAATATCATGGACTATTCCAGAAGTATTTCAAATACGATAGGAAAGTTCGTCCGTATCTCGTTCCTCGGGAGCGAAAAGGTCGGGAAAGTAGTTGACATAAACGACGATGGAGCAATTATCCTTGAGTTTGATGAAAAGCGTGAGGAGATACTTGTGGGCGATGTGCAGTTTTTGAGGCCATTGTAGGTGGGTGGATGGACTATTTATTTTATCTTAATGGAGAGTATGAATCTGTGGCACGTGCAGAGATAATGGCAATTTTCAATGCTTATTCTATTCCTTATACGATAAAGGATGAAGCTAGACAGATGCTTTTGCTAGAAAGCGAAGCTGTGCCTTGCAAATTATTTTCACGCCTTGCAATGACACATAAGGTACTGGAGCTACTTGGGCAGATACGCCCTGAAACCGGTACTTTGGATCCTCTGCGCATATGCTCGCTTATGGATGAAACCTCTTTTTGTGTTAGGGTAAAAAAAATAGACAAAGGGATCAATTCACTATCAGAGGAGCAAAGGTTGTCTAGACAAATAACAGAGCATGTGGCTGCGCCCACCGACCTAACAAATCCCTCCCAGCTCGTATTCGGCTTGCATGTTAACGGGTCCATCTATGTTGGAAAACAGATCATTGCCAACGATACCAAATCATTTGCAAAAAGAAAACCCCAGTATAGGCCGTACTTTCATCCATCTTCACTTGACCCGAGGATGGCACGCGCTCTTGTCAATCTTTCACAATCCACAAGGGAGGTACTAGATCCTTTCTGTGGAACTGGTGGTATTCTAATTGAAGCGGGGCTCATGGGAATCGATGTCTTTGGGATTGATATAGAAAAAAAGATGGTCTATGGATCTAAGAGGAATTTAGAATTTTATGGCATAAATGGAGATATACGCCAAGGCGATGCAACACAAATAGATGCAACATTTCCTTGCACATTTGAAACTGTGGTGACCGATGTGCCGTATGGGAAATCAACTGTTGTGGATGGCTCAAGGGATGTGTTGTATGAACAATCATTTCTCTCAATATATGACAGGTGCAAGGACAGGGCAGTGATAGTTTTGCCCATTCATTATGATTTTTCCAGATTCGGATTTGTTGTGGAACATGAGTTAATTGTACGTGTTCATAAGTCCCTAGAACGACATATCTTTGTTTTAAGGAAAGTAAAATAGTTCTTTTAGATTCCATAACTAACATTTTACATCTGCTTTAAAGCCGGATGCGCCTATACGAATGTCAGGGTGCCTATTGTCAGCAGTACGGCATCCTGTGTTGATGCTTCATCTTCCCCCAAATAGAGGAACTGGTAGAGGTGTTTGTCATTTATTGTAATTAGTAATATTGCATAAAGCTTTGTTTCGGAATCATCGTACCACATGTCAAGCCGTTCAAAAGAAATGTCATTATAGGATTCTATGCTGGTTTTAATCACTGTGTAGTTGTTATCATCCGTGAAGTTTTCCTTGACGCGTTCTATCTCTTTTTCCCTGTCTTTTACAAAGCTCTCCTTTATACCTAAGGCGGGCAACCCATCTTTTTCGAATAGTATCTGACCTTCAATGTCCTCATCCCATGATAAGGGGTAGGAAATGCTAAAACCTTCCGATAAATTAGTGAATACTTTAAGTTCGCCTGCCTCAGTCACTTCTCCCCCGGGTCCGCCTGTGATGCATCCTAAAAGCGCGATTGCTATCAAAAGGACAGGATATGGTTTCATGAAATTTCACCTTGCATTCTTTAAGAGAAGGCAGTATATAAACGTTTAGCGAATGCTAGATATACCGGATTATTTATAAATTATAAAAACTAATATTAGAGCTAGGTATTGGATATTTTAAGCTGGCGATATCATGACCGATTATACAGAACAAATAGAATCTTGCACAGAGTGTGACAAGTGCAGGGAGATATGCCCCATTTGTGTCGTTTCTGATAAGGAAGTATATTCTCCCGATAATAAAATAAAACTACTTACCAAGGTGGAGAACAACGAACCACTGGATAAGGATGAGTTGGACTCAATTTACTTATGCACAAGATGTAAGGCATGTGATGATGTATGCTCTTCTAACATAGATATAACAGGCATAATACAATACGAGAGAAGCCTTATTGCAAAACAGGGAAGAGAGCCACAAAAAACGTCGCATATCTCAAATAATATATCCACCAAATATAATCCAAAAGGGCTTGATAACGAAGGGCGCATAGCAAGTTGGGTAACTGAGGACCTGGAGTTTTCAGACGATCCATCACTTGCATACATGGCGGGGTGCTGGGTTGCTTTTAAGAACATAGGAATTGCACAAGACACTATTAGGATCTTAAATTCATGTGGAATTAAGCCAAAGATACTGTCAGAAGAGCTGTGCTGCGGTCTTTTTCTGATAGATAACGGGCACATGGACGAGGCAAAGGAGCTTGCAAAGAAGTATACATTGTACGTAGAATCCCAGGGAGTGAAAAGGCTGCTTGTTTCATGCCCTTCCTGTTACGGCGTTCTAAAAAATGTATATCCCACATTATACAGGGAACCAAAGTATGAAGTAGTGCATGCACTTGAATTTTTCAAAGATCTTTATGATGAAGGAAAAATTCAGTTTAACAAGGAATCTGGAACTGTAATGGTAAAAGATGCATGCCCAATGGTAGCAATGTATGACATTCCGCGAGAACTGCTTGGAAAAATAGGTTTCAAGTTTACTGAGCCGTTCAACAAAGAACGATTTTGTTGTGGCGCTCCTGCAGGGGTAAAACCCAATTATCCGGAAATTGCGAATAAAATAGCGGCGGTGTCGTTTGACAAGGCCGGCGATTCAGATAAGATAGTGACATATTGTCCTTTTTGCCTACACCATTTTGATGGCGTCAAGGAGGAAATGAATATAAATACCCCTGTGGAGGACATATCGCATATAATCTGGGAAGCAATGAAAAAATAAATAATGTTTTTTATTTATTCTTTTTTTCCATAAGGATTATCCCTGTGGCGACAATTATTAGTGCGCCTCCAAGGATGGTCCCTAAATTTACATTTTCATTAAGTATGATGTAAGCCCATATGCCGCTCATCACGCCTTCCAGAAGCACTATCACGGAGGCTCTGGCTGCTTCCAGGTGCCTTAGTGCAATGTTATACAATATGAAAGGCAACGCAGTACAGAGGATTCCGAGGATTAGTAGCATGAACATGGAAAAAGGCGTCAGGGTGCCAGATTCGATGCTAAAAGGGGACATGATTACTGTGCCTAAGAGAAACACCCAGAATGTAGATTTTAGCCCATCTAGCCTCTTTCCTAATATACGCATTGATATGGTGTAGGTTGCCCATCCAAATCCTGATATGGTGGCTATGATATCTCCGTAGAAGTGACTGCCTCCTATTGCGGCGGACCCATAGTCAAATGCTAGTATCACAAGCCCACCGCAAATGCCTATACCCACCGCACTTGCAGTATGCTTTGTAACACGCTCATCGAGGAACAGGTAAGTTAACACTAGGACATAAATTGGTGCAAGCTGTTGCAAAAAGACAGTGTTTGCGATTGTCGTTGTCTTCAATCCTATTGTATACGTATACATGGTAAAGGATAATAAAAAACCAGGAATGATCAATTGTGGCAGTTCCCTCTTTTTGATGCGCAGAGTATTTAGTTTTCCTTGGGACAGTGCGTATAGAAATAATGCCGCTGTTGCAAATACAAATCTGTAAAACACGTTTAATCCAGGCCCAATTTCTGGTATCTGGCGCACAAATAGCCCAATAATGCTCCAAAGTACCACAGCCACGAGCGTGTATATTACCCCAATAAGGCTTTCCTTCGATTCCATATGGGTTTCACCAGAATTTGTTACATATTCTAATCTGGACCTACTAAGAGATATATCTAGCATCCATGAGTTAAAAGAATTCTATCTTTAGTTTGTACCACCATCTTTTAAACGTTTTTGAGGAGCTAAGCAGAAGGCGCTTCTATTTCATCTTTACATATTATAACTTAAGATAAGGGAAAAGGTTATTATATAATGTATGAAAATGAAGTAATTGATATAGTATTTTTTTTATGGTGCAGAGCATGGGCATGGACTACATGATGAAGTTGGATAAACATGATAAAGATGTAATCTCTTCTAGCAAAGAGATAATTTCTTTGGATATTGTTTCAGATATCCAGCCCGATATTTTAAAAAATACAGATCTAAAGAAAGCTGCTATCTAGTTTTTATAAAATCTGTTTATAAGAAATCCTTTACCTTTGCCAGCGCGAGCATTATGCTATGCAACGTTTCTATTAAATAATCTTAGAAAGGCGCCCTCGCCGAGATTCGAACTCGGGATCTTCAGCTCCGCAAGCTAACATCGTATCCACTAGACCACGAGGGCACGCAGTATCAGTCTGTACAGAAAACTTATTTAAATCTTTTTATGTTTGTATATGCATATGGAAGCTTTTCCTGAAGGGACATACAATGGGACACTTCCCAAAGGATGCATGCAGTGTGCAAAGGGTGCAAAACTTGTCCTGTTCATGAATGGTATATGCCTTGAGGACTGTTATTATTGTCCACTTTCAAAGAAGAGAAAAGGCAGTTGGGATACATGGGCCAACGAGCGCAGGATAACAAATAAGGATGAAATAATCGATGAGGCATACAAGAGCGGGGCCATGGGGACCGGAATAACCGGGGGAGACCCCATCATGGTCCTTGATGATACTATAACATATGCCACACTTTTAAAAGACACATTTAAGGACCACCACATTCACCTTTACACATCTGGCACGTTAGTGGATAAAATGGCGCTAGGTTATCTTGAAAATGTCATAGATGAGATAAGGTTCCATCCTAAAAAGGAAAATTGGGGTAAATTGGATCTAGCGCTGGCATATGATCTTGATGTGGGTGCAGAGATACCTGTTATACCTGATAAGAAGGAGGAAATACTCGAATTTGCAGCTTATCTGGATAATATAGGGGTAAAATTTCTTAACATCAACGAACTTGAGTATTCTGAGACAAATGCATCTGCTCTTAGAAAGCTTGGAATGAGATTTTCCGATAACTCCAATTCAGTCCTTGGAAGCGAAGAGATAGCACTTGAGGTAATAAAGGAAACACAGGATTTGGATTTGTCGGTGCACTACTGTTCTTCTGGATTTAAGGATGGAGTACAGCTGCGCGAACGTCTCAAGCGCCGCGCAAACAATGTAAAAGCGAAGTATGAGGATGTGGATGAGGACGGTTTGATAGTTCGAGGAGAGATAGAGGCATTTACACTACCAAAACGGAATCAAGTTATAGACGCCATAAATGAGTATTTCGAGCGTGACGACGACATGGTCATGGTATGTGGGACAAAGGTGTTGACAAGCTGGGCTGCTACTGAAGAGCTAAAGGATATACTGGAAGATAAAGACTTAGAATTCTCCATAGTTAAGGAATACCCAATCCACAATCGAATACTAGTTGAAAAAGAGATTCTTTAGGCTTTTTTGCCATAAAAGAGCATATATCCAAGCCTACGTTCTTTTATTATCTTTTCGCCTTTTCGCATTATGATCTCGAATTTTCCTGCATCTACTGATGATACTTTGAGGAAAATGTTTGAGAATAGGCGAATCTTCTTCCATTTTTGCATTAATATCTTTGTGTTTTTTTCAGCAATGTCTTCTTTTGAAATGTTTTTAATGTCTGTAAGGTGCTGGTTTTTCATCAGCTCCATATATTCTGTGTTTGATAAGGCTGTTGCAAGGCAGGTAAGTTCCTTTAGTTCATTTTTGTCTTCTTCAGATATATGGTCTACCGTGAAGTCGGCCATTGCGAATATTCCCCCTTTTTTCAACACCCTTACACATTCTTCAATAATCTTTGGTTTATTATAGTAGCAGGATAAGGAACGTTCTAGGATTACAAGATCAAAAGTATTCTCATCAAAGGGGATATTTTCAGCATGACATTTCTTGAAAGTTACTTTTTTTGTGAGTTTTTCCCTGCGTGCAATCTTTTCTGCTTCTTTAATATGGGCAGCAAAAAAATCAATTCCAATGACATCGCATCCAAACTCTTTTGCCAAGAAAAATGCTGTTTCTCCGCTTCTGCATGCTACATTAAGTATATGTGTATTTTTATCTACATGTGCTATATTGGTTATCTCATCTCGGATTTTTTGCGTAGTTGTATAAAATATATCGCCAAGTATCTTGTCAACAAAGCCGCTCTCGTATTTCTCATCTTCCATTGTACAATACTACATATAAAAGCCCTATTAATTCTTTTGGTATCACTTTAGAAAATTAAGGTCGTAACATCCTATATTTTATCTCTTAATTGGACCTAAAATAAAGCGCATGAGTTGCCTTATTTTGCTAATTACTGCAAATGTTTTTATAATATCTTGATGCCCTATGTTTATGAAAAATGGGAAGACTTATGAATTCTTCTTTTTCTTGGCAGCATCTTTAGCATTGCTGTATGTTAATCGGTCATTGCATTCTTATACATTCAAGGGTTTCATATGCAAAGAAGCTGTTTTTTATCTAATAATCCCTGTAGGGATATTGTTATTATTGAGAAAGAAACTTGCTTCATACGGCCTTTCTCTCGGGGATAAGGCATTAGTAAAACGTTATTTTATTATTCTTTTCCTAATAGCAATTCCCTTCATGCTTGTAGGGTCCCGAATGGAGGCTTTCAGACTTTACTACCCCCGTTTTGTTTTTGGGTCTTGGCATGAATTTATTTACTGGGAGCTATTAGTCGGTGTTTTGATGCTTTCCACTGAATTTTTCTTTAGGGGTTTTATGATGTCCGGGCTTAAGAGATCAGGCCGTTGGGCAATACTTATTCAAGCGCTCCCATACACATATGTTCATATTGGAAAACCCATAAATGAAGTGTTTTATTCTTTCTTTGCAGGGCTGGCGTTTGGCCATGTTGACAGAGAGTCAAGGAGCATTTTGCCATCATTTTTGCTGCACTGGTCCACATCGATAATATTTGATATACTATGCATGATGTAATAACGTTTTTATAGTAGCACATTAGAATGGGAATAGAATGAGGTCCCTGTTTAAGTTTCCTTTTTTGATGGTTATACTATTGTTAATGGGCGTTGTAATTTTTTCATTTGTATACGCGCCTCAACAATCTTCTATAATAGTCTTACAAACTCCTCCTAGTGAGATGCGCATAACAATGGATGAGATAGAAAAACAATGTGATACACTAGATATTCCTATATACGACGTATGGCAGCATCAAAACCATATCTACAAATGTGTTTATATCTATGATTTTATTGAGACATTCCTAAAGCTGTCTGAAGATGAATCAAAGGATGAGCTGTCTGTTATATTTACAAATATCCAAGGCAGAACTGTAAACATACCCTATACTGATATGGTGGAATACAAGGATGTTTTATTATTGGTAATAGGCTACCAGGACAGCGAACTTGCAATAAGTTTTTCAAATAAACCTAGTGCTGGCGGACCGATGAAACTTGTCATCTACGACCCTTCAGGAACTCTTGAGGATAAATATGGGCCCGACTCATGGCTTTGGTGCATCTATAAGGTAACTATTCTATATCCGACCGTTGCACCTTAAGGAAGACACTGTCCCCTAGCTTGGCTATATTGTTTACATCAACATGTATCTTTTTTAACAATTTATGGCTTATTTCTATTGTGGTAATCGCATAGGTTTCCTCATCAAACTCTGCATCAACGATCTTTCCTATGTTATTTGCATCTGAATCATATACTTTTTTACCAATCAGTGTTTTTACTCTCATCAGTTCACCATCCTATTTAACGTACATTACTATTTTTCCAAAGATTTATATAATTTTTCTGTGGCAAGTACATATGCTTAAAATTGTCATTGCCGAAAGCGAGCTGGAGCTTGTTCCCCACCAAATCCGCGGCCATTCTTCCCTTCGTAAATTAAAGCTTAAGAAAAAACCTTTTGCCCTGCTTGACAGTAATTATTACCATCGCGCTATGCAGGCATTGCCTGATGCATACCGTCGTGGACGCCCGGACATTGTCCATATCTGCCTGCTTTGTGCAATGGAATCCCCCTTAAACAAGAAAGGAGAACTGGAGGTCTACATACATACACGCAACGATGAAGTGATATATATGTCGCCTCTATGGAAAGTGCCTAAATCATACCACCGATTCGTTGGGCTTATGGAGCAGCTCTTTGAGAAGGGGCGAATCGATGCAGGGGGCCATGAACTCTTACGTATAGAGAAAAAGACCCTTTTGGAGCTGTTAAATGACATCTCTTCTGGATTTGATGTAAAGGTCATGAATTTTCATGGTGAAGCTTACGAATCAACAGACAATGCGGTCGTAGTCATAGGAGGTTTTTCCCATGGCGATTTCAAAACTAAACTGCCTTATGAACAGTACTCTATTTTTCAGCAAGAGCTTGTAGCATGGTCTGTCTTAAATCATGTGATATACACAAAATAATGGTGATATAAACATAGTTTTATATATTATCTAATTTTTCTATTCTTTGATATGATGTGGAAGAGATTAAGGAAGGGCAGACAGAGAATTGCGACAAGCCATATAAACGCTCTTTTTGAGTTGGCAATCAAATCCCTTGATAATCATCCCGAGAGATCCAGGCGCTACATTGAGATTGCCCGAAATATTTCTAGGAAGCACAAAGTGTCCCCTTCTAGATTGCAGAAAAGGATGTTTTGCAAATCGTGTAACATACCCCTTGTTCCAGGTAAAACTGCGCGTATACGCACTAGAAATGATCGCACCATAATAACTTGCATGGAATGTGGAAATATCAAGCGTATTCCTTTTAGAAAAGAAAAAATACATCGCAACAGTACTACTAAGCATTATGCAGAATACAAAGCGAAGGGCGGGCTTTTGTGCGTGTCACTCTCTTATAGCGGCGACAGGATAAATGACATATCAATAACTGGTGATTTTTTCTTTTATCCTGAAGAAAAATTTCCATTGCTAAAGGAATGCCTTACAGGCATACGTTTTGTGGATGTGGAGGATAGCTTGAACGCCTTTTTCAAGCGCGAATCCGTCGAGATGCCTGGTGTAAAGGTCAGCGATATTTTAAACGCCATTAACAAAGCTAAAAATTAGCTTTCACGGTCTTTAAGACACTCGCCCTTGGTTCAAATATTTCTCCTGTGCGTTTGAGCTCTTCTAGAGTTCTAATGACAAATTCCTTGCTTATCCCCATCTCTTTTGCTTTTTTTACTACTTCCTCGTACGGCGCACCCTCGTCATGTTCTTTTTCAATTTCTTCTATTATCTCAAACACTTTGATTATTTTTTGTCGTTGTGAGGCGGCCTTTCCCGTCATTAGTATATCCACATCTATTTCACCAGACTCCTTGTCCCTCATTACCTTCTCGATGACACTGCGATATAGTGTGACGGTGGCTTCAGCATCCTCTACTGTTACAATAGTAGATAGGCGCATGCGCGCGCGAGATTCTGATAGACGAATAAGTGCTTCTAGCTGTCTAGCTGTTATGGGAACTGCACCGCTTTCAGTGCCCTGATGCCTAAGGCTAATGTAGAATTTGTGGAGTTTATCTGCTGCATCTTTAGTGAGTTCTGGTTCAATATTTTTTTTCGCATAGGAAATATACTTCAACATAAAATCAGGATCTATTATTGGAATTATACAATCTTCTACACCTCTATGGCTTTCTAGTATATGCGTTGCAATCTTGCTATCATCAGCTTCATTTGGAATGTCTTTTAATATGAAGATGAGGTCAAAACGAGAGAGCAGCGATGGAGGCAGATCTATTTGCTCAAGTTCGTTCTTATAATTATCAAACCTGCCTAATTTGGGATTTGCAGCGGCAATAATAGAGGCACGGGCGTTGAGCGTTGCCACGATACCTGCTTTTGCAATGCTTATTGTTTGCTGTTCCATGGCCTCATGTACGGATGAACGGTCATCTTTTGACATTTTGTCTATCTCGTCTATACAGGCAATTCCTCCGTCTGCAAGGACGAGTGCACCAGCTTCTAGGGCCCAACCACCTGTTGTTTCATCACGCACCACAGCAGCGGTCAAGCCAGCACTTGAAGTGCCTTTTCCAGAGGTATAGACACTTCTTGGAGCCAACCTAGCAACATACTGGAGAATTTGGGACTTAGCTACACCCGGATCACCTATCAACAGTATATTTGAGTCTCCACGCAGCCTGGTCCCATCAGGAAGCTCACGAACAACACCTGCAAAGAGCTGGAGTGCAATAGCCTCCTTCACGTCAGTATGCCCATATATGGAAGGGGAAATGGAACCTACTATCTTTTGCACTATTTCCGGGTCTGAGGAAAGTTCCAAGATACGTACTTCATCCTCTTCTGTTATGGTGGTGTCGTCCACATCCTTTTCTAATATTTCTATTGACATTACATCGAGGTATTTTGAAAATGTGGTCTTCATAACACGGAGTTGGCTGTCCTGGAATGTTTTGAGAATGCCTGTGATTATTACGCGTGACCCTGCAGTCGCCTTATCAACGATATCATCTCTTAATAGACAGTTTATATGCTGCGGCATTCTGCCTCCTCTGAGGGATTCAGGGCGTTCCTGGACTTTTATCGACTGCCAGTCCATGAACTTCGATTGATCTTCTAATAATTTGAAAGGGCCAGATTTTCCACAGGCTGGATTTGTGCAGGCAGTTGGTTTCTTGAATATATTGGATCCTTGTACAATAAATATTATTTCGCCGCATCGCTCACATTCGAATACTGCTTCTACAATCTCGGGTTTCACTTCAGAGGCCCTGCCAACAATAGCGTTTATCTCAATTAATTTATGGATATCATCTGCACGGATATTACGTATCCCTTTTTTCAGGGTCGAATCAAGATTTGTAGGTCTGATATGGAGAGATATTTGTCCCATTTCCTGAAGAATCTCATGAAGCACTTGTTCGGCAATGGAAATCACTTCTATAGGACTATTAACAAGTTCAGTGTAGAGTTCCTGGTTATATGTTATGAGATCATCACAATCTATTATGAGGCTTCTTTTGCCGGTTAGCTCCATTTCCTCTAGCAAATGCTTGTACTTTGGATTTGCTATATCTGGATAGGTTTCTATAAAATCCCTGAACCCGTTAATAATAATATCAAAATCCACTACCATTTTTTGTTCCCTCCATCTAATGCCTCGGTCTCTGCGATAAGTGTTTTTATTTTACGGTAAAATAATCTTTCTACTGGTTCTAGAGAAATCTTGGGTTCTTTTGTTTGCAATACTATTTTATGAATTTTCCCCATACGAAGTCGCAAGAGGTCCTTTACCAAGGCGCGTACTTTGTTAGATTCATCGTTGTTTAGTCCTGCTAATTTTTCAAAAGTGAATTCTGCGGTTTCATAAAAATCTTCCTGCAACTTTGTGGGCAATGGCTGTGCCCTCTCTTCCATGATCTTCTTGCGTAACATCGCACTTGTAAGTATGGATATTGTAACTATACTATGTTTTTCAAGGACCTTGGCAAAATGGGGGCAGATATTTTTCTTTTCGCCCTCCTTTATTGAGATAGATATTTCTCCTTCCTCAAATGCATATGTGCTTCTTCCCTCAACTTCCATTAGAATACCTTTCATATGTTTTTAATTTGAATATATAATCCTTTTCTTTGGCATAAATAAATAATGAATATCTATATTTATATTACTCATTTTTGATTTGTTACCTAAAACTTTTTAATTTAACCTTATTACTTCTTTCTATGCAAAAAAAATCTATGGGTATAGCAGTAGTCGCGATGTTTTTGGCATTGACTGCTATTTTTCAGATACTTAGGCCCCCGTTAGGATATGTTTCGCCTTGGGGGATATCTATTGATCTCGTGGCCTTGCCTGTACTATTAGCTTTTTTCCTGTATGGATTTAGAACATCCCTTGCCGTATGCGTGGGTATGTTTTTCATATTATCAGTTGTGGCCCCTGAAGGCGTATTGGGCGCTTCAATGAAGTGGATAGCAACAATGCCAATGATAATAACCCCTGCTTTGATGTCACTAAAGTTCAAAAAAGATATACGCAAGGATGTGAGGGTAGTTATTGCTGCACTTATAAGCATGGTATCCTTAATCGCCCTTATGGGCATAATGTACGACCTCGTCGGTGCCAGAGAGAATGAGCTATACTCTCCGATTATTGTACTTATTTCTACTGTGGCATTCTATAGCGCATTTTATCTTGTTAGTAGGAATCATGGATCACAGGGCATTTCATTTTACAGCAACCCAAATAAGATAATAATTGCCCTTGTATTGGCATTGTTTGTGCGCGGCATAACAACGACCGTAATAAACTATTACTTTACGTTTCCTATATTCTTTGATATACCAACTGCAGCAGCCATTGACTTTATCCCATGGTATGCAATGTTTGGTCTTAATGTGCTTCAGGGGACTCTTGAGGTAGCCGTTGCCTGGTTGTTGGTATTTAGAACTAAGATGTTTGCATTTGCACAAAAAGCTTATATACGAACATAAATAGTTGGCGTATGACACATATCGTCGTGTTGTTGAAACTAAAGAACGCAAAATCACGCCTTTCT
Organism: Methanomicrobia archaeon; assembly: GCA_030603445.1. Taxonomy (GTDB): domain Archaea; phylum Methanobacteriota_B; class Thermococci; order Methanofastidiosales; family NM3; genus NM3. Next base: position 52,132 of record JAUVXU010000005.1, on the reverse strand, counting down.
CCTTTTTTTTCCCTAGAACAGCGTAGAAATCTTGTTCTTTTCATGTTTAAACACGTCATAAATATACTGGATGGACATCCAGTTGAAGTCCTAACACAATCTATTCCCTCTCCTACTAAAGGATATGATGATAAGGGAAATATTAATTCAGGAATCATGTTATTGCGTGAGCGCATAGATGATGATGTTTTGATATTGCCATGCGATCTTCCATTTTTAAATAAGGAAGATATAGATAGGTTGATAGGAGATAAAAAACGAGTTATTATTGCACAATCTCACAATGGTGGAACAAGTGGAATTTTTATTCCAAGAAATGTTGAATTTGTGCCTCATTTTGGAAAAAACAGCTTTGTTTTACATAAAATAGAGACGAAAAGCCGTAATCTTCCTTTGACTATTTTAGAAGGAGACTCATTTCGTGATATAGATACGATTGAAGACATACGTTGGACTATAGAGCACGTGGGCAATAAAGATCTGACAAAATTTTTCGAAATACTTGACCCGATACCTATAGCTGCCGTTTAACAGCCATTATCTCTAAGAGGTTAGAACAGTCCTCAATCTTATCAGATATGTTTGCGACATTCATGGCAAAATCGCGCAAAGCCATCTTTTCGGAAAGATGAAGTTCACTTTCAAATATTTTCTTTCTTACCATATATTCTATTTTATCTACAAGGTGTTCTTTCTTTTCTACTTCCTCAGCTTCTGCCAGGATGTTTTTCCTATCGCTCTTGAAACTTTCTATTGCCTTTTTCAAGTTCACGAAAGGTGCTATAGTGTTTTCTGTCAGTTCTAAAAATTCTGATACAAGGAAACGGGGTATGAGCGGCTTTTCAAGTACAATGGTGTTTATGAGATTCTTTGTCTTGTCCGCAACGTCGTCTAGTGCATCCATGAAGCTATATATATCATCACGGTATAATGGCATAAATGCGCCCTCATATAGTTTCATCTGTACTTCCCTGCGTTTAATATCTGCTTTGTGCTCGTATTCGATGATATTTTTTCTAACATTCGCGCATGCTTGCAAGTCTTCTTTTAAATAAGATTCCATCCCTTTTGAAAATGTGTTTAGGCATTTTTCCACGAGGTACATATGTTCGTCAAGGGCCTTTAATACATCATCCTCTTTTTTTCCAAAAATCATTGCTATTAGATTTATATACAAGATTATATAACTTTCTACTTTTGCAATTAGTTAAAGGGTCGGCATTGTTTTTTAGCGGAGTTTGGTGCAAGATTTTTGATCATTCCCAATGAAAGTGGGAATTTGCCATTAATGACACAGATTACTGCTCCACGTTTTTTGGAAACCCCGTACTAAACCTAAAGTTCGCGCTATTTTATGGACTTTGGATATTTCATATCTTGTAGGGCATCTTTTAAGTTCCTCAAACTTAAATGCATCTGCATATGGGCGATATTGCCCCATAATGTTCACATAGCTGTTTTTTGACATGGATGCAAGAAATGGCAATACATTTTCACTTGCGGCGCAGTTGTTTGGAAGGACCAGATGCCGTATTATCATCCCACGGTAAGCTATTCCTCTTTTCATTTTAAGATCCCCTACTTGGCTATACATCTCAAATAATGCATCTTTACATACGTCAAAGTAACCTGGGGCGTTAGAATATCTTTGTCCTGCTTCATTGGAGCCATATTTAATATCTGGAAGATAAACATCAACAATTCCTGATAATAGTTTTAAGGTGTCCACGCTTTCGTATCCGCCGCTGTTCCATACAAGAGGGATATGCAATCCTTCTGCTATGGCGTAGTCGAGGGCTTCAATAAGTTGAGGAGTATATTGTGTAGGGGAAACGAGATTTATGTTGTGACAACCGCTTTCTTGTAGTTTTATCATCATATCGGCAACTTGCCCGGGTGTCGTGGTAGTTCCCTCTCCATCTTGGCTTATTCTATAGTTTTGGCAATAAACACATTTTAAGTTACAATGTGACAAAAATATCGTTCCTGAGCCTTTGTTGCCCACTAGAGGGGTTTCTTCTCCGAAATGAGGGAAATGATCTGATACTTTAAGATGCATGCCTGAATTGCAAGCGCCTTTTTCGCCTTCCATTCTATTTACTAAACATTTTCGGGGGCAAAGTGAACAGGATTCAAGTTTGGAGTACAATTTTCTTACACGTTTTTGAAGCTCCCCATTTTCCTGTAGCTTTAGATAACTTGGACTAGTATCTATAATTCCCCCCTCATAGAATTGAAAAAGACTTAATAGTGAAACTTTTAGCTTTTCAAACTATTTAATTATTATGCATAGGCCAAGAAAGCATAAGTTTGGTGGACATATCTTATTTATTCTCTTTCTTCTCGCCCCATAGTATTGCTCGCTTTGTCATAAGTGCTTATAGGAAACTTTATTTTATTTAAGTGATAATATGCCATAAGAGGTGTAAAGTATGCCATCACTTATAGAGAAACATTATGCTAAGTTGTGGAACACATATGACACTATGGTACGTAGTGTAATGAACGAATCTACTGTACTGGATTTAAAGACAAAAGAACTAATCGCTATAGTAATATCTATTATTAATCGCTGTGAAACATGCATTGATTACCATGTTAAGAGGGCCATGGATGCTGGCGCATGTGAAGAGGAAATAGTTGAAGCAATATCCGTGCTTATGCTTATGAGGGGATTCCCCGAGGAAGTGTGGTCTCGTAAGGCTTTGATTAAAGCTATCCATTCATGGAAAAAAGACAATGAAAAGTAACATTAATTCATATTTATTTCCTTTTTTCATGTTTTTTGCTATTATAATAGCCTTTAGTTTTTAACAACAAATTATATAACTAATATATGTAAAAGATAATCTAATGGGTGCGAATGTACGTTATTTGGCATATCTTTTCAAAGCTTTAAGTGATGAGAACAGGATAAAGATTTTGGAATTCTTACGAAAAGGAGAGAGATGTGTTTGCGAGATTGTCCCTTATATTGGCACATCACAGTCTAACGTTTCCCAGCATTTGCGTGTCTTGCGGGAGGCAGGATTGATTGATTACAGGCGAGATGGCAAAAAAATCTTATATTTTACCACTTCTGATGATATATACTCCCTTCTTGATATAATGTCTAACTACGTACGGTAGTTTACTACAATCTGTTTTTATCTATTTGTCATTAAGAAGACTACTTGTATTTTTATAGGATATATTTTATAGAAAGATTTATAAATCAAATATCAGTATATAACTAATTACTTATATATCCTTAGGAGACAGTTGAATGGACTACCTTTATCGTGGAGTAGAATCTGGTATAAATGAACTTATAGAATACCTATCTGCACATACGCTTACTTGCCTTGTCCCCGCTTTTTTTATAGCAGGCGCTATTGCTGTTTTTATATCTAAACAGGCTGTGATGAAATATTTCGGATATGGCACAAAAAGATACATATCATATGGGGTCTCCTCAATATCTGGCTGCATACTTGCAGCCTGCTCATGCACCGTAATACCACTTTTTGCAGGCATTTCTAAGCGTGGCGCAGGAATTGGTCCAGCAACAACATTCCTTTACTCTGGGCCTGCAATAAACATCCTGGCAATATCACTTACTGCAAAAGTTTTGGGATATAATATTGGATTGGCACGTGCAGTAGCTGCTATAGGAATGGCAATAATAATTGGGCTCATCATGGAATTTATTTTTGAAAAAAAGGATGAGGTGGAAAAAAACACACCTAAGATTGCATCTTCTGGAGGCATAACAGAAAAAAAGGCAGTCCTATTGTTTGTTAACTTAGTATTTGTGCTATTAGTTGGAACAGCTGCCATATCTAATAATTTTAAAATACCAATTGTACTGGCGCTTGTTTCTATAATAGCGCTCATCACATACTTTTGGCTTAGCAAGGAGGAATCTAAGCAGTGGGGAGAAGAAACATTTTCTCTATTTAAGATGATATTTCCCTTACTTTTAATCGGGGTTTTTACAGCAGGCCTTATCAAGGAATTCATGCCGCCAGAGTACGTTGCACGCTATGTTGGTTCGAACTCTTTGATTTCAAACCTCACTGCTTCTATTGTTGGGGCATTTATGTATTTTGCTACGTTAACAGAGGTCCCGATCGTAGAATCTCTTACTAGCCTCGGGATGAACAAGGGCCCAGAACTGGCATTATTGCTAGCCGGACCTGCATTGTCATTGCCAAATATGCTTGCTATAAGGCAGGTAATGGGCACAAAAAAAACAATTGTCTATGTGACGCTTGTTGTCGTATTTGCAACAACTTCAGGCTTAGTCTATGGAGCACTTTAAAATAGATAATATAAGGAGAAACATATTAATACTTAAGAGTATTATAATCTGTTAATATAATACAAAAAGGAGATGCATGAAATTGGTAAAACTCGAAGTGTTTACGGCTGAACCCCCCTGTGCAGGATGTGTGGCTCTTTTAGAACTGGCGGATAAGGTACAGGAGAACTTCCCAGAAGTAAAAGTGATAAAACACATAGGCATGTGTGATGAATTTGTGCAATATAAGATTACGTACGTACCTGCAACAATAATAGAGGAAGGGCGGATTGAAATGATGGGGCTGTGTCCAAGTTATGACACAATAGCTGCAGCTTTGATGGAAATGGGGGTAAAAAATGATAAAAGTTGAGATATTTGCCTCTGAACCGCCGTGTTCAGGCGGGAGAATGATGCTAAAGCTAATAGATAAGGTCAAGGGAGACTACGATGGAAAGGCAGAGTTCATTATCTACAAGGGAGTAAATGAAAAAACTAAGGAGTACGGTCTTGAAACAACACCGGCAATAATCATAGATAAGGACATTCGGATCATTGGAGTATGCCCCAGTGAACAATCATTGCGCAACGCATTTTTCGAAGCAGGCTTATAGGTTATATGAGGTGAAAAAATGGTAGAAGAAATAAAAGTATTTGGACCGGAACCTCCTTGTGTTAGGTGCAAAAAAACAGCAGAAATGGCCCAGATGGTCGCAGGAACATTAGGCATCAACATGGCTAAATACAATATATTTTCCGAAGAAGCAGATAAATATGGCGTTATGATGACGCCTGCAATTGTATTTAAAGGTGAGATTCTTGCGACAGGCCAAGTCCCAACGTTTGAAAATCTGAAAAAAATGGTTGAGGAAAGAATGTAACTCTCCCTTTTTTGGTTTTTACATGATATTTAAACAATTTAATAAACAATTCACAATATTTGTGATAGCACTGGTCCTTATGGCAACTTCAGTTAGTATGTGCATAGTATCTTCAAACGATACAAAGCCACCCCCAACTGTAGATTCTTCCATAAAAAGGATAGATATAGCATATTTTCATGAAACAAAACGTTGTGAAGCATGCTATAATATAGAAAAATGGACATACGAAACGATATTTTTCTATTTTGAAGATGAGCTCAAGTCAGAGAAAATAACATATGCTTCGTATAATCTTGATGATAAATCAACAGATGATGTTTCTAAGATTTATAATTCCTGCTATACCTCTTTGTATTTGAATGTGATTTATGGTGGAAAGCAGCATATCGAAGAAGTGAAAAAATCGTGGGAGTATTCTGATGATAAAGGCGTATTTCTAAACTATTTTAGAGATTTGCTTGACGAAAAATTAGTTTTGTTAGGATAAGTGGCATAATGGATAGTGATAAGGGAATTCCTGGTAGGGGCATTTACAAAGAGGATGATTTTATTCCTCACCACAAGATTAGTTCTACTGATAAAGAAAATGTTCTAAAAAATAATAGGTCTGTGAGTTCACGAGGCATCCTCTTAATCCTTGGGATAATTGTAATCGCCTTTGTATCATACTCTTTAATTGCAAACACAGGTTCAAGTGAACCAGATATTACATTACCCCCGCCAACTACAACACCAGTACCTACAACTACTCTGGCACCTACCACACTTCCACCAACTACAACTCCCGCACCTACAACATTACCTCCACCAACCACGACCCCAGTGCCTACAACTACTCTAGCACCCACAACAACACTTCCACCAACGACAACAACACCTAGTAAAATTATAAAAGTGTATCATTTCCATGCAACACATCAGTGCACTTCTTGTATACTTGCAGGGGAATATGCATATTATACTATTATCACCTATTTTCCTGACGAATTCTCCAATGGCACAATAACATATGACAGCCTAAATTATGAGGATCCAAAAAACAGTACTATAGTCAACGAGCTCAACGTTTATGGCTCATCAGTATTTGTACTAGAAATATTCCCTGATGATACAATAGTTCATAATCCCACGTATAATCTGTTCAGGCGTGTTTCTAGTAAACAAAGTTATACAGAATACTTCAAAAATTACCTAGAGGAATTGCTGTGATACCAGAATTCATTGAACAAATTGCAAACAATACTAATATGCCGTTTATATCATCATTCTTCATAGGGCTAGCCACTGCTATTAGTCCATGTACATTTGCTGCGAACGTAGCAGCAATAAGTTATATTGCCCATGATGCCAATAATCCATCCAAGGCACTTTATGCAGGTTTTCTATTTAGCATAGGAAGAATTGTGACTTATTTTGTGATTGGCGCAATAATGATATCTGCGGGGCAGGTAGTGGGGTCTTTTGCCCGCGATACACAGACATATGGAAATATGGTAATTGGGCCGGTGCTGATATTTATAGGTTTGTGGTTTGCCGGGTTATTTGAGTTTGACATATCATTTGGCAGTAACCTTACACAAAGGTTTTCTGCATCGCTTTCTTCGAAGGGCGGTATTGGCGCATTGCTTTTAGGAATGTTATTCGCATTTGCTTTTTGTCCATATTCCGGGATGCTGTTCTTTGGTCTTTTAATGCCGCTTGCCATCTCATCATCAAGCGGTATAGTTTTCCCAATTATTTTTGGGATAGGGGTAAATGTTCCAGTTATAATCTTTGCAATTTTGTTATATGTTAGCATGACTAAGGCCAGGATGTTTGGAAAAGCCTTAACTTCGTCATGGACATATCTTGGCAAGATTATAGGTTGGATAATTGTTGCTACGGGTTGTTATTATGTTGGCCCATATATGGAACTGCATTGGGGAATTCATAATGGATTTTATATTCTCTTATCTATTTTCACTATAATTCTTGTGGGAAAGTATTACTATCTCCGGACTAAAACAGACGAGGGCATTTTAGTGGAACAAGCATTTTCATCGCGTATAGAGGAAAAATCTATTAAAGAGGATGCATCTTCTAAGGAAGTACACCATACATCATTTTCATCACATATCACTGAAAACAAGAGCATAGAAAAAGAACTTGAGCTCTTCTTCTTGAAACTTGCAAATGCTTCTCCCGAGGATTACTTTTCCCTGAAACGTGAATTTGACGTGCTTGAGGAATCCTTGATAAAAGAGGGAATACTAGATCATAAGTTAGATGAAGTTCGAGAATGTAGGATAATCTTGATGCATCTGTTGGATAGCCTTTAGTAAGATCTATTTTATGCCTTTTTTCCCAATTGTAGAAAAAAATAGGGTAAATATAGATTTGTAAAAAATCTAAAGAAAGAAAAGCAGAAGGGGCAGAAAAAGTTGCTATTCTAACATTTTCCTGACTTTTTCCATCTTGCCAACTGCTTTTTCCATCTCCTCTGATACGAGCGATATCCTGAAATGATTCTCATATGGGCCGAATGGGGACCCAGGAAGGACCGAAACGCCCATATCGAGAAGTTTCATGGCAAACTCATCAGCATTTCCCTTGAAACGGGGGAAAAGATAGAATGTTCCATCTGACGGAACTACTTCAAATCCTGAATCATTGAGCAGGCCTAGTGCCTCGTCTCTTCGTTTTTTGTAAAATTGGCTGATAAACGACGATGTTTCATCTATAATGTCCATAGCAAACAATGCGGCATATTGGGCAAATTCTGGCGGGCTTGTTGTGGTAAGCTGCTGGAATTCCTGGATCTTCTTGATAACATTAGGTTCTCCTATGGCATACCCTATCCTATAACCAGTCATTGAAAATGTCTTTGAGAATGAACCAATAGTGATATAGTTACAATCATACTCTGTGATAGAAGGTGCATCTTTGAATGTCATCTTTGTGTACACTTCATCAGATAATACTGTAAAAGACGCATCATTTGACATATCAGCAAGCTCTTTTAGTTTTTCTCGTGAGATCCCAACACCTGTTGGATTGTTTGGATAGTTGATAACAACCATCTCTGTGTCTTTAATCTGGTGCAGGTCTGCTTGGAATCCTGACTCAAAAGTCGTTTCTATCGTATCATAGGTTTTTGATAGCTTTTTGAGCATCAAAGTGTAGGCGCCCCAACATGGTCTAACAAGAGTGATATTTCCTTTTACCTGTTCTAAGGCTGCATATATTGGGAACTTTCCTCCTGCTGTTATTATCACGTTTTCCTCAGGCACATTATGATTTTTCGCTATCTTTTCGCGTAATTGGGGTATTCCTTTGGAATGGGTGTATCCTGTTTTATTATCATCAATGGCTTGTTTAGTTGCTTCTTTCACTTTCAACGGAACAGGAAGGTCTGGCTGACCTATATCCAATCTGATTAGGGGCTTGCCTTCAGCTTGTATTTTTGATATCTTATCTATAAGTTCATAAACAGACATTTCAAGTCACCTTTTTTTGCAATGAAATATACATTTTTTAAATGTTTTTATAATTTATATATCATATTGTTTAAAAAACTTGTTATAGTTTGATTATATGGCGTAAATATTAGATATATTTTATCAATATGTGATATGAGATTGGCACTAGCCCCATATTTACCACTATTTTGTGGATGAACTGGTTTTCTCCTTTTTCATAAAGGTTTTTAGGGCATGCGTTTTGTATATTTTTGCAGAAGTTAAAAGAGCATTCTAAGTTCGGCAACAGAGGAAATTATATTATCTGCACCCTTCAATAATTCTTTATCTCCGTTTCCTGTAAGCACACCTATTGTAAAACATCCCAACTTCTTTCCTGCTGTTATCTCAAAAATAAAGTCTCCCACTACAACGGAATTTTTGGGTAAGCTCCCAAGAGCTTGCAATGCTGTCTCGAACTGTTCCGGGTCTGGTTTCATATTCGTCACATCCTCTCTTGCTACGACAACATCAATATATTGTGATATGCATGCGTTTTTTATTGATATTTTCGCAGCTCTTCTGTTATTTCTGGTAACAATTGCAATCTTGTATCCTTTTTTTTTCAAGTATTCAAGGATGTTAGTGGCACCATCTATTGGCATCGTCCTAGATGCCATCTCCACTTCATATTTATATATGCGAGACCTTACCTTGTCCATAGCAGTTTTACTGTCAAGTGATAGTGTTTCCATCTCTTTTTTAAATAGTTCCAATGACTCTATGGTGCTTTTCTTCCACAGGATTTTCTCTTTAGGAAATCCGTAGGATGCGAGTAGTTCTCCTAGTTCTTTCTTTAAGGCCGAAAAGTCAATCTCCAATGTGACCAAGGTCCCGTCTAAATCAAAGATGAATGTATCATAGCTGTTTACCATATTGAGTCTCCTGCATATTGAATATTTAAAAAACATCTGCTATAAGGATTCCTATTGCAGTTAGGATAAAAGAAAGTTCTCCTCTATAAATGCTATAGATCATACCGAATCCTAGCATGCTTATGAAAGCATGATTTTATGCATATCACATATTTTACCAAAATGATGTACTCTTACAACTAAAGTTCGTGGGATTTCTCAAAAAAATGTCGTAAACTATTAATATGCGTATTTCATACGCGAAGACATGGAAATAGCAGTGGCATCTGCACTATCTTTTATTGTAACGATTGTTGCTACATGCGTTCACATCACTCTTTTCAAGAAATGGGGAGTAGTTGGCATAGACAGGCATAAGCTTTCTAGGCCAAGGATTCCAGAAATGGGCGGAATTGCAATTTTCCTTGGAATTGCTTGTGGTTATTTGGCAATATTTGCACTCCTGCAAAAGTCATATGCACTAGTAGCATTAACTTCGTTGTCCATAGTCTTTTTCATTGGAATTATTGATGATAAACGTGTATTACGTCAGCGTACAAAGCTACTTTTGCTTATGTTTTCGGCATTGCCCCTTTTTTACATAAAGGATGGCAGTTTGGACCTTGTAGTCTTTGAAATACCTTATGGGGCCTTATATGTTGCCGCAGTGTTAATTGGAATGACTGCAGCATCAAATCTTACAAACATCCTGGAAGGATTCAATGGGGAGGCCATAGGGTTAGGAGTTATATCAACAGCTTTTCTTGTTGCAGATGGATTTATTATTAACAGCACGCCTTTGGTGGCATTGTCTGCGCCTCTTTGCCTTGCACTGGTTGCATTTTTATATTTCAATCGGTATCCGGCCAAGGTGTTTCCCGGCGATACTGGAACGCTCCTTATAGGGGGCGCAATAGGCGCTGCTTCTATAATCAGCGGGCATGTAATTTTTGGGATAATATTGTTATTTCCACAGATATTTGAATTTTTCCTGAAGTTTAGGGTGCGTTTTGTAGGGGTAAAATTTGGGCCTACGAAAGTGGATGAGGCAGGATATCTGACGCCCCCCCCATACAATTCTTTGGCTAATCTATTAACAGGACATTTTAACTTAAAAGAACCACAGCTTGTATTTATAATATGGTGTATAGGCGCACTTTTTGGAATAGTGAGCATGATTGTGGCATTTGCAATGTGACGTTGCGTGTTTTTTCCCCCTTAATATTTCGTTGCACCAGTATCAAGTAGTAATATAAATTATCTTTGTGTTTGTGGTTTTTATTAATTGTTCTATTATTTTTTTCAAAAAATATTAAATAATATATCACAATATACTGTTTGGAATCGTTTGTTTTATTTAAATCAGATTAAACTCCTAATAGTTTAATTATATATGCATGAAAATAATCGTTTCAACTGAAAAGATTAAAATATAGCTACATCTACATATATGTAGTGTTTGATTGATATTTTAGATACATAAACATACGTTTTATTAAGGTGCGAATATGTGCGGAATTGTAGGACAAATAAGCAATGAAAAATTCGTTATAACTGATACTGTAAATGCCCTCAAACGATTGGAATACAGAGGATACGATTCTGTAGGGGTTGCTACTATGGAAGGTGACATATACAAAGATATTGGCCATATAAGCCCATTTATGGCAATGCTGCCTTTAGTTGCAACTAACGCCGCAATATGTCACACGAGGTGGGCAACACATGGAAAAGTGACAAAAGAAAATGCTCATCCACATGCTTCATTTGATGGCTCAATTTTTCTTGTGCATAATGGGATAATAGAAAATCACAAAGAACTTAAGAAAAAATTGTCTATATCAGGAATTGAATTTGTTTCCAAGACCGACACAGAGGTAATTGCGCATTATATAGCTTATGAGATACAAAGTGGATTAAGCATTGTTGATGCCATACGCTCTTTTATGGGCGTTGCACAAGGGACGTTTGCTGTGCTTTTGTTGCACAAAGAGGAACAAAGGATTTATGCATTTAAGCGCGACTCGCCACTAGTCCTAGGAATATTAGATGACGGATTTATCGTGGCATCAGACATATACGCCTTTTCAGACAAGAGCCCGAAGGCAGTGTTTTTTGATGATGATGAATATGCCATTATATCTCCAGACTCTTACGAATTCTTCTCTGCAAAGGGCCCTATCCAAAAGCAAGTGACAGAAGTTACTTGGACAGGCACTGTTGAGAAGGATGCATCATTTGAGCACTACATGATAAAAGAGATACACGAGCAGCCTGCTGCTGCCAGGCGATTACTTGCATCACTAGAGGGAGAACAATCAAAAAATATGAATGAATTAGCCACCATTGCCCGTTCAATTGATCGTATACTCTTTGTTGCAGCAGGAACGTCATATCATGCATCCTTAATAGGGGTATATATCCTAAACTCCATCGGTGTGGAGGCGCACACTTTAATAGCATCCGAGTTCCACAATTACATGTTGGCAGATGAGCATGCCCTTGTGATAGCAATATCCCAAAGTGGCGAAACAATGGATGTTGTAAAAGCTGTGAAGCATGCCCGTTCCAAAGGCGCAAAGGTGGCATCCATAGTTAACGTTCCACATTCTACGATACAACGCCTCTCCGACTTTTCTATTGAGATACTTGCTGGCCAGGAAATATGTGTTGCTTCTACTAAGACCTACACCAACCAGGTAATCGCGCTGCTTAGATTAGCACAACTTATGGGATTTGAGACAGATCTCTCTACTATTCCTGATGACATATCAAAAGTAATTGAATCATCAGAAGCATATGTAATGGAGCTTGCACGTACCATGAAGGATACGCACGATATTTATATTATTGGAAGAGGCATTTCGTATCCTGTATCAAGGGAAGTGGCCCTCAAGCTAAAAGAGATAAGTTACATACATGCCGAGGGCATGATGGGCGGTGAGCTTAAGCATGGCACTATAGCCTTAATTGAGGAAGGGGTAATTGTCTTTGCATTTATCCAGGGTCCTGATTACGATATGTTGTCTAACATAGAGGAGGTCGAGGTAAGGGGGGCGAATGTCATCATGATTGCCGATAATCCAAATTTTTCACCAGATTTCCTGCTTTCTTTAGGAACAATGAGCGCTTTTCCTATCGCGGCCACTATAATCGGCCAGCTATTCTCTTATTATATTGCTAAAGAAAAGGGGCTTCCAATAGACAAGCCGCGCAATCTGGCAAAGAGTGTAACAGTAAAATAATTGGTTTTATAAAAATAAGAAAAATTAACAAAAAATAATAAAAAAACAAGAAAGGAAGTGAAATCCTTTCTTATTTATCCGAATAGTGAGCCAAGTCCTTCAAGAGCTTCTTCTTCTGAAGCTTCTTCTTCCTTTTCTTCCTCAGCAGCTGCAGATTCTTCCTCAGCAGCAGATGCGGCAGCAGCAACAGGTGCGGCAGCAGCAGTAGGAATTGCGGCAGACTTAATAGCTTCTTCTATATCGACATTCTCAAGGGCGGCAATTAAGGCCTTTACCCTTGATTCATCAACTTTAACATTTGCAGCTTTAAGGATTTTTTTGACATTCTCTTCAGTGACTTCATTCCCGGCAGCATGCAAAATCATTGTAGCGTATACATATTCCATTTTTATACCTCCAAATTAACATTTACTTTGTTTATCCGAATAGTGAGCCAAGCCCACCCATAGTGTCCTCTTCTGAAGGACCCTCATCTTTAGGTTCCTCTTCATTGGAACTTTCTTCTTTAGATGAATTATCAATAACAGGCGCAGCTGTTACTGCGCATGTACTTGCAATGAGTTCATCATCTAATGCATCTTTGCCAACTGCCCGTGCAAGCGAAAGCATTTCCGCATATCCTTTTGCTATTAACACAGGCAGGCTTACCTCATTAACTATAGCTGCATTAACAGATAGATTACGTGTGTTGCTATATGCAAGCGCAAGTAGTATTTCTATCGTTTCAGCTATTGGTATGGCTGCATTGATTGCTAGATTGAATGCATTGGCATAGGCTTGCCCATATTGGCACTTCACAAGTTCTTCATCGATTTCAAGATCCTTTGTCGTGAATACGAATCCTTCTTCGCATGCAGCAAAGAGATTTAATCCTACTTCCAAAGGTTCAATCTCAAGTTTGTTAAGTATAGCAGCTACTTCGGGGAGGATAACGTCTCCAGTTTTTAGAAGAACATGATCTTTCTTAACTACTATTTTTCCCTTTTCTATAGCCGCAGGTATACCTATTCTTTGCATTTCCCCTACAAGTGGCCCTGGTGGGAATCCTGTATCTCCTTTTTGTATGACTATGTCTTTTGGTGAGATTTCTCCTCCTTTTGCAGGAGCATTCGTTTTTCCTTTCTCAAACTTTTTGTACATTAAGAAAGGATTTATAGTAGTAAGTGCTATTGAGGATCCACTTTGCACATATTCAGAGAGTTTTTGTATCTCTTCTTTATCGGAACTCTCCAATGCAACTTTGAGTAGAGTATTTCTTGCAGCCCTTATAACGATGCTATCATGAAATTCTCTTCTCATGATCTGTAATTGCTTAGCAGCAATTCCGGAGATATCAACTATACCAATGACAGGATATGATTCTAGAAGTTCTTTTAGTTCTGAAACTTCATCTTTTTTCCAGGAAGCTATGTATGCCATCTCTTCACACTCCCAATTTCACTGGTTTGCCCATAGTTGTTTTGATATATATGGACTTGATATGTGCAAGCCCGCGCTCATATTTGCGCTCAATGACATTTATAATGGCCATTGCGTTCTCTACCAGGTCCTCATCGGACATAGCTTCTGTTCCAATAAGCACTTGAACTACAGGTGCTTTTTTCATATCAATTTTCACTGTTTTTTCAAGATTTTTTATTAAACCTTCTAACGGGGCTGTTGGGAGCATTGGTTTTGGCATCTTACCCCTCGGGGCAAGAATTGGGCCAAGAAGCTTTCCCACTTGTGGCATTAGGTCCATCTGGGATATAAAGAAATCATGATTATTGACAAACTTACGCGCTTCGCGTTTGTTGCTAGCGAATTCTTTTAGATCTTCGATGACATCAAGTCCGAGTTCTTTAGCGTTGAGTGCTACTTCCCTCTCTGCAATCACTGCTATCTTCACAGGTTTTCCTCTCCCCTGAGGGAGGATAATTTCCTGTCGGATCTTGTTTTCCGGTTTCTTGATATCAATTTCTTTCAGGTTCGCTATCAATTCAATGCTTTGCGTGAAGTTTCGCGGCTTAGTGATTTCCTTTGCCTCCTTCACCCCTCGTGCTAGTGCTTTGTTCATGGTTTACACCTCCATATAGCATTGAGGAAGATATTCTAAAATGCTTAGAAGTACTTGTCGTATTTTCCTTCGTCAATCTCTTTTTGTACTTCTTTTATTGATTTATTATCAACTGTAAGATTCATAGGGACACCACAACCTAATATTTCTTTGGTTGCGTTTTTTAGGTCCATAGAGAGTATATTATCTTTTTTCATTTTTGCAACTTTGATGGCTTGTTCAAAGTTTAAGTTGCCTGCTACTTCAGAACCAGGGTTTTGTGGTCCTTTCTCTATTCCTAGCTCTTTTTTCAAAAGAGCGGTTGTAGGTGGTGTACCAACGGTTATCTCAAAGTTTCTCTTATCATCAACTGTGATAGTAACTGGGACTTTCATCCCCTTAAAATCTTTTGTTTTTTCGTTTATCGCCTGCACAACTTTTGGAACTGGGACACCAAGTGGCCCAAGAGCAGGTCCTAATGGTGGGCCTGCGGAAGCTTTTCCTCCATCTACTAGTGCCTTTACCGACTGCGCCATATCTCTCACCTATTTGTTATATTCTTTCTTCTCTATTCTTTTTCTCTATGATACGCACATAACTTCCATTCACAGTAACAGGTATGGGTATAGTGACTTCCAGAAGTTCGACAGTAAGTTCATCTTTGCCTTCATCAAGACGTATGACCTTTGCCTTCTCTCCCTTGAATGGCCCAGCAACAAGTTCAATGATGTCACCAGTTTTTATCCCTTCTGTGGCAGGTTTCTCTTCAAAGAAGCTATCAACTTCTTCATAGGGCACGTTGCCAGGGAGTATGCCTCTAACGTGCTTTATGCCTTCTATTGCCTCTTGTACTGCGCCTTCATCGTTGGCTTCAATGAATATATACCCTTTTAAACTTTCCGGTGATAAAAGGGAGGATACTTTTATCCCTTTATTTTTTACTTTTTCCTCTAAAAGCGTAGCTACATTGCGTTCTTGGTTCATAGTTGTTTTTAAAATAAAAAGCGAATATTCTGATTTCATGCTGGTCACTCTTAAAAAGTTGTTCCTTGAATTAAGGAAGATAATATCTTTACAATAAACCCTATTACAGCTACCATGGAAATGCCTATGGCACATATTTTTGCTATCTGTTTAAATTCTTTTCTATCTGGTTTTTTGGTTAGTTTAAGTACTTTTTTGTAACTATGTAAATACTGTGAAACTCTTTTTTTATTATTTTCCATTGGTATCATCCTCTGAAGCAGTATTTTATATGAAGTCAATACCGATATTTACATTTCCTCTTTCTCTGTCGTCACCAAAAATCATTTCAGTTTCGCGTGGACCAAGTATGTAGGGGGAGTTTACTCCAGAGAGAACAAGCAATACACGAATCGTTCCTTTTAATGATTCATCTATTTGTGCCCCCCATATAACTTGTGCCTCAGGATCAAGTTCGTTCGAAACTGCTTCAACAATTCTTTCTGCCTCTTCTAGTTTTAAATCATTTGATCCCGTAATATTAATTAGGGCACCACGTGAACCTGTAATCTCCACATCTATAAGAGGGGAGTTGAGTGCTTCTTCTACCGCTTCAAGAGCTCTGTTCTCTGTGTCCGATTCACCCATTCCTATCATTGCGACGCCTCCGTCGCGCATAACGGATCTAACATCAGCAAAATCTAGGTTTATAAGTCCTGCCTTTGTAATAAGGTCAGTTATTCCTCTTACTGACTGTATGAGTATATCATCAGATACCTTGAAAGCTGCGCCGATTGGAAGGCCAGGTGCAAGTTCTAATAGTTTGTCATTTGGAATCACAATAACAGTGTCAGATGATTTTCGGAGGTTTTCAAGGCCTTTTTCTGCATTTCTCTGGCGTCGTATTCCTTCTACTGTAAATGGGAGGGTAACTATGCTTACTGTTAGTGCACCGCTCTTTTTTGCCAATTCTGCAATTGTAGGTGCGGCCCCAGTACCTGTTCCGCCCCCTAATCCGCAAGTTATGAAGACCATGTCTGATTTGTCAATGGCTTCTCTGATTATACGTTCGTCTTCTCGTGCTGCTTGTTCTCCAATAGTTGGGTCGTTTCCTGCGCCAAGTCCTTTCGTGATGTCTATTCCTATCAGGATCTTCTTATTTGCTTTACATTTTTTCAAGTCTTGTGCATCAGTGTTAACGGCAATGTCCTCACTGCCTTCAACACCAACTTCTATTAGCCTAGTGATGGCATTACATCCAGCACCGCCTACACCAATAACCTTGATTTTGGCCTGACATTTTTTAATTACTTCCTCAAGCCCTTCATCATTAGCTAAGATATTATCATAACCCAGGGCAGTTTCGGCTTGCGAAGCACGTGCAACAGCATCTTCTATCAATGATTTCACGTTTTTCCCTCCAATAATCGTGTGATAAAATTTTATAAATATTGATTATAATTTTAATTTATAGTATTTAAAGGTTTTTATTTCATCCAAGAGATAAAAACAGTGTTTTTTACAAAACTCACTTTAAAAATCTTTTGTTTTCATGAACTTGCTTCCTAATGATTCAAATAGTTCTTTGTAATGGGAGCGCTGTGGCGTTCCTTTCCAATCACATATAACATCTATTCCCCCATTATTGTGCTTTAATGTTTGTGAGGCAATCTCTTTTGTGATGGGAAATATGTATTTTGGAATGATGTGTCCTATGGACCATTGGGTGCATAGCACTACTTCTGTAAGCTTTTGGGAATAATGCCCGCCCCCAAACCCTGCTGCAATTGGATAGTTGAACTTTTTGTATTTTATTGCTTCCATGGTGGCTGTTGCAACAACATTGCCTGCTTTCTCGTCCTTCCACTGTTTAGGCGTGCTCCCTATCTCAAAGAAGGATGTTGGAACACTTGTGATTGGCCCATGGTGCGTTGCTTCAAGCGATACATTGTATGGTAAATCATCGTTTATCTTCAATTTGTTCATACAGTTTATAGCAAGTTTTTGGGCAATAGGATTAGCTATACATAGTTGCCTTTCTTTTCCCCCGAAAAGGGCATCCTTGAAATTGCCTGGCGCGTGTACGGTAAGAGTGGGTATTTCTTCTTTGGAGGAGTGTCTGGTTATGAAAAAGATACATTCAACATTTTCATAGTTTTTTTCAAGATAATCTGCAAAAATGGTCTTTTGAGATATTAAAGCCAGCTTGACATCGTCTGTCCCATGGACAAATGTTTTATCGTTTTCTTTCTCAAAATCAAAATGTTCTTGTAGGTTTTTTGCAATGTTCATGCCTGCCGGGTCTTGTAGCGATGCAGCTATGAGTATCATTAGGACCATGTCTGAAATATTATATTTATAATGATTTTGCAACAACTAGTTTCTTTGTAAAAATATTTCTTTGTTATTTTTTATTCAAATCAACTTAAATTTAGAAGTTTGAGACTAAAAAATCTTATTTGAAATGATATTGTTTTCACGATGAAAACATCTATCTCATTCTTTAGATAATAAAATATTCCCTTCAAGACCAGGATAACTTTTAAAAGCAGATGTTTTATATTCTATTAATATGACAAGCGAGATAGATAGAATATATCTTGACAATAGTGCGACAACGGCAGTTGATAGGAAAGTCATAAATGCTATGTTGCCTTTTTTTGATGTAAAATATGGAAATGCATCAAGTTTGCATAGTTTTGGCAAAGAAGCCACAGATGCACTTGAATCATCGCGTAGGAAAGTTGCTACGGCTGTTGGAGCAATGCCAAAAGAAGTATACTTTACAGCAGGTGGCACAGAATCAAATAACATTGCTCTTCAGGGTGTAATGCTAAAGAATAAAAGTAGGGGAAATCATATTATCACATCATCGATTGAACATCCCGCAGTACTTGAGACCTGTGAATTTTTAGAAACGATCGGATTTGAGGTCACGTATTTGCCTGTTGATAAGATGGGGATAGTGTCCTTGGATGATCTTGATGGCGCCATGACCGATAAGACCGTTCTAGTGTCTATTATGCATGCCAATAATGAAGTTGGCACCATACAACCTATACGGGAGATTGGTGCATTATCGCATGAACATGGCGCACTGTTTCATACAGATGCCGTACAGTCGTTTGGAAAGATACCTATTGATGTGGAGTATAATAATATAGATCTCCTTTCAATTTCAGGCCATAAGGTCCACGGCCCAAAAGGCATAGGGGCATTGTACGTGAGAGAAGGAACACCCATACAACCTATAATATATGGGGGCGGCCATGAGCGCGGCCTTCGATCATCAACTGAAAACATCCCAGGCATAGTGGGTTTTGGAAAAGCATGTGAACTAATCTCTACTCATTTGGATAAAGATATCATATCAATGACTAAATTAAGGGATTCCTTGATAAAGGAAATTTTGGATTCAGTTCCAAAGACTAAGCTTAATGGCCATCCAACAAAGCGGCTTTGTAACAATGTTAACATTTCATTTGAGGCGGTCGAGGGGGAGGCATTGGTACTATCATTAGATAGGACAGGCATCGCAGCTTCGACAGGATCTGCATGTTCATCAAAAAACTTTACTGCTTCGCACGTACTTCTCTCAATGAAAATTCCTGATATCATGGCACTAGGGTCATTACGTTTCTCTTTGAGTAGATACAACACTCAAGATGAAATATCTTATATTTTAGACAAAATACCCCCTATGGTGCAAAGACTTAGGGACATGTCATCATTATGGAAGGAGGAATAGAAAATGGGTTTTGAATTCAACGAGAAAGTTATAGACCATTTTGAAAATCCACGAAATGTGGGTGAACTAGAAGACGCAGATATTGTGGAAACTGTAGGAAGCCCCGTGTGCGGGGATATGCTGACCCTTTACATTAAGCTTAAAGATGGCAAGGTAAACGATGTAAAGTTTAAGACATTTGGCTGTGGTGCAGCAATTGCCACATCCTCTTTGTTCACTGAACTTATAAAGGGAAAGACCATTGAAGAAGCACTTAAGGTTACTAGCGATGTTGTCGTAGATGTCATAGGCGGGCTACCCGAAAAGAAAGTCCACTGTTCACTATTGGCCCCAGATGCATTCAAACAGGCAATTGAGAAATATAAGGAAAAACAATAATGATGTCTTCAAAGAACGTGCTTCAAGAGGTTATCGCCAAATACAATAAGGATCCTATGGGATGGCATGTTGCTCTTGAGAGGGACGCAAGAGGGCGTACAGTTGCGTTTATCCAAAAGGATAAGTCTATCTGGCAGATAAAAACACATCATACGTCCCCTTATAAATCTGTTTCAGTTGCTGGTAAGACCAAAGGCGAAATATTCATTTCCAAAGGAATGATATCGTTTGGATGGAGAAATCTATCAGTGCCTCTTATGCGCAAGATACGACAAGACATAACTACAAAGGGGGAGCTTTCCAAAGAGCTTCTCGGCGAGATAGAATCTGTCGACCCACAACCTGTTGATGATGCATTTAAAAGTGTACTTGAAGGCCCCATAATATTTTCTAATAATAATATGGCCGCCATTTCAAAAAAACAAAAAAATCTTGATAAGAGATTGACTAAGGAGCTAGACAAGTTAATATTATATACAGACGGCGGAAGCATGTACACTTAATTAATGCATATATGTTTTGATAACAGAACCAAGACGTTTTATTCCTTCTTCTATCTTATCGTTATCCATATACGCAAATGTTAGGCGCATGTGATTATATCCCCCTTTGATATAAAACGCCCCGCCATGCACGTATGCTACATTTTGTTTTAGTGCATCATTAAGCATAAGTTTAGCGTTCATGTACTCAGGAAGAGTGATCCAAATAAACATTCCTCCTTCTGGCCGCGTCCAAGTAACTCCGGGCGGAAAGTGCTCTTCTAGGGCCCTAAGCATAATATCTCTTTTTTCCTTGTACATTTCTGCTATCCAGGGAGTATGCCTATCTATAAGCCCCCTGCGTAGAAGCTGATACGTGATCATCTGGATATAGGAGCTTGAACACAAGTCTGTGGCCTGTTTGACGATAACAAGCTTTCTGATTACCTCTTTTGGAGCGCATACCCATGCCATCCTAAAGCCGGGGGACAGTATTTTTGAGAAAGTGGACAGGTAGAGGGTGTTGTCAGGGGCTATGGCCTTAAAAGACCGAATGTTTTCTCCCTCAAATCTCAGTTTTGCATAAGGATTGTCTTCTATGATAATAAGATCATGTTCTTGTGCTATCTCTGCTAATTCTTTTCTTTTTTCCATAGAGTATGTGATTCCTGATGGATTCTGGAATGTTGGGATAATATAGAAGAACTTAGGTCGGTCCTTGGCCTTTTTTAGCTTTTCACGCAATATATCAAGTCGCGCACCATCATTTTCAAGAGGTATCGTTTTAAAAGATGCTTGAAACAGCTTGAAGGCAGAGATCCCGCCAAGATAACTGGGTTCTTCTATAAAAACGGTATCTTTTGGGTTGATAAACGCCTTTGTAATCAACTCTAAACCTTGTTGGCTCCCGCTTGTAATTAGTATGTTTTCCTCAGTTGCATCAACTCCAACATTTCGTTCCCTTGTTGCAAGGAACTTCCTCAATTCAATGTAACCTTCTGTTGTAGTATATTGAAGTGCTTCATCACTATTGTTCAATAAAATGCTTTGTGATATGCGATATATGTCTTCGACCGGAAAGGATTTCGGGTTAGGGAGGCCTCCTGCGAAGGATATAATTTCAGGACGCTTTGTGAGTTTTAATAATTCTCTTATATCAGATGCCTTAATGTCTCTTACTCTTTCAGAATAGAGGTCTTTCCACGGAATCATAAACTTCCCCGGTATTAATTATATTATGATTTATTTAAAACTATCGAAATGCTTAATTATATTACTTTTCTAGCAATAGTATTATGCAAAAGAATGGATTAGGCATGTGCGACGTATGCAAAGGCAATAAGCATCTATGCGGGCGCCCCACGTGTCCAATCCTTGAAAGGATAAGGACAAGGTCCAAGATCCTTCCTATGCTTTCACAAAATATATTCGGTTCTTCCCCCTCATCAATATTTGTTGGAAGCTGGAATTATCCTAAAGTTTATATCGGGCCACTTGTCCCACCTATAATCGGCGATACATCGGAGATGGATCTTCCTGAATCTTGGTATGGAAAACCGCTTGAGGAGATTGTTGGGTTTCGGGCAACTCTGGTGCGTTCTAAGGAGTCATTATATGTGGATGCAGCCAGGGATCCGACTCGCAGAGTTTTGCTTATGCAAGATATTGTAATGTCGGATAGACCTGTCGATACAGAGCTAGAACTTAAGAAAAAACCTCATTTCTCCCTTAAGTTCTCAGAGTTTTCTCCTCCATTTGGTCCTAGTGAAATGCTAAAGAATCTTGATTTGGCGCAAAATCCACATATCCCGCGCTCAATTGATGCGGCGTATAATGACGATATGGCAGCAAAAGAAGGTGTGAAGATGCTTTATGACAAGGGGGTTGAAGTTTCTCATATATCCAAGCTGTTGTCGGCAGGGATATTGGGTGAGCAAAAAAAACGTAAATTCGTCCCAACCAGGTGGTCTATAACAGCAACTGATGATATTTTATCTAAGGAAACAATTGAATCTATAAAGACATACCCTTCTATTTCCGAATGCAGGGTCTTCTATTCTAAAGACATAGGAAATACCCTTGTTGCAATATTTGTGCCAGGCATATGGTCATATGAGTTTCTCGAATGCTGGATCCCAGGTTCCCTCTTCTCAGGTAAGAGCAGGGTCCCACGCATAATCTCCGACTGGGAATATTATAAGGGGCGAAAGACATATGCAGACGTAATAACAGGGGCGTACTATACAGGGCGCCTCCCTGTGACAGAATATCTTTCAGATATAAAGAGACAGGCCACCTGTTTTGTTATAATGGAGGTGGACCCATCATACCATACACCAATCGGTGTATGGAGAGTACGCACCATACTTAGGGATGCGCTTTGTAAAAAGCCCGAAATATATGATTCAATAGAAGAGGCTTTTGAGGCACTCTCAAAGATATTAGTAGTGCCAGGCACCACATATTTAAAATCTTCCCAGCTTTTGAATTTTACTTCAAGGCAGAAAGTTTTAGATGAATGGATGTAGAGGCCTGCTATGTTTATTGCCCACATAGATGGAGATTATATCAAAAAAAGGAAGATATAGATTTTATTGGAGCAGAGCCATTGTCTTTTCCCATATATCATACATTATGGGGCTAATGGTGTCATCGTTTATCTCAATAATACTTTTTCTTTCTGTTATGGCCCTAACCATAACTAGATCATAGGGTATTTTGCCAATTATAGGCACATTTTTAGATTCGCATAAATCATATATCTCCCCAGTAATAGTATTATTTATATCATACTTATTTATGCAGACCGCACATTTGACATTTAACTGTGATACAAGTTCTATTGCCCGCTCCAAATTCCATTTTCCAGAAAGAGAGGGCTCGCACACAATTATAGCTAAATTAGTATTTGTTACAGAAGCTATGGTGGGACACCCTATCCCTGGCGGGCCATCTATCAAAATAATGTTGGATTTATTACTCTTAGCTGTTTTTCTTGCTTGCGATCGTATGGCTGTTATGAGCTTGCCAGATCCTTCCTCTCCATAACCCATATTTACGTGGGATAAAAGGCCATTACGAGTTTTTGAAAGCATAAGCGTGCCTGCTATATGCGGCTCTAAATGTATGGCTTTTTCAGGACAAACATATTCACACACACCACAACCTTCACATAGTTCCTGTTTAACATCGTAATCAGTATTTATTGCGTTAAAATTGCAGTTTTCGATGCACAATTCGCATTTACAACAAAGTTCTTTTGATATTACTGCATTATACGAACCCACGATGGGTTCTTTATGTATTTCTTCGGGGCACAAGACCACGTGGAGATTCGATGCGTCAACATCACAATCTGCTAACATCATGTTTTTTGCGATTGATGCAAATGCCAGCACTATCGAAGTTTTGCCAGTGCCGCCTTTTCCACTAATTATGACTATTTCTTGCATTTGCTTACCTCTGCGACAATAACATCAAACATATCTTGAAAGAAAGTTGCCCATTTTGCATCTGATTCACATAACAAAATTCCTTGTGATCCCAGTATCGCAATTTCCCTGCTATTGGGGATTGTGACAAGCAATTTTATATTCTCATTTGAAAGATATTCCTCTACTTCTTTGTTTCCTATGCCAAATTTGTTTATGACCACGCCAAAAGGGATGTTCATTTGGCGTAGCAAACCAACAATCATCTTCAAGTCATGTAATCCAAAAGGAGTTTGTTCTGTGACCGCAACCACATAATCACAACCATTTACAGTCTCAACAACGGGGCATGAACTCCCTGGTGGTGAATCATATATTATTAGTTTATCATCTGCAAAGGATTTGACACATTTTATTAGGGGCGGGGCTTTTGCCTCACCAATATTTAAAAGTCCACTATAAAACTCAATATTGCCTTTTTTACCATATTCTACAATGCCAATAGGGCGCGAAATCTCTGTTATGGCCTTCTTTTCACAAACTAAGACGCACCCTCCGCAACCATTGCATATATTGGGAAATACTAGTACAGAAGAGGGGAGAACTGCCAAAGCGTTTGCTCTGCAAAAGTTAGAGCATGCTCCGCAAAAAGTACATAAAGATTCATCGATAGATGGACAAGACACTGTTGCATCATGTATTTTTTTTAGATCAACATCAAGATATAGATGGGCATCAGGCTCCTCTACATCACAATCTACGAGCGTGCCCTTGCCTAATGCAGATATCAAATTTACGGATAAAGTAGTTTTACCTGTTCCGCCCTTTCCACTAACTATAGCTATTTTAATAATATCGCCTGTCTCAAATACTTGAATTAATGCCACATATCATAGAACCTAGTGGCGCACAAGCATCTCTTGCAATAAGAGGGCATTTTACCTTTAATAAGAAGAAAATATCTTTATTATCGCTAAGCATTTCATAATTTCCCTGCCCTTTTGATATTACAATATCAAAATCGTTTAAAATATTTTTAAATTCTGCAGAGTCCCTGGATATCCCGGTATTTGGGTCACCATTACTTACACAGAGAAAAGATACCTCTCTTATCTTATCAAGGCCCACATATCGTGCATCTATTTCAGTTGTATCATTTAGGATAGGCCCCCCCTTAACAACAAAAACTATAGATTTTATATTATAGTTGTCTAATATCGTTTCTATCAATAGCTTGTCACACACTATCTCGCCAGCATTGTCAGATATATATAATATGGAGAAGGATGTTGCAAGTTTTTCTTTTAATTCCTTGATATTATCAATTGCAAAATCATCTGTTAAGCATTCATCTACTGTAGCTTTAAAATCAAATGATGAAGAAGGGCCAAAATCCATTATATTTCCTGCTACTGCAATTCTTGCTGCAGTAGATAAGGGGTCTTGTGAAGAATTGATCAATGACTTTAGTTTTTCATACATGCGTAATACTGCATCGTTGCTTTCTTTTTTTACCTGCTGATATGGATCTACACCCAATTCCTGCCGCACAATAGAATGCGCTATTTGAGCAAGGTGGGGGGGAGTGGCATCCCATCTTGCATCAAGTAATTTCAGTATTACTTTTTTAAGTATCCTGCATTTTGTAGATTCTTCTGCACAAGCCATATTTAGTGCATCTATGGCTTGTCGTTGAAAACAGGGGATACACTCAAGATTTGCTCTCACATAGATTCCTCATAGTGTCAATGTTGGTGGCCCTTGCACGCATTATCTAGAGAAGCAGTTTCTAATACGCCTTTTTTCCATAATTCAATAGTGTCCCTTACAGTGTCTTGTGCACCCACTAAAACATCAATTTCAAACGCTTTGAACATCTCTACTGCTTTAATCCCTAATCCTTTGCATATTAATACATTGACACCTAAACTGTGTAATAGTTCAGGGGGATAACCTTGCCCGCCAACATGGCGGGAAGTATTTGGCATCGATTCAGCCTGATTTGTTTCTGTATCATATATCGTGTATGTCGGGGAGCTGCCGAAATGTTGTCCAACAACTTCATCTATCCCGTTCATTCCCATGGTAGGTATAGCTATCTTCATTTTAATTACCTCTCTTCTAAACACCGTGGTGTGATTCCACTGAAGGGGAATCATACGTTTTTGATTCATTTGCCAGATATTTTTTTAATTCATCTTGTATTGATGAGCAAGAGCTTTGGACGATTTTCACACCAGCAGCACTAAGTGCCTGATGTGCATTAGGCCCAACATTGCCAGTAACTATTGCAATTGCGCCCAGATTAACTATCTGTTCAGCTGCTTTAATACCAGCACCGCCTCGGGCGGTACTAGACTCATTTTTATATACGGAAAAATTATTAGATTCTGTGTCATATATCAAGAAATTGGCACATCTACCAAATCTTGATTCAACAGCACCATCCATATCGTTGCCCATTGTCGAAAATGCTATTTTCATATTATCATCTCACGTTTCTTTTCTTACATATCATTGTCTCATCGCATTTAGGGCATTTTATCTGCATGAGATCCATCTCATCTGCAGAAGACACCTCATAACCACATTTAAGGCACATATACTGCGATAGAATATTTTCGCTGCACCCAATATTATGTTTAGGATTGCCTTGCCTCGAATTTGGCGGTATTTGCAATGGATTGCCTTCTATTCGTATTGCCATTCCTTCTACAATGGCTTTTGATATTTTTTCTCTGGCCCCAGAGTAAATACGATGAAAGGTTGGCTGGGATACATCTAGCATCTTGCTTGCCTCTTTTTGGTCTTTTTTATCATAATCTTTGAGCCTTAATGCTACGTATTCTTCATGATTTATACATACTTCCTTAAGCTCTAGCAGGGGCACGCCTCGCGGCTTGAAGTAATACACGTCTGGATTGTAGCAGAGGTGCTTGTGTTTTTTTGGCCTAGCCATATTCTGAATATATATTCATTACTATTTAAAAGGTTTTGTTTTCCACAAAGGCACGAATCTACAGAAAAATAAAAAGTAATAAGTTTCTATGCTATATTGTTTATTTTGGTAGTTTTAATCTTTTTTGCTGTGCTTTTTGCAGTCATGTTTTCCTGTCTTGCAAAATATCTTGTAATGTTCCAACCATTTTGGGCTTTCAGGGGCGCTTTCGACAAATACAATAAGTTTATTTAACTGTTCAATTGTGATTGGATGCAAGTGATGTTCCATTATGCATGCATCATTGTTTGCAATGTCTGGCGGCACTTCTATTATTTCAAGAAACTTTTGCAGTATGGTGTGCCTGTTTTGTACAGATGATGCAATTTCCCTGCCTTTTTCTGTTAAGGTAACGCCTTCGTACTTCCTGTACACAACCAGTTTTTCTTCATGTAGTTTTCCAAACATCTCGGCAACACTAGCTGGTGTTACTTTAAGTGCAATGGAAACATCCTTTGTCCTAGCGTACCCTTTTTCATTAATGATAGCTAAAATAGCCTCTAAATAATCCTCTAATTTCCTGCTATACACTTCTTTGCGTTTTTCATTTAGCATATTATCATCATTTTGTATTTGTTAACTACTTAATTGGCAGGGGAATATTTATTAATTGTGCCACATTTACATAAAATAGAGCTGAGAAGGTGGGATGATATTACTACAGGGGTTACTATCATGCCAAGCAGATATATATTGTAGATTTTGGAGAACACCCCACCTTTATGAATATATATTCATAAAATTTATAAATGTTTCTGTATAATATAAGGTAAAAATGTAAAAAGAAGGTAATACATTGATGAACGAGAAACTCCTAGAACAAAACAAGGTTATTGAAAAGAAAATGGAAAAGATAAAGTATAAGATCGCTGTTGCTAGCGGGAAGGGGGGCGTCGGAAAATCGCTTGTTACAGCATTGCTTGCTAGTTCACTAGCAAAAAAAGGATACAAGGTGGGAATTCTTGATGCAGATATAACAGGGCCAAGTGTTCCGCGTATGTATGGTGTTGATGGCATTCTAGGAAAAAGCGATGAGGGCATTTTACCCCCGCTGTCAAAGGAAGGAATAAAGATAATGTCACTTAGTTTAGTACTAAGCGATAACAGTTCTGCTGTCATATGGCGCGGGCCAATGATATCAAATGCCATAAGGCAGTTTATCAGCGATATAGAATGGGGTGAATTGGATTATCTTATTATTGATTTGCCCCCAGGAACAAGTGATGCGCCACTTACTGTAATGCAAAATATAAAGCTCAGTGGGGTAGTTATTGTAACATCCCCACAGCAGCTTGCATTTGAAATTGTCAGGAAAGCAATTAGCATGTCAAAAACAATGAATGTAAAAATAATTGGGCTTATCGAAAATATGGCTTATGCAATATGTCCTGACTGTGGCAAGAAGTTGGAGATTTTTGGTAAAAGTAATGGCAGCAAACTAGCAGAAAGAGCCGATGTCCCGTTCCTTGGAATAATTCCTCTTGATCCGGAAATATCGCATCTGGCAGATACAGGCAGTATAGGGACTTATGAGGAATCTCATGTTGCAGATATAGTTGATAAAATTTTGGAGAACATAGATTGAATTTTCTCCTTTCCTTTTTTTTATGGAAATGTTTTTATCAAATTCTCTTAAATCCACTAGCATGAAGATAACGCCGCGCTGTTTTGGATGTTTTCTTAATCAGGCAATAGAAGTATGCACCATAGCGCATGCAGATATGGAGATGCAAAATAGGGTCATAAAATCTGTGTGCGGCATACTTGGCAGCGCTAGTTTAGATGTCACTCCACCAGAAATATCTAATGATGTACATCGTGTTATACGCGAGACGCTTGGGGTCCATGACCCATATGCGGCTATTAAGCGCACATACAATGAGAACGCGCTAAAATATTATCACAACTCAAAAATTCTTATAGAAAAAAGCGATTCCCCTCTTGAGATGGCTATTCGCTTTTCCATAGCCGGAAATGTCATAGACTTTGGCTGTGAGCATACTTTTGATTTGGATGAGACCCTTTCTAGAATGCATACATGGAATATCCCAAAAGATACTCTAAGTTTATTTGCACAGCAACTCGCCACTGCAAAGTCGTTGCTATTCTTGGCAGACAATTGTGGCGAAGTTGTGTTTGACAGGCTTTTGATAGAGCATATTACTTCTGAGTATGGCATCGGGCCTATAACATTTGCTATAAAGGGCGGGCCTTGGATAAACGATGCAATGTATGAGGATGTTGAGATGGCAGGTATAACGAAGTTGTCTTCGGTAAGGATATTAAATATTGATACTGGTGTGCCTAACACAGGCATCGCGCGTCAATCACCTGAGTTTGACATGCTTTTGAAGCAATACGATGTTGTCATTAGCAAAGGCCAGGCAAACTGGGAGATGCTATCTGACAAAAAGAATATATTCTTTTTACTTATGATAAAATGTACGGAAATTGCACGGGAACTAGGTAGGGATATAGGTGAAGCTGTTTTTTTTACAAAAGGATAATAAATGTGGAAAAGTTGCATTAAAGCGCATAAAGAGGGGCCCTGCTTCTCGGGACCCGTATAAAAAATCAAATAGCTACACTGTAATATACGCCCCGGATGACGCCACAATAGATGCTGTCAGATGTTTTGGTGAGGCTGTTGATGCACGATCTAACGACTTAATATCATTTTCTGGCCAAAATTTACTAAATATTTTGTGCAAATCTTTTGGAATGGCGGATTCTGCAGTCTTGGAGGTAAGGGAAAATCGCCCTTCACGAAAATCTATTAATCCCTCTACAGGCAAAAAGAGGATCATGGCATCTGTACACGGCAGGTATTACCCCAAAAAGAAAAAAATAGCCCTTTATGCTTATACAGCAACAGGCAGAGGCGTTGCCTTCAAGACACTGCTTAACACATTGCTTCATGAGTTTTGCCATCATTTGGATTATTATCATCCTGACCTTTACTTGCAGCGCTCGTTGCATACAACAGGTTTTTACAAAAGGCTCAATTCTATATATACTTCATTGAAGGATATTGGGTAGATTATTTGCACAGGCATATTATATGTTTTAGTGTTTGTTGAATTGTTATCGATTTATCGGCAATTGATAACAGAATAATATTCCACAGGAAATGAAGGGGCACATATATGTCTACTTGTTATCTAATTTAAGTGATTTTAAAAATTATTATGTATATTTTTATTATCATACGTTAATCAATTACTTTCATTCAATACAATCGTTGTAATTCTTTTCCAAGTTTTGTATTCAATAAATTTCCAAATATAGTTTGCTTAAAAAAATATATTAGGAGTGACGAATGAGCTCATTCGTCATCCTTATTGCGGGTTCTCCTCCTCGAATTTTACAAGAAGTGCCTTAAGTTCATCAAGCAGGCTCTCTAAAGCCTGAATTTTTTGTTTTATGTACTCTAATGTATTATCCTCGCTAGGTGGCAAGATAACTTCGCCCTCAAAAAAGGCTATTACTTCCTCATCGGCATCAAAAGAGGTAACCTCGCTCGTTTTGGCATTGACAACACATTGTTTTGTTACACCGGCGGAGTCGTTTGGTACAATGGACACAAGCCAGTATAGTTCCCCGTCATGAATAATTGGCCTGGGTTCGGAGATGTGGAACGAGAACCAATCAAAGTTAGGGAATGTCTTTTTTACATAGTCAACCGAATAACGGGGGCCGGTAAGATTATCCTCTGATACGCTGTAGGTGTATATTTTCCCATTTACAGCATCCTGGAAAAATATTTCATAGAGGCCAAAGCTCCTCCCTCGCGGCTCCACAGCAGTCATCCATGTCATACCACTGTCTGTGTCAAGTAAAAATGGCTGCCTATTTCCTCCACTATACACATCTTGTATCTCTATCATCTCTTTGTGGTATATCCACATATTTAGGAGCCCATTGCGCGTGTTTACAACTTCAACCTGCTTTCGTGCGAGGGACTCAGGATATATCCTCTTCCCCCATGGTTGATTTGCAGCTTCCTCGGGGGAGAAAAATTCAATGTTCCCATCATAGTCGATGGTGTATACGCCCCCAAAGTAAGGATATCTTCCTATGAGTTTGAATTTGTACTTTATGATTGAAACAATTATTAGATCATCCTGATAGTAGATGTCTGCTATGTCACAAAACATGTCTTTTTTGTAAATTTTCCATGATATGTTATCAGTGATGCCGATACCTTCTCCGACTTCCATATCTACTAGGATAGTTTCAGTCTTTTTGCTGCTAGTATCCGCATTTATGGATATTATTCCTTGGGGTTTTTTAGTAAAGTATAGTAGCGCACCTTCTGGAATTATTGGGAATCTCCATAGAAGATGTTCTCCTTCTTTAATCAGATCGCCATCACCCAAAGTGAATTGCGGATCTGCGAAAACATCAAGTGAGTAACGCTCCGCCACAGAGAATGGAAGAAATCTTATGGTAGCCGTTTCTGGAAGATCATCAATTGGAATGTATTCTGTGTTCTCATATAGTGCACGGTCCATGTAGTAACCGCTGTAAAGGTATAATGGAATTATGCATATAACTATGATCATAATACAAATTGTTATGACTCTTCCTGTCTTTTGCAATTGAATATACTTTTTTGTGTCACTATCCCTTGCCTTGTTGGTAGCAAAAAGTAGCACGTAATGTATAATGATCATAAAAATAATTGTCAAGAGCAAAAGCATGACAAGTGGGGATCTATAGAGGGATATCACCAGGCCATGGAACACAGGACGAATTACGTAAAAAAATGAAAACAATAAGCCGAGCACTACGATAATTCCCCATGAATGAGGAAGCCTAATGTTCGTATTAGATATTTTATCGATTATTATGGAAGTTATATTTCTTTTACTCATTAGAGGTGTTGTAACATGGAGGTTTAAATATTGTTTGGTTAATAAGTGTAACTGCATTTAGTGGATAATTCTATTAATCAAATATTCCATATTTTCGAAAGGGAGCTATTTGCACGAAAAGTTGAAAACTTTTTATAGGTATTTGCCCCATATTTTAGAGGTATAAAAAATGTATCTTGAGATATTGTTGATGGTAATAGGTTTCATCCTGTTGGTTAAGGGTGCGGATGTGCTGGTTAAGGGGGCTACATCACTTGCACGCCGATATGGTGTTTCATTCTTTGTAATAGGATTAACAATAGTTGCGTTTGGCACATCCCTTCCCGAGTTCGTTGTGAATATTACATCCGCCTTAAAGGGTTCCACAGACATTGCAGTAGGAAATATCATCGGGAGCAATATGGCCAACATATTACTTGTTGTAGGACTCACTGCACTAATTATCCCTCTTGAGATTAATATATACGCAAAAAGACGAGATATTCCCTATGCACTTTTTTCATCCATCTTGCTGCTAATCTTGGCAAGCGATACTATCATTTTGGCATCCCAAGACAACTTTATTTCCCGTCTTGACGGAGTATTGCTTTTGTGCGTCTTTTTTTTGTTCCTTTTTCT
Source organism: Methanomicrobia archaeon (assembly GCA_030603445.1). Classification (GTDB taxonomy): domain Archaea; phylum Methanobacteriota_B; class Thermococci; order Methanofastidiosales; family NM3; genus NM3. The sequence goes on along the minus strand of JAUVXU010000005.1, from coordinate 19,840 downwards.
TGTATTGGCACGTTCGCAAGACGAGTTTGTAGAAGAGACGATACTTGAGAGCTACACTAGCAGATATACTGCTGTGTTATATATTCTCGTTGGGATAAGTGGATTGTATATCGGGGGAGAGTTAATAGTGGATAATGCAGTAAGTTTGGCGCGCCATTTTTCAATTTCAGAGATACTAATAAGTTCAACTATAGTTGCGTTTGGCACATCACTCCCTGAGTTGACGACGTCAATTATTGCCGTGTACAACAACAATTCAGATATTGCTATTGGAAATATTGTCGGTTCTAATATCTTTAATATCCTCTGGGTGTTAGGGTGCACAAGTATAGTGCATCCATTGCTTATTCCCTCTACATTGTTAATAGACCTAAGTCTTGTTGTCATTGCTACAATGCTGTTATTAGGTCTAACATACCTTGGAAAAAAGAATATAATCGAAAGACCAAAAGGGATAATACTTCTTGTGATGTATGGGATTTACATAGTCATGCTCGTTGCAAGAGGATGATATCTCTTTTTTTAATAATAAAATAAGCCCTTTTATGGGCTTATTTATAGTATTTCTTATAAAACTTCTCTACTTCTCGTTTGTCCGGAAGTACTATGTTGTTCCAGTATTCTATGACGGACTTGAGCTTTTCTTCGTTTTCCTGTCCACCAAAAGTGGCTTTTAGGAATGTTGTGCGCTCTTCAATATCCTGTCGGGCAAATGCAAGCAGTTCTTCAGAGGTGTAATGATTAAGCAGATTGAATCTTGTTGAGAAGTTTTTCATGCCATGCTTTTCATCAAGCTCTTCTGGATTTGGCACCAGATGGCCGAAAATAGGTGTTCGGATCCATTCTTCAATGCTATTATTATCCACAAGCTCAAGGAGTCTTTTTGAATCCTCGACTGTTATTTTTTCACCTAGTTCATTGCCTTGTGCATCTTTTCGGGTATTTCCCTTGATGTCGTTTCTGCCAACATAACCAGAGTTCATAATGAAGAAAACAAGGTTCCCGTTAAGTGATATATCAAGATCTTCATACACCTTCCATTTCAGAAGAGCTTGTTGCGTTTGTTCTCGTGCCATAAAGTCTGTTGCAGCGTATGAGCGCACTTTTGCTCCTGCTTTCTTGCCGGATACTGCAGATGTTATTATAGACTCACAAGCACTGTCAAGCGCGACTGCCATTCTGGGGTCTACTACCCTAAATATCGGTTCCATGGTGTTGAAGCGCTTGAATACGAGAGCTTCGCACTTTAGCCACTTCTCTTTCTCGTTCCACTCTGGATTTAGAGCTGAGAAGTCAAAGATAAATCTTCCATTTCGGGTACCAGATAGCGTGTACTCCTTTGTTAGCAAAGCACCTGGTTCCTTTCCTTCCTCTACACGGGGAACCTTTATCTTGTGCCTGCCAACCATTTCGTAATCATAATATACGTTTTCACAGTCTATGTTCATTGCAATAACGCATGTTTCATGGGCGCGCATAAGGCCCGACCATTCTGGGCTCTTTGAAGAGAGGCCTTCTGATTTTGCAAAGCTTGCAGCCTCCAATCCTATAAGGGATATCTTTTCCGCTTTTTTTGCCCCATTATAATATATTTTTCCAAGTAATGCATCGTCTTGTTCAAGTTGGGGTCCAACGGTGAGTGTTGTCTTTCCAGTACCGCTAAGCCCTTTTATAACGCGGCTTTGAGTGCATCCCCCATGATAAGATATCAGGCCATCTGCCTCGCCTCTGTTCCACACAAGCGTTAGATTCGGTTTTTTATATGCGCCACCAAAGTAGTCTACGCGTATGGAGACCACTTTTCTGATGTCTTTATCCGTCTCAGTTAGGTCGTATAGTGTTAGAGGGACAGACGCATCGTATTCTGGCCAGACTTCTCGTATGCGAGATGCATACTCTTCTGGCAGTTCTTCAGGTATTATGAAGTTAAAGCAGGATAATTTCGTTTTGTCATCGTGATGGTATACCATGTGTTTTCCTATCCATGATATATATGCAGAGTGTGGGCAATCAATACTAGTTGTTATTTGGATGCCCGTTTTGTATGGTTCCTCCCCTTGTATTGCGTCTTGTACCAAAATATCCACAGTGTCAAGATAGTCCATTGCTATTTTGTAAATGGCTTGGCCTACATCTTTAGAAAATTGTTTTTGGCCGTATCCTAACTTATAGCCCTCTGGTATCATGTAGAAAGCTCTGTCTGGGCGCCTGCCTGCCTGATTACATGAAACTAGGTACTGTCCGTCCTTTGTACGTACGTAATATGGTTTTAGGTATTCTTTGAAAAATTCATCATCCGGATTTCTTATTACTTTTCTCATACTTTGTCTCTCCATCTGCATAATCAATGAATTGTATAATCTTTATTGCAATCTGATAAGACATATCCTCCTTTATAAAGTTTATTGGTTGATATAATAACATTTATAAACTAAATAGTCCTAATTTAGGAATTATGTTGACTATTGTAAATTATGACAATGTAACTTCTTTTTGTACAACCAAGACATTGTTATCAAAAAAGCTCTTCAGTGCAAAATGTTATCAGATAGATGGGTTTCTTATAGATTCAGGCATTGTAGGAAATAGAGAACTTTGCTCATCTATATCCCCTCCAAAAGCTGTTTGTTTCACTCATGCGCACCATGACCATATTGGGAATAATGCAAAGATAATGGAACTATATAATTCAAAGATATATGGGAGTGAAGAAGGCGTAAGAAAGGCTGCTTCAATAGAGCCCCTCCCATTTTTTTTACGTATGATGACAGGAAATGTGCCCCCGTTCCATTCATCTATTTTTCCAGGAAAACTTGAAGGCGAGGAATTATCATTGGAGATGGTACATACTCCGGGGCACTGTGATGACCATGTATGTTATTACGTTCCCTCATTGCGTTATATTTTTTCAGGGGATCTCGTTCTTGCCGGAACTACAACATGGGTCAGTGATGAAGTAAATATATGGAAGGCTATTGCATCGTTAAAAAAAATATCGCATTTTAAGATAGATATCATATTCCCCGGTCATGGAGGACCGTTTCATGAACCAAAGGAAGTTCTAAAACAAAAGATCGATAATCTGATGGAACTTGGAAAAACAGTCTTGGAGATGCATGATGGCGGCCTTGATGAAAAAACAATACGTGACAAGGTTTTAGGGAAAGAGGAAATTATAACTTTCCTCTCCAGGGGTAAATTATCCAAGCTAAATCTGGTGCGTTCATTTCTTTTCGACAGAAAAGATGCATTAGGCCTCTAACTCTATTTTTAATATCTCTTTTACTCTTTTTACACCTATGGTTTTTATGAGATTCCCTGCTCGCGGCCCTCTTGCAACACCAAGTAAGATGGTATAAATCAGTTTGAAGAAATTGGCGGGTTTTATACCATTATCTTGCGCAGTGGAAAATATAAGATTTTGTATACTTTCACCATCCATATCTTCCCCCATATTTTCGCAAAGCATGTTTAGGGCCAAACGTTCATTCTCATCAAGTTTTACTTTCTCTTTTTGAATGCTTTCCCCTGCATCTTTTAACCATGCTGTTATGTGACATATACGGGCGCTAAGCTGAGCCTTCTGAATATCTGGTATATCTTGCGGTATCTTTCCTGCGTTTTGAAGGATAGATATTATGACATCATCCCTGTTGGGGATCTCTTCAGGCAGAACGGACGAGATATTAACTATTACCATATAAGGAACGCTTAGTTCTGGGGTAGAGGGAATTTTAAGAAACTTTACGTATTCATACAGTCTTTTCAAATGTTTTCTTTCTTTCTCGTTCTTGATATTTACTTTATTAAAGTAGATATCTTGGAGATAGCTCACTTCGTCTGTTAGCTTTGGTATCTCTTCTAGGTCCACGACACGAGAATAGGCCAGGCGCTTAAGCATTAACAGTATCAATGATTCTTTGGGCCCATAGTTTAGCCATCGCTGTGGGGTGAATACATTTCCTTTGGATTTTGATATCTTGCTGCCCCCGCGTTCGACGAACATTTCATAGAAAGCATGTACAGGGCGTTTGTAGGATAGTATCTTTTCTCCAATTATATCATTTACTTTTACTGATTCAAGAATGTCTTTCCCAAAAGCTTCAAATGCAACATTAAAAGCATTCCATCTTGCAGCAAACTCTACTTTCCAGGCTAGTTTTCCATTACGCAGTGGCGCGATGCCTTCATATCCGCATCCCTTGACTATAATGTCCTCCCCATTAGTTGAGTTTTTCCCGATAAACTCCCCATCACAGACATATTTTACCGTATTCTTATTTTCGTTAAATTCTGTTACGCGTGTTGTATATATTTTGCCGCATTCTTTACAAATAGCAAAGTAAGGATATTGTGTTAAGTATTTCTCCTGTCCTGTTACTTCTTTTATTATGGCGCCTGCCTCCTTGTAGCGCCTCATCAGGGTTGCTATCTCGTCATCAAACAAACCTTTATTGTATGCTTCGTCACTGGACTGGAATTTGTATTCTAATTCGATCTTGTCAAATGCATCCGTTAATAGCGAAGAGATATGCTCCCCAAACGATTTATGGCATCCGAAAGGATCCGGAATGTGTGAAACTGGATTTCCAACATACTCTTTAAGCGACGATGGGAATCCATATGGTATTTTTCTCAATCCGTCACGATCGTCCGAATAAGCTTGGAATATAGACTTTTTTTCCTTGTCTTTGATAGCAAGTGCTACCACATAAGACCTGATGCCATCACCAACACTTCCAACATGCGGGATTCCAGATGCCCCAAGACCGCATTCTGTAACGTAAAGATCGCAGTCAGGGTCACGATCAATCACCTGTTGCGCTGATTTGTCTGCCCAAAATAGTTCACTCACATGAATCACCTTAAATAAATATTAATATAATTTCTAGCGTTTCTCTATGTTTTTTACTATTATTTTATAAGACTTTTCATGATTTTTTTGGTTCTGAAGATATCAGCTGGTGGAATGAGGTAAATAATTCCTTGTTCTCCAGGTAAAGGATGCTATATGCAACAAGCGCATTGCTGCTTACGATACATATCATAATTGATATTTGGTACTTGATTGCAACAAGGGGTTCTGTTCCAGATAAGATTTGTCCTGTCATCATTCCGGGAAGAGCTACTATGCCCATAGCAGACATTGTTATTAATTGTGGCAGAAATGATGCCTTAAATGCCTCCTTAAAGTTCGAGGACGTGGCTTCCTGGTATGTTGCACCTAGTGCAAGGAGCGTAAGGATTTTCTTCTTTTCTTTTTGTATGGAAGAATGAAATCTTTCAAAGGCAAGCGCACATCCATTCATCGCATTGCCTATTATCATTCCTCCTAAAGGTATTATATAGTGTGGATCGTACCAGGGCTCTTGTCCTACAATGGCTATAACGATAAATACCAACACGCTTCCAGAACCAAAGACGACGGAGATAAGGATGTTTCTTTGCAGATGCGGGGTTCTTGCATGTACCCTTGAAAATACTATGTGAGACGCCATGATAAGCATATAAATCACTATTCCTATCACGATGTACCATGCACTAATATCGAAGACAACTTGAAGCACGATGCCTGCTGCGATAAGCTGCACAGACATCCGAATCAAAGAAATTATCATGTCACGCACTAAAGCTAAATGCTTTATTTTTACAAGAAATATGACAAGGCTAATGAGGGAATATGCCAGAATAAGGCCAAGGAAGGAGATGTCGACTATCGTTTCAGCTATTTTGATCCCTCCAGGAACCGTTCTATTGATTCGTGTTCTATACTATTAGAAATATGGTTTATTTTCCCTTCCTTGATGAAGATGATAGTATCTGCCTTGCTTATGAGCTGGCGGGAGTGGCTTACACATATTATTATGCGATTGTCTTTCAGGTGTTCTAGCGTTTTTATTATTTGTTTTTCTGATGTCGCGTCAAGTGCTGATGTAGGTTCGTCGAGCAAAAACACATTAGGGTCTAGCAGAAGGGTTCTTGCAAGGCTTAATCGTTGTTTTTCTCCGCCGGAGTATGTCCATATATCCTTCTCTAAGTAGTTATCTGTAAGCGCACATGATGATATTGCTTTTTGCACGTCCTCATGGCTTGGTGTTTTCTTAACGTTCGACTTGAAACTAAATGGGAGCATCAGATTGTCCAACCCATTGCCTGATATAAGCAGCGGTTCTTGAAAGAGGAGGCATACACGGGAACGGTAGGAAGGAGCATCATAAGTGAATATGTTTTCTCCATTGAACAGAATACTGCCTCGTGTCGGGGAAATGATGCCGTTAAGCAATGTAAGGAGGGTAGTTTTCCCAGCACCCGATGGCCCAACTATAACATAGAGCTTGTTTTTATCAAAGGACAGTGAAACGTTATCAACTATACTATTATGTCCTGCGTTATATGTGATATTTTCCATAATAAGTCGCACTTTTGTCCTCCCCAGAATGTATTTGTCACAACCTCATATAAATACTAATATTATGATAACATAGATTTTTAAGCCCATTTGGAGATTTAATGATGATGATAGTTGTACCTGATACCTCCGTTGTTGTAGATGGTAGGTTCTACACATACCTAACTACACATGAGATCCAAGAAATAATAATTCCTGAAGCCGTAGTTGCAGAGATAGAACACCAAGCAAATGTAGGAAAATCCGCAGGTGTTTCAGGATTAAAGGAACTGCTTGAGATACGAAATTATACAACACAGAAAAGTATACCGCTCTCGTTTCATGGCAGGCGTCCGTCAATAAATGAGATTAGGCTTGCAAGAGAAGGGGAGATAGACGAACTAATACGTTTAGTTGCTTCTGATTTTGATGCACATCTGGTAACTGGGGATAAAATACAAGCTCATGTTGCAATGTCAAAGGGAATAAACACAATATTTCTTGAACCATATGGTCTTACCGATAGTAAGATCGAAGATTTTTTTGATGAAACCACGATGTCTGCGCATCTAAAGGCAGGCATACCGGTCTTCTCAAAGAAAGGGAGGCCTGGTGCAGTAGAAGTTGTAAAATCAACACGGATATTGGATGAGAAGGAACTAGAGGAAATTGCAATAGATATAATAGAACGCGCCAAAAATACCCGGGACTGCTTTATTGAACTGGACGAACCAGGTGCGACGATTGTCCAGTTGAGGGAATATAGGATAGCTATAACAAAACCACCTTTCTCAGACCGATTTGAGATAACTGCTGCGCGTCCTGTGAAGAAAGTCAAGCTGGAGGAGTATGACGTATCTTCCAAACTTAAGGAACGCTTGAAAGTAGCAGAGGGGATACTTGTTTCAGGTGCCCCTGGTGCAGGAAAGTCCACATTTGTCCAGGCAATAGCTGAGTATTACAATAGCCAAGGCAAGATAGTTAAGACAATGGAGAAACCCAGGGATTTGCAGGTTTCTGAAGAAATAACACAGTATACTGCGCTCTCAGGGGATATGGCGAAGACAGGAGACATCCTCCTATTGGTACGCCCGGATTTCACTATTTTTGATGAGATGCGAAAAACAGGTGACTTTTTGGTTTTCTCTGACCTTCGTCTTGCAGGCGTTGGCATGATAGGGGTGGTGCATGCAACACGAACAATCGATGCCATACAAAGATTTATCGGCCGTATAGAACTTGGCATGATACCCCAGATAGTTGACACAGTTATACATATAGAGGGAGGGGAGATCAAAGAGATATTCATGTTGGAGTTCAAGGTAAAAACCCCTTCTGGAATGTCTGTGGCCGATCTTGCGCGTCCTGTTATAGAGGTTTATAACTTTGATACACATGAGCTTCAGTTTGAGATTTATACATTTGGGGAACAGGTTGTGGTAATGGAAGTTAATAAGCAGCGCAGCACTCCTGCAAGCCGCCATAAAATTCAGGCACTAGAGGATGAGATCATGCGTATCGTCCCTAATGCAGACATACATGTTGAAATGAATGGCCCTAACAGGGCGATCGTCCATGCCGACCCATACGATGTGCCTTATATCATTGGGAAGAAAGGGAAGGTAATCTCAAAGATTGAAAATAAGATGGACATCAAGATCGACGTTGTTGAGGAACACCCCAACCAGTCTGAAGAGATACCAGTGCACGTAAAGGCACTAAAGAAGTATATCCACTTGGCTGTTGATAGGAAGTATGCGAACAAGACCATGCGTTTTTTCCTTGATGGCAAGGAAATGTTCACGTCAACGACTAGCAAAAAAGGGCTAGTGAAAATTGAGAAAAAGAGTGATTTTGGGTCTATGCTTGCAAGTGCCAAGAATATGAAAAAATTTATATATGCAACACTTGTTTGAGACTTGTGGGCCCGTAGCCTAGCTGGATAGGGCGACAGCCTCCTAAGCTGTAGATCGGGGGTTCGAATCCCCTCGGGTCCGCCTTTCAATCCTATGAACTTTTTTTAGAATGCATCTGTTCTGGAATGCTGTTATTTATCTTGTCTGTGTAGTTTTAGATATTCAATTCCAGTTTTGGTTATCTGTATTGTAAAGTGAGGGGATGTTAAGCTTATTTTATTTATGAAATCATAGTATAATAGTTCATCTGTTAAGAGATTACATTCAATTAACTCAATGCCGAGTTCCTTTCTTATTATCCTTTCAGGAACAAAATATATGTCTTTTCCGGCATCATGTTCTCTTTTTAGTATTTCAAGTATCTTTAGTTTATTTTCAGTATGTTGTTTGCATGCCTTTTTTATGTCAACTTTTCCCAATTCCAATGCATGAATGCCTTTTTTCCGTATCTTTAGGATAAATGTAGAATTAAATCCATTCTCCTTGTCGACATATCCATGAATTTCCAATTTTTCAGCATATGGGCGTATTTTATCGATTGTTGTATCTAATTTAGCTCGTAGATTACTTGAACCATAAAAATATGAAGGGTTCTTGTCGTTTTCTTCTTTTAATATGGAAAGTATATTTAGATACATATACTGGTCTGGCAATTGTATACCCCCTTGTCTTATGGGATTTTAAACTACTTCGAATCTGCTACTGAACTCTTGTAGTCATAACTACCGAAAAAATTTTCTTTTATAAATTTTTCCCCTACTATGCTGAATTATGCAACAAAGCATTTGGAAGTTAAAATTTATTAATAAAGGTATAACAATACTTTAAAATAATCCTATTTTTATTATATGGTGATGGCTGATAAAGGGACTCGCCCATACTACAAAGAAATGCTTGACCTATGGTTTCGCGTCGTAGTTGCATCATTTGTGCTTTTACTTTCTATTTTTTGGCTGTACTGGGTTTTTAATGCCAAGTCTTATGGATATTGCTGGTATATTCTCCTAGCGTGGGCTTTTATTATCCCCTTTTTTTATTTTATTGCATATTATTCCCAGTTGCCAATAAAACTCTCAAGGAGATATCAGGATAAAAATAAGTGAACTATCTTACGAGAAGGACAGGGCAATGGGCCCTTTCGGCAACTATTTCTGAAACATGCCCCATCATTAAGTGCGTATAGGTGGATTGCCCTCGCGTGCCCATGACAATAAGATCAATGTTTTCTTCTTTTGCAACACGCACTATAGTCTCGGGAACTATCCCAAAAGCAGTCTTTGTCCTTGTGTCTATATCATACTTGTTGGCCTCGTTTTTTGCTTCTTTTAATATGGCGTAAGCCTTTTGTAAAAATGTTTGCTCTTTGTCGTCCATCCCTTGCTTATCTGTGTCAATGACATTTAGGAGTAATGTAGAGGTATATGCACTTTTGGAAAGTTTAGATGCATACTTGATAGCCTTATATGAGTTTTTTGAACCATCAACGGGAACCAGTATATTTTTTATATCGTCATATGTCACTTATTCCACCTTTCTTATGATTATAAAGTAATATCTGCTTCTTTTCTTATCCGAATCGTTAGTATCATCTATATGGTAAATACCATTCCCACATAGCCTTTCTCGTATGCGTCCATACGCCTTTTCTTAAGAATATATGAAGCACTATCGCCTGTACAATGGAATCCATACAGTGTTATATCTTCAAGTTCAAGATATCGCAAAGTTGCCTCCATACGTTCTTTAGGAGCATTTGCGAGGTGGGTTCCACCCATTACATTAGTAATTGTGGCGTTAGTTATCTTTTTGCAGTGTTCTATCGTGTTTATAAGCCCGGCATGATTGCACCCAAGAAGGACAATTGCTTCGTCTTTATTTTCCACGATTAGAGCCTGGTCGTCTATTAATGTATCATGCACCATCGCACCACTAGCCTCCTTAATAAAAATCTCGGGTACAATTTCTAAAGGATTAGCACGAGGGATTTCTCCTGTGGTGTATAAAGATTTGGTCAACTCAATGCTTCGTGAGGTAAGTTTCACATCTGCTCTGGAAATTATGGCATCCTTGATTTCGGGCACCCCTATATATTCAAGTTCACTTCCCTGCCCCTTTTTGAATTTTTTGTCAAATACCGCGGGATGTGCATACACAGTAGGGCTGCAAATACCAAGAATTCCTTCTAAACCCCCTGTATGATCATAATGTCCATGGCTTAAGACTATTTTATCAATTTCATCGAGGGATTTTCCTAGTGCTTTTGCATTATGAGAAAGCACGTCGTATGTCTGGCCTGTGTCAAAGAGTATGTTGCAACACGGTGTTTCAATGTAAAATGATATCCCATGTTCTCCCCAATATTTGGTTGAGAGCTTAACATTGTTGTCACATAGACAGGTAATTGTAATGTCTTGCATCGTATCCCCCCTATAATCGCGGCTTGCAAAGAACTTCATGGTATTTGAAGTTGAAGACTTCATTAGAATGTGCGGGCGTGACTATGCATGCAGTATCAGCTCCGCCTTTTGTTCCCCCTATAACTACGATTTCCTCATCCATCGGCAATAAACCGGCATCTGCTGCCATTATGGTGATTTCCATGCATACTTTTACTCCTTGGCCGAATAGGCGCAATGTCGCCGCCATCAGCTCTTGGGGGGAAAGCAAGCCAAATTTATTGTTAATTCCTCTCCCTACGCCAGATAACGAATGGCCTGTTGTAAGAATACTAATGCCGCGTTTTGTAAGACGTTTTCTTACTTCATCACTCATTCTATCGACACCGCGCTTCTTGAAACCTACCATATGCGTTACTGCAACAATATTATTCTCTTTTGGGTCTACAATATCAGCTAACGCTTCGGCCGTGTTCCCAAAAGTAGTGGCCACAAGAAATGTTGTTATCCCCAACTCTTTGGCCCTATTTACTGCTATATCGATACAGGACTTGGTGTTTTTCTCACCAGGGGATGTAAAGTAAGTTATATTTTTTATTATATCCATATTGCTTGATGTCATATTATTTTGTTCACGCTTATTTTATTTAATTATTGTGTCTTAGTATATGCTTTTTTGCTTAAAATGGCTTAAAGTATATAAACTATGATAAAAAAGACCATTATGGCCTACACTATAAGGGTTTCTTACATTTCTAAAAACCCGTTTAGGTAATCTTAGGTCAATAATGGCTAATCTTAAGGTAGGCCTATTAGAGGTAATGGAATGGATTTGCATCTGGATTTACATTCACACTCAGGATATGCAGGTGGCGTTGGCAAGACATCATTTGATGATGTTGAGAGAAACATGCCGTTAAAAGGGATTCACGTGGTAGGAACAGGGGACTGCTTGTATCCTGCATGGCTTAACAAGTTGCGCGATACATTACAAGAAGAGCACACAGGCCTGTTCTCTTATGCTGAGGGCAGCCCTGTTTCATACGTTTTGCAAACAGAGATAATCCTTACTGCAGATATAGGGCCCAGGAGAAAGGGAGTACATACAGTATTGCTTTTTCCATCATTTGATGCTGTTGACAAAGCTGTCTTGCAGCTTGAAGCTTGGGGAATGAAAAATACAGTAGGACGGCCTTTCTTGTGTTGCAAGGATAAATTTGATGTAAGTAAGAAGATAGAAACTCTACTAGACATCGATGATTTTATAGAAGTTGTCCCTGCCCATGTAATGACCCCTGAAGGTGTTTTTGGTTCAAAGGCCCCAATTGACTCATTACAGGATTTTTATGGGGAGTCGGCTGAACGTATCTCTATTATAGAAACAGGCCTTTCAGCAGATCCGCAGGTATTATCCCTTATACCGGAATTTGATAGAATGTCACTTATATCAAATAGTGATGCACACTCCCCTGCTTTGAATAGGATGGGAAGGGAGTTTACTTCAGTATCTACGCGTAAAGACTATCCTTCCATACTCTCGGCCTTGAGGAAGAATCATATTCTGGGCACTGCAGAGTTCAATCCTGTTGAAGGCCGCTATTTTTTGACTGGGCATCGTGGCGGGAGAAAGGGGCACGAAGGGCACTACTGCATTTTTTCGCCTAAAAACACTCCTCCTGATGCAAAATGCCCTATTTGTGGCAAACAGCTAACAATAGGCGTCATAGAACGCGCTTTGCAGCTATCTGCTATCCAGGGAGAGGGGCGTGACCCAGATGACGTCAAACCAAAAAAACCTTTTGTACACATGGTGCCGCTAACGGAGATCATCGCGTATTCATTGGGCATAATTAGTGTTTCTTCGAAAAAAGTATACAATAACTACATCAAGATAACATCTATTATCGATGAGTGCGATCTTTGGTTTGAGAGCCAAAACGCCATCAGAAGAAAGCTTTCTGGTATAGTTGATGATAAGTTGCTAGAAAATATACTCTCTGTTAAGCGTGGTGAATTTTGTTTTTATCCTGCAGGTTATGATGGGGAATATGGCACTCTTCGCATCGGTACCACGATGGATTATGAGGACGTGCATATAATCAAGTAGTGTTATATTAGTGATAAGATGCGTGACACCCCGACCGAGATAATAATGCACCCCACAAAGCTTCCGATTGAAAGGAGAAGATAGGTCTGCCATCTTTTTAGATTCAACACATGCGCTAGAAGGACACCACTCCACATGCCTCCCCCTTGGATGGGCATGGCCGCTAGTGCTATTATGCCTACTTTTCCCATCTTCTTTGCAAATATAACGAGTCGTGAGTGCTCCATATTCTTTGAGCGGCTGATGATACGATCTCTTCCTTTGTTTATTATGCCTATTTTTGATGAATGAGTGTACAAATATAGGAATATTGGTATCTGAATAATATCAAGGATGAATGCTGTGGCTGTTATTGCATATGCGTTTTCACCAAGTGCCAAGGCGTAGGGGATAGATATTTTTCTGCCAAGAACAAAATGGGTTAGTAGAAAAGACATGTAGATATATATGTTATTCATTGCATCACTTTAACTTCCAATATACAGACCTAAAATGCCTAAAATGATTATAATCTTGAGTATTTTTTTTACTTCTTCTGCAGTTTTTGATGTTGGGGAGGATGCTATTTTAGTTATACAATATATTAAAGGCATATCAACCCCAATTGCCATAATTATCATATAATATTTATTGTACATACCTAATATGAACGGCATTGGTGTTGAGATCATGATTGCTATAAGGGGTATTATCCCAATTAATAATGCCCTTTGTATCCCTAGATTTATAGCAAGTGTATGCGCCCCGCACGCAATATCCCCCTCGTAATCCTCTACATCTTTTATTATCTCTCGCCCAAGGTTTATAAGAAATGCAAATAGCGCAACAAAGATTATCTCGTCTATCCCTGCGACAGATAACCCGCCATAGATAATTGCCATACTTGTTAATCCAGCTATAGATAAGTTTCCTGGAAAGCCTGCGTTCTTGAGCACTTTAGCATAATAGTATAGCAGCATTGAGGATCCTATTGCAATGATAAAACAGGCAATATTAATGAAAAAAGCAATGAAAACGCCTATTGCAAACATGAAAATAGAGAAATGAAATGCTTCTCTTAATGAAATAAGGTTTGCCGGCAGAGGCCTTTTTGGTTTGTTTATCTTGTCTATCTCATAGTCAAAATAATCATTAATGCTATTTCCGCCAGCAGATATGAAGATCACGGAGGCGATGGCCAATATAGCTTTGTAATTCATTTCATGTGTCATGAATGCAGCAAGGAGAACTGCAAACGATGCCACTATGGCATTAAGCGGCCGTATTAGTAGTATCAAACCCTTTGCCTGCATAAGATTTGATAACCACCAAACACTTATAAAATATTTGCCTCTTACTTCTTACAATGGGGTTTGTGCAACTTTCTAGTGGAGGCAAGGATTCGATTTATTCACTTTGTCTTGCAATGGAGCAAGGAATTTCCTTCTCAAAAGTGCTAACAATGATCCCAAAGCGAGATGATTCCTATATGTTTCATTACCCCAATGTCAAATGGGCCAGGCTTCAAACAGAGTCCATGGGTTTAGAACATATCGAGGTCATCACGAAAGGTGAAAAGGAGAAGGAGTTAAACGACCTAAGATCTGCGCTTGAAACTATGGATGTTGAAGGAGTATGCAGCGGCGCAATAAAGTCAAAATACCAGTACGAACGAATCAAGAGGATATGCGATGAGCTTGGATTAAAATGCGTTGCTCCGTTATGGCAATGCGATGAGCGCACAGTTCTTAAGGATGTTTCTGGCATGATGGATGTCATGATAATTGGTGTATATGCATGGGGCCTTGGAAAAGAGCTTTTAGGAAGAACAATTGATGAAGAAGTGTGTGAAATGCTAATTAAGGCACATAAGCGCTATGGCGTAAACCTTGCAGGTGAAGGCGGCGAATATGAGAGTTTTGTCACTGATGCACCCATATTTAGAAAAAAAATTGAAATAGTTAAAAAAAGAATTGTTTGGGAGAACGATTGTGGGCATTTATGTATAGATGATGCTGTGTTGGTGTCAAAATAAACTATTTTTAAATAAGTAATATTTATCTTTCTTTTTGGAAAAGATAATCAAATATCGCTACACGAAAAAATTTATGGTGCACCTGGATATTATGTCCATACAAACCTTTTTATAATTTATAAATGTTAAATTAATTCGAAAGATTTCTATTATAGAAATCCTTTTGTTAATATCTCTAAGGAGGAAAAAATATGGTACGTGAAATGACACCAAAAAGGAGATTTTTGACAGCCCTTCAAAACGGTAATACAGACCGTACGTCTGCAGCAATACTTTCAAATTTTGTTGTTCCTTTAATGGAAGCTACTGGAGTATCCTGGCCAGACTGCCAATTGAAACCTGAAGTGTTGGCAAAATTCCAAGCCGGACGTTATGAAGTGTGCGGTCTTGATAGTATTATCAGCCACAACGATCTAGTAAGCGAAGTATCCGCGATAGGTGGAACTGACATTATAGATCTCGGTACAAAGGATAGACATCCTTCAGTTATAAAGCACATTTGGGCAGGAAAGGATCCAGACGATTGTAATATACCTGAGAACGCTCTTGACAATGGTAGAAACCCAATGATACAAGGTTGTCTTGACATATTGTCAGAGAATTATGGGGACACAGTGAGCTGCGGTCGTGTGCTCACAGGACATATAACAGTTGCCGGACATTTATGGGGAGTAGAACCTTTACTTGAGATGTCAAAGACAAATCCAGAAAAGTTTACGCAGTGTTTGGATGTAGTCAACGATCTTTTGATAGATATAGCACGCGATGCTATTGATAATCATGGGGCAGACTCAATTTATATGCCTGATCCAACAGCCTCTGGTGATCTTCTTTCTCCAGAATCCTTTAGTACACTAATGGTACCTGTTTACAAGCGCTTTACTCGTGCGATTAAAGATACTCCTTCATACTTGCACATCTGTGGTAACACCGCGCCTTTCTTGATGCACGCCCCAGATACAGGCTTTGATACTTTCTCATTCGAAGCTCCGGGATGTGTGACAATTGACGCTTACAGAACCATTGGGAAGAGAATGGGGCTCATGGGATCCCTTGAGACGGTCCGTGTCATGATGCTTGGTTCACCTGAACTCGTATATAAAGAAGGTTTGGAGAACATAAGGGATGGTGTGAATATACTCTGTCCAGCTTGCGGTACTCCACCTTATACGCCTATTGAGAACATCAAGGCACTTGTGGAAGCTACAAAACCACACGAGAAGAAGAAGAAGAAGAGAAGACCTAAAAAGGAGATAGTCGCAGAATTCCTTCCAGACGACGCAAAGCTCAAGGAGCTTACACAAGTGGTCATGGATGGAGACAAGGAAACATCTTCGAAAATGACACTTGAGCTTTTAGAAGCTGGGTACGATCCTGTGAAGATTGTTGAAGAAGCACTTCTTGCAGGTGCGATTGGAGTTGCCAAGCTCTACGATGGAGGCTATGTCTTCGTACCAGAGATTTTACTTGCCAGTGGGGCAATGCAGGCAGGTATCAATCACTGCAAAGGATCACTTGGTGGAATTAAGAAGAAAGGCAAGATAATCATGCACGTTGCTGATGGTGACGTACACGAGATAGGAAAGAACATCGTGTCTACGATCCTTGAGGCAAAAGGATACGAGGTAATAGATCTTGGAAAGTCTGTCAAGCCTGAAAAAGTACTTGAAAGTGTAAAGAAAGAAAAACCTGATGTAGTGTCTGGTACTTCCCTTATGACATCAACAAGGGGAGCTTTCCCGAAGATAGCAAAGGCAATGTCAGAAGAAAAATTGGATATTCCTTTCGTAGTTGCTGGTGGTTCAGTCGATACTACTTTTGCAGAAACAATGGACTATGCAATTTACGCTGACGGCCCCGAAGTTGGCGATTCTGTTCTTAAGGCAGTTAAATCAGGTAAGAAATGGAAAGAAATCAGGGATGAGATACACTCTTCCTACTAATTTTCTTTTCTCTTTCTTTTTTCTTATTTTCTCTTTTCTCTTTTTTAATAATTAAATTTTTATATGCTTCTTGTTAGACTTTTATGGTGAACTCATGGTTACAGTAGTATTTGAACCTTCTGGCAAGAAAATTAAAGTTGACAAGGGGTTGTTGGTTTTAGAAGCTGCCAACGATGCAGGGGAGAGCCTAGATGCTCCTTGCGGTGGCAAGGGCACGTGTGGAAAATGCAAAATATATCTTAAAGAAGGTGTATTGGGAGATATCACAACAAGCGAACGTAAGAAACTTTCAGAAGAAGAGCTTGCTGCTGGAGCCCGCCTTTCCTGCAAGGCCATAATCAAGGGTGACTGCATTATTGATATTCCTGAGGAAAGCAGACTTGGAAAACAAAAGATTCTTATCGAAGGTGCTGAAGCACCGGTTATTGTAAATCCATTGATAAAAGTATTTTCAGCCGTGTTACCATCCCCCTCCTTAGAGGACAGCAAATGTGATTGGTATAGATTGGAAGATGCATTGGCAGATAATAGTGGCCATGAAACGATAACAATGGATATTTCTACATTAAGACAACTGCCAATCTTGATACGCGATAACAAGTATGATGTTTCAGTTACAATGTACAAGAACCATGTAGTGGCGATAAATGACAGTTCTGTTAAAAATACATATGGGGCGGCCGTGGATATTGGCACAACAACGATGGTGGCATATGTAATGGACCTGAGCAATGGAGAAATAGTAGGCGTTGGGTCAATGATGAATCCACAGATACCCTATGGCGATGACCTAATGGCACGCATCTCGTATTCATTCAAACCAGAAAACCTGCAAAAGCTTTCAAATCTTGTAGTAGAAGGGGTAAATAAGATAATATCTGAGGGATGTGAAAAAGCCGGTATACCTATAGAATCCATTGCAGAGGTAACTATTGTAGGAAATACAGCTATGCACCACATATTCTTGGGGATATATCCAAAATACTTATCCCTTGCACCTTATTGCCCTGTTGTAAAGCAACCTATCGATTTTATGGCAAAAGATATTGGCATATCTATTAATCCACTTGGGAATTGCCATATGCTTCCTGTGGTTGCAGGATTTGTAGGTTCTGATCATGTTGGTGTTATCTTATCTTGTGATATTCACAAAAGTCCTGAGATGACATTGGCCATTGATATTGGAACAAATGGCGAGATTGTGCTTGGCAATGAAGATGAAATGATATGCTGTTCTGCAGCTGCAGGACCTGCACTTGAGGGATCAAGCATAAAGTTTGGGATGCGTGCTGCTAATGGAGCTATTGAACGCGTTAAAATTAAAAGAGGAAGCCTTAAGGTAAGCTATGAGACCATTGGAAACATAAAACCGATTGGAATTTGTGGGTCAGGAATCATAGACGTTGTTGCAGAAATGTTGAAGGCTGCTGTTATTGATGTTACAGGAAGGATAAGGGAAGAGTTGGAAGATGAGAATGATAGGATTCGAGAGGGAGATCAAGGTTATGAATTTGTGCTTGAGTGGGCACGCAATACTGGTATAAAGAGAGACATTGTTATTACCTCAGACGATCTCAGAGAGGTACAATTGGCAAAATCCGCAATTTATGCCGGTACATCAATTCTAATGGAAATTAAAGGCATCACTGCCAAGAATATAGACCGCGTACTTATTGCAGGGGCTTTTGGGAGTTACATTGATATTACCAATGCCATGACAATAGGCCTCCTTCCCGAGATACCAATGAATAAGGTTAAATCTGTTGGAAATGCTGCCGGATCCGGAGCACGTGTTTCACTTATTTCAAAGGATAAACGGGAAGAAGAAAAAGACATCTTAAAAAATCTTAATTACATCGAGCTTGCGACACATGATTCTTTCCAGGATCAGTTTGTTTCAGCTATGAACTTCCCGCATAGTGACTTATCTTTGTTCAAAAATGTAATGAAGAACGTATACACCCCTCTGCCCCCCAAATAGGTGATAATATGTATGATACCATTGAAGAGATCGATGAACAACTTGAAGAATTGAAAAAGAAGACGGAGCTGGCAAATGAACTGTTAAGTGAAAATAGCTATGGCACCCTTATTAGAGGAAGTATGCAAAAAGCAGGCATCAAGGAACGAGAGCGAGAGCTTTTAAGCAAAAAGAAAAAGCTGCTGGAACAAGGCGCAACTATAAGCTTTTCAATAAGAATTGAGAATTCAAAAGAGGCGTTAAACTCTCTTTATATTGCGTTTAAAGATACACAACCAAAACATGCTAAGTCTATATTAGAAATGATGGAAATGTTAGAAAAGATAAAAAAGGAATTAGAATCTTAAGAGTGGGGCTTCCCGCCGTATTTCTTCTTAGTTTCTTCTGTTTTTCTTTTAGCCTCATCCTTTCTCTTTTCAAAGTATTTTGGACCACGAACTATCTCAACGAATTTTGACTGGAACAAAAACCAAAACACAATCATGTATGCAAATATTACAAGTTGATTTGATGTAATATAGTTGTGGATCACCCATACTCCCCCAACCCCTACAATGAAGGCCAGGAGTGTTAGAGGTACGAGACGCTCTAGTATTTTAGAGTCGATTTTCTTCTTTTGTTTTGGCATTTTCATAAGTTATTGCTCCCCTTCCTTTATTTCTTTTTTTTCTCGACTAGGGCTTATGAACTGCCATAAGAATATCAAAATCAAAAAGAATCCTATAATAAATAGGTCTAAAACATTTTCAGAGACCATGCTTTGCATGTTCCTAAAGATGTATATAAATATGAATATTACTATCAGGAGAATGCCTACAGCTTTTTTTTCATTCATTAATATTCACCATAGAAGAGTACAGTATTGATTTTAAAAAGTTATCGTAAAAATAAAAAAAAGAAAAATAGAAAAAGTAAGTATTAACCTACTTTTTTAGTGTCTTCATGTCTGTACCGTATGCTAGTGCAAGGTAGAACAAGACTCCCATGAGGAGTGCCCATGTAGCACCACGTGTTGCTAGGATACCACCCATCATACCGGATATACCGCGCTCAAGATTGGTGTTTATCATCTCCATAGCAAGATAGCAGCAAAGG
>JAUVXU010000020.1 GCA_030603445.1 Methanomicrobia archaeon | reverse complement strand
GCCATTAACATCAGATGAATAATCTAGAGGTACAAGGTTGCCTTCTTTCTCATCTTCATCAATATTAAGGAATTTATTTATCAAAGAGGAAGCGTAATATTTTTCAGGATTATCTACTAATTCTTGATACATTATTTGTTTCTGATATGAAAAATTATCAATTATAATATTGGGGGTCACATACCACCCTTTTTCTGCAAATATTTTACTAATATTATCTATGTATAATGGAATATCTCCATCAGTTTTGGGTAGTATAATATTAAAATCTCGATTTAATTTTTCCATTAATGCATAATTTTCCATTATTTCTTCGTCACAGAATTTAATCCTATAATTGTGAACATTTACTCTATTATTTTTTTCAAGATATATTTTCTTGAAAAACAATGGGGCACGTATCCATTCTTGTGAGTTATCTGACTCTGTATAGTGAAGATTGTATAATGATAAAAAACAATTTGTGATACCTTTTTCATTTTCACTTGTTCGATTATATCTAAATAAATTAGTTAACTTTTTTTGTATAATTTTCTCTTCACCCAAAGGAATCCATTGTTTTTCATTTCTTTCTGATTCGAAATCTTTTAGAAGATCAATATCCTCCAAATTTTCAATATCATCCAAAATTTTTGCTAATGAAGGTGAAAAAATTTGAATAGATTTAGTTTTTTTTATTTTATAATTTATCATATTATTGTATTTTGATAAATCTAACAATTTTTGTTTCCATGCTTCTATATTATTTTGGATAGCGATTGAATCCATCAAATATATTTATTATCATATATTAAAAATGTTGCTGGTATATCTTAATTTTAAGAGAAAATATTTTGATTTATAATTTATAAAGTATAAAGGATTATAGTTAACCCCCGTTTTTAGCTTCCTATCCAACGAGCATTGGAGCAAAGCCAAGCCTATGAAATTGTATCGCGTTATTGGCGAAGCCCATAAAATAGCTTATTATGGGCCGCCAATAGAAGCACTATTCCATCCTTCTTCTGTTCGCAATTGCTATGCCTGCTAAAAAGAAGGTGACCGCATAAGCTGCCATGACCTTTATTCCTGTGTAGAGCTCCGGTTTGAATACCATAAATCTTCTCGGGCCAAAGTCGTTGCCAACTTCGCTCACGACCCCGAATACGTCCGTTATTAGCCCGGATGAATGTGTCACTAAAAACCACGGGTCCACGCTAACCATGTTTAAGACGGCAGATATGATGGGCATTATCATCATAAGCATGAAGAATCCGACAAACGATGAGATAATGGCGCGTTTTAGAATGCTGCTAAAGAAGAACATTATGCTAACTGCGCTAGTTGAGTAGAGCAAGGCGAGCAGAAACGATCTAGTAAAATCTACTGGGATTGCACCTGTGCCGTATATCTGCATTATCTCTAGTGCCGTTACTACGTAGTAAAGTGAGACAGCAAGGTATGTGGCAATTAATGCAGCAACATATTTACCAACAAATATGGATGTCCGCTTTTGTGGTGAAGGGAACAGCATCAGTCCTGTCCTGTTCTCAAACTCGCTTGATACGACGTCTCCAGCAAACATCGCCCCAGAGATTATTATCAATAGATTAACAAAGCCTAAATTGGAATTTGCAAAAGATGCAGCAGTATCAAAAAATGCCACATCCCAGACCTTAGGGACAACATAGAAGATCAGGGGCATCAGAAGGGCTAATGCCGCAACCGTAAGGATCCTTTTTCTTTGCATATGTTTTCTTAGTTCAAATCTTGTGGAAAGATAGGTGTCAAAAACATCTTCTAAGATCCCGCTTTTAAACGATGCCACCTACTTCACCCCCCGCTCATCGCCCATGACAGAAATATAGAACTCCTCAAGCCCCATCCTCTGCGGCGTATACGAAACTATTTCAAAGCCGTAGGAGCTTAAGCTTGATAGGATCTTTGAACTTGTTTGCGACTCTCCATCAAAGTATATTTGAAAATGCTCATTTATCTTCTCAATAGAGGACACTTCTTCAATAGATGATATCTTTTTAATATCTTTTTTCAAAAGGGGATTTAAGAACTTGACATTTATTGTCTTAAAATTTATTTTATTTTTGATATCTTCAATAGAACCAGATGTAACTATATTGCCTTTATCTAAAAATATGACCTCATTGCATGTTTCACTGACCTCTTGCAATAGGTGCGAACTCAAAAGGACCGTCATGCCATCGTTTCGAAAGCGCCTTATTAGCTTTCTTATGTCCTTTATCCCTTTTGGGTCCAGGCCAAGAACAGGTTCATCTAAAATAACTATCTCAGGGTTATTTAAAATAGCCTTTGCTATTCCGAATCTTCGCTGCATCCCGGTGCTAAAAGAGCTTAGCTTATTGTGCTCCTGGTCTGATAGCTTAACTATCTCCAGGACCTCTTTTATCCTTTCATCTATCTCCTTATTATCCATTCTATAGATCTTTCCAAAATAGGACAGCATCTCACGAGGAGTAAGATATCCATAGACCCCGGGAACTTCTACAAGGGCACCGATGTTTTGAAGCGCCTCTTTTGGGTGCTTGTTAACATCGATGCCGTCGATATATGCATGCCCGGAGGTAGGGTTTAGCAGGTTTG
Source organism: Methanomicrobia archaeon (assembly GCA_030603445.1). Classification (GTDB taxonomy): domain Archaea; phylum Methanobacteriota_B; class Thermococci; order Methanofastidiosales; family NM3; genus NM3. Next base: position 19,737 of record JAUVXU010000020.1, on the reverse strand, counting down.
TAAGTATTTTTATTGTCGTGGTCTTTCCGGCGCCGTTTGGGCCAAGATAACCGACCACGTCCCCTCGTTTTATCTTTATGGAAATGCTATCAAGAACATTAACTTTGTTATTATAGCTTTTCACAAGATTTTTAGTTTCAATTGCATATTCAGATAGAGCCATGATACTTCACTAAATGAAGTAGCATCATTTGCTTAAATATAATTTTTCCAGATTTATGCCCAAATCTAGACCAAATTATTCCCAAGTTATCTTAAGTAAAATTGACAGGGCGATGCATTCTATGACATTGACCAAAAACAAGGGAAAAGGGGATCTGTCCCCCGCATAATGCTGAGGCAAAGCGGAAAATAAGATGAATGCAAGAAGGCCGATAATAAGTATGATGCTTTTTATCAGGAAGGTTGTGGAAAAAAACACAAGGCCTATCGTAAACTTGGATTTTAATCTCTTGTAGCTTTTCCAGTAAATGTAAAGAAGTCCGCTTATCAAGCAAAGGTTGACAACTTCAACCATAAGAACAATATACACTATCCATCCTTCCGTTAACATATTTTTCCCTCTTTAATCCCATATTTATACTAGGCAGTTTAATTACTTTTTTCCAATTTTCTCCCAAATCTCTTCAAAAATATCGTAATTTTTCTCCATCATGGTAGAAAGAAAATAGACTTCCCCGTATTTTTCCCCCCCAGATGACGTAATAATATTGTTGTCCTCCATGACCTTAAGGTGGTGTCTTATGGTTTTGTAATCTAGATCTAGCTTCTTGGCTAGTTGATTTGCATTATACGGCCTATCATGCAACATGTTAGTTATCCTGGCACGATTTATTCCCCCTTTTGTGCCAGCTATCATCCACCACAACATTTTTTTCATTTATATCCCGTTTAGCTTATCAAGGTACCTAGCATATATCATTACAGCAGCAATAATTATTAAGATTGCTCTAAACGACTTCTATTTATCTGTATTTTTAATTATTTTCTTTTCAAGCATTGTCTTATTGTGTTATATAATTCTAAGCATTTATCCATAATATTACAAGGCATGCCAATTATTTTGATTATTTCATATTAAAAATAGGGAGCTTTATTTTTTAATTGCAAGAAAGTTATATATTCTTAGAATATTCTAAAAGCCATAGGTGTGTTAATGAAAGCTGAAGAGATAAAGACCCTAGCATCAAAAAGTAAGCTTCTAAAAGACCCATATGTAAAAAAAGTCCATGATCTAGTAAAGAATGATGGCCTGTTCAAAAAATCCCCAGACCAGCTGACAAAGATTCGCAAAGGGCTTCTAAGGGATTGCCTGGCTTATTTTAGCAAGAAAAATGATTATTATGCCAATCTTTTTGAGAATTTGAACATCGTTCCAAAAAGTGCTGATTTTGCAGATCTAGCCAAGCTTGCAGTTCCTTCAGACATGCTAAGAGGGGATGGCCAAAAACCATTTTTGATAAAGGACTTAGAATCAGATGGCAAAACATATACTTCAAGCGGGACAACAGGCAAGATGCCAGTAAGGGTATATCGCAGCCCTTTGGACCTTGACATAATGATGAAAGCGAACACTGACATTTTTGAATATGTATATGGCGATTACCTTGAAGAGGGAAAAGGCACCGCACTGTTTATGGCAGCACCAGAGCTTCAGGACAGGCTTTATTTTATCGCTTCAGTATACTTAGCACTTGAGAACAAGGGGCTAGATCTAATTTACGGCATGGATATGAAGCAGACTGACGACAACGTATCGTTATGGCAAAAACTTGTCCCAAACAAGGAGAACATCGTAAAGTTCTTGAAAATAAAGGAAGGGCCAAAGCTGTTTTTCACCGCTCCTGCAGGGATGTACTTAATGTCCCAGAAGTTTGAGACCATGGGCATCTTCAGGAAGCTGGCTTACAAGATGGCCACAGGTTCCCCTCCTGTCGATCTAAAGGAAGGGGGAGCAATCATTACTGGCGGAGGCAGCAAGGGGGCCAGCGACCTTCCTGCATACGACAAGATAGTTGACCTATCAAGAAAACACTTCACAAGCTCTGATAAGAATAGCAACAAGAGGCGCGTGCCGTTTATGGACGTGCTTGGCATGACAGAGACATTAACAGCGATGATAGATCGTTTTGGCGTAATGGACAAGGTGCCGCATCCGTTATCACACGTGTTCCTGCTAGACAAAAACACGCTTGAACCAATGGATGAGGATGGCAAGGAAGGAGTGCTTGGCGTCTTTAATCCATTTGTAACTTCATGGCTTGAAGTGTTTTATCCAGGCGACCTTATGGAATCACATCCTTCAGAAAGGTATTATGGTAAAGAATACGTCTACAAGAGAAGATTTACCGTAGAAGAGGGTTGGGACCTCCAGCGCGCATGCGGGGGAACTCTTGAAGAGATGATGTCAAAATAACGGCGGGAAGCATATGGATATCAAACCACTGCATACTTTCGAAGAGATAGAACTACTAGACAAGACCACTGGCGAGCACAATATATCTGAGGTGAGCATAAAATCTATTGACGCGCTGCTCCAAAAGGCGCAATCCGTACAGGAAACACTAGCCGAAATACCTGTAGCGGATAGGATTGAGGCATTAGATAACGTAGGCAGGATATGGCAGGATAACACAGCTTCCGGCAAATATGACTGGCTAAAGCAGTCACTGTCCAAATCAACAGGATACAGCAAGGAGCTTATTGATATTGAGTTTTCCCTTGTGCCGCACGTATTTGCAAAAGACAATATACTAAGGAATCTCTCATGCTCTTTTTCAGGAGGACATGAAGGGCTGCACAAGTTCGTAGAAGTGGAGGATGGCGAATATTACAGGTATCTCCCGTCAGGGCCGATATTTATCATTAGTTCAGGAAACTCGGTGATACCGCCGCTTATTCCAACAACACTTTCCCTCGTAACAGGAAATCTTACAATACTAAAACCATCGATCTCAAACCACGTAGGGGTAGTTGAGGTGTTTAAGGCGCTTCATGACATTTCCGATAATTCCAAAGCGGCAAAAGCACTATCAGATGCCCTTATCATAAGTTATTTCACGCACGATAGCAAGTGTTTGGGCCATCTTTTGGAAAATGCCCCTTTAGGCGTCGTAAACTTCTGGGGCGCCGACCCGGCTAGAACAGAGGTCGGGAAAAAGGTTGCAAGTAATCCCAATCATCCAACATACCTTATCAACGGGCCGCTTACAGGCATTGCAGTTATCGATGAAGAAAAGGCCGCTGGTGCTATCAAAGGATTGGCATTAAATATGGTGCTTTACGACCAGCAGCTTTGTAGTTCGCCAACTCAGGCGGTATTTGTGGGATCAATGGAAAAGGCCACCGAATTTGCAGCTGCTGTCGGCATGGCATTAGATGAGATCTCTAAGGACATACCGCTAAGAGCCCCGAAAGGCTCCCAGTTCACATTGCAAAGCGCAAGAAAGATGCTGCTATTTAAGGGCTCAAAGATATTTTCCTCAAAAGATAAAGACAACCCATGGACAATAGTGGTGTCAAGGCAAAAAAGCGCTTTAGAGGACATCATGATGTCTTTGCCTGAGTTTAACATCTTTAACAGGAGAAGGTTCATAGAGATAATAGTTGTCGATGAGCTGGACTTGTCAATAGACATCATTAAGGATGTGCCTAAGCGCATGGCGTTCTTTGGCGTTGATAAGGTGCAGACGGTGGGGCTGTCTCTTTCTATAGACAATGAGAAGAGAATATTGCAAAAGCTAGCCCATACGGGGATATATCGGGTCACGCAGCTAGAAGACATGTTTGTTAGAAGGTCAGCAGAACCATACGATGGAATAAACATCGCTTCAATATTCACCTACATGGTCTACTACAGAAACAATGCAAAACCCTTGATGTGATAAGATGAAAGTTGCAGTTACAGGAGCTTCAGGATTTTTGGGCGGCTACTTGGTAGAGGAGCTTGCCAGAAGGGGCCATGAGGTAGTATGCATTGTCAGAAAGACAAGTGACACAAGATTGCTTGAGGCACTAGGCGGACAAATCCGCCATGCAGACCTAAGCGACCCAAAAAGCCTAAAGGATGCAACAAAGGGTGTTGATGCCATATGCCACCTGGCGGCGTATTATACTTTTAATGGAAAAAAAGAGATTTATCATTCCATCAATGTCAAAGGCACGCACACACTTATTGAGGCCGCATTAGAAAACGGGGTGAAGAGGTTTCTGTACTGCAGTTCCACTGAGGCTACAGGCCCTGTAGAAGAACTGCCGGGAACTGAAGAGGATAAGCCGAATCCACAATATGATTACGGCAAGTCAAAGCTTGCCGCAGAAGAAGTGGTAAGAAAGCACGCTAAGATGGGTCTGGATTATACAATTATTAGGCCATCCGGCATATACGGCCCGCGAAACATAAATGACGTCTCTTACTGGATGATAACATCATTTGCAAAAAACTCGATAGCTACACTTTTCATAGTTGGAAGCGGGGATAATCTTGTACAGTTCGTCCACGTCAAGGATGTTGCCAAGGCTTTTGCACTAGCACTAGAAAGTGGGGACGCATCAATTCATCAGACATACATTGTAAGTGATGAAAAGGCTTATTCGTACAATCAGGTGTATGGCATGTTAGCAGAGCTCTCAGGCAGGAAAGCCCCTAAATTACACCTGCCAAAGCTACTGGCAAAGCTTCTTATTGCACCGATACAGGCCGTAAATAAGGTCATAGGAAATTATAACTTCTTATATAACGCCAGCACTATTGAAGCTGTGAGTGTGGATCGGGCGTACTCAATAGAAAAAATAAAGAGCGAGCTTGGATTTAAACCAGATTATGGTCTGCACTCCGGCCTAGAGGAGGCCATTAATTGGTATAAGGATAACGGCCATATCTAACTTTTTAAAACAAGATTTATAATTATATAAGTTCGTATTATGCTAATGGAGAGGTTTTTTGGATATATTGAGCGCTTCAGCATAAAGGCAGCAGGCAAGGGATGGCACCTTCCTGCATACTGGGCGCTTACTCTTGGCATATTCCCCCTTGCAGAATATGTTTATTCCAACAGAGGAAAAGACAAGAGAAGGCACGCCTTCACGCTATGCACAATACTCCTTATAATTTTGGCCGTTTTACTGCTTATACATTTGCGCCTCTATGCCATATACATTGTTCTACTAGTAATCGGGAGGATACTAAATTTTATATATGCGTTAGTAGGGTCGTATTCGGCAGATGAGAAGCCAAAGGGCAGTATCTTTCGCATATTTCCCCTCTTCTACTATTTTATACAGTTGGCATTCAAAAAATTTTATGGCATCTACTACAAGGTCCCATTTATAATAGCAACACTTGGCTTTGGCCCAGTAGTACTTACCTTATGGAAGAAAGGGACGGCCGGTAGAGTTATAGCGGTCCTTGCAACAATAGCTGGCCTGATAGCTTTTGTAAGCGCAGGGTATCTTTACACACTGATTTTTGCCGTTATTGGCGTCCTGTTCTCCCTTATGGCCTATCTGGCAAAAAAGGTGGGCCACGAAGAGGCAATGACGCATCTATTAGGGGAAAAAGATACGTTCTGGGACAGGATAGCTATAGCATTCATCCTTATAATAGGCGTATCATTTGCCTTTAATGTCCACAAGTTCTCCCCTAATGTGATAGACCTTTGGTACCATCTTGCAATTTCTAGAAAAATACTCGAGCTAGGAGTAATCCCCTTATGGGACTTTTGGGAATTTGCACCTGCCGGAAGGCCGCACTTGTACCCTCCTTTCTTGCACTTGTCAATAGCCGCAATAGCAAGAAGGCCTGATAATGTCATCTGGGGCGGACAGGTATTTCAGGCGCTAATATACCCACTTTGCCTTGTTACTACATTTATTTTGGCAAGGAAGTTCTTTGGTTCGAAGGTTGCAGCGTTTTCCGTATTCTTTCTTAGCGTAGATATGGGTTTTATGATGGTATCAACAATGGCGCTTCCCTCATGCATAATCACCATGCTTTTGCCTTTACTGATCCTTTGTTTCACCTACAAAAAAATCGTCCCATCAATCGCTATAATGACAATAATGCTTTACTCTCATCTCTCCTTTCCTTTCGTGATACTATTCGCATTGCTTCTTGTAGTCTTAAAATACCCGGAATACAGGAAGAATTATGTGCTAATAGCTGGTGCGTCAATCGCTTTGTATACGCCTTGGCTGCAAAGGATACTGTCCAATCAGGCTTCCTTCACTTCCACGACTGATCAGCTTCTCTCGGTAAAATGGCTGTTTATAGGCATCTTGTCTTTGCAGATAATAAATCCCATCCTGCTCGTGCTCGGCCTTCTTGCATATAGGCATATGGACAATTCTGTGCCAGAACAGCGCGTGATAAAATTAATACTAATGGGCACTTTGCCCATACTCCTCTTTTACGGGGGGAGGTATTGGATCCACACGACGCCGCTATGGGCGATTTGCATTGGCGTGTATATGAAAGACAAATTATCATCTAAAAGGCAGTATGCCCTTTTGATAGCACTTATGCTAGTTCCTTCAATATCCCTAGTTTCTACCACATGGCCGCCCGTAATGATAAATATCACCGGAAGCAATGCAGCAATGATGCTTTGGACAAATGATGATGGCATATTGTTTGAAAAACATTATGATGAGGATTGCGAGATAATGGCAGATTATCTTGAGGAAGTATTGGATGAGGACGCAATCATACATAGCAATATAATATGGGTGCCGGACATGGTGGTCACGCTCACTAATCTGCGTACTGACCAGGGCGCATGGTGGGAAGTGGCATCTGATAATGAATGGGTGTTGCCGGATGCCTACATTACTTTCACGCCATTTGAGAATGCTGAGAAAATAGGCAGATTCTATATTATTACAGATAAAGATGTCATCATGTGGATACTAAACCGTTAAACATTTTTTCAATGAATTTGCCTATAATTTACATTAATTATTAATATCTTTAAAACGAGTGGTCTCATGAATTGTTCACGTTTTGTCCTGGCACTGCTTTTTATTACCGTACTTGTCACAGGTTGTGTGGGAGGTGGGGATGTTGAGATAACAACGTTGCCGCCAAGCGATACGCCTTCCCCGTATCCATTTGAAGAGCAGAACATGTTCTTTGGCCTTACCATGCTTAGCATGCACTCAAATCCTATAGACATGGCCATTGTTGAGGACCTGGGCATTTCTTGGGTGTCTTTACAGCCGCATGTCCCATGGTTTGCAATAGAGGCTGAACCAGGCGTATACGACTGGTCAGACCTAGACAGCGAAGTCTCATGGCTCCAGTCAATGGGTATTGACATTACAATGGTCTTGTCGCCAGCGATGAACGCCTTTGGTGAAAAAAGGGAGATATTGGAAAATCTGCTTTTGGAAAAAATGGCGACAACCCAGTATACGGATCCGACCTCGGCCCTGATATCGTTGATGCGAGACGACCACGTCTCTATAGAATACGAACTGTATCCCCATGGTGATTCCCTGACTGATTTTGCCGATTTTATCTCTATTGCAGTGGAGCGATACGATGGCGATGGCATTGATGATATGCCGGGGCTTTCATATGCTGTTCGCAACTGGCACTTTATCGAAGAATACCCTATGCCTGGATGGCCTGATGTGGATACGTACATCGAGGCGCTTAAAGCTGTTCATGGTGCTATCAAAGGAGCTGACCCAAAAGCCCAGGTCATCATACCTGGTCTTGCAGGAAACTATGGGAGAATGTTCGCCTTTGTCGACGGATATATCGAAGATGATGAAGCGGGTGTGTGGGGCGGCATCAAGTTTCGAAGAGAGGTGCTTTTGCTGCATCCTTTCATACGCCAGGAAAAAGAAGGGTATGAGCAGATCCTAAGCCAATGCGATTATTATGATATAGTAGACATCCATCTATACGAACCCAAGGAAACGTTTCTTGAAGGAAAGCTTGCATGGCTTCATGACAGAATGGAAGAATACAACTGCAGAAAACCTATATGGGTCTGTGAAGGCGGCGGCCCATTTAAAAACGCGCCAGGCGACGATTCTCCACAAGGGGATACATATTTTGGTTTCTGGACGCCAAAGGAGAATGCCGAATTTGTTATAAAGCTTTTTGTCATGAGTGCTGCAAACGGCGTGGAGCGCCAGAGATGGGGCTTAAGAGCAACAGAGGGAGGATACTGGCATGGGCCTTGGGAGGTCATGAGCCTTTTGGAATCAGACTGGAGCCGAAAACCCTCTTACTACACATATAAGTTATTGTGCGAGGAGATTGGCGGATTTAATTCAATTAAAGAAGTGGGCAAAGATAATCTCAAGATATATGAATGCAACGTTGATGGCGCGATAAAATATATTGTTTGGGATAGGGAAGGAGACGTATTTATGCCCCATGACCTTAGCGAGATACTTGGAAGCGGCCAGTATGCTATTACATATATCATCACAGAATTAGAAGGTGGTGAGCCGATAATCACGCCAACGGATATTGTGTCTTCTTCTGCCATACCTTTAGGGATAACACCAATAATAATTGAGAAGAATTAATATGCAATTGCATCGGATGTGGCTATACGTGTTTTTGTATACGGAAATCAGGCGTAATGCTTTTATATATAATATTTTCTCATACGAATAATAAGGAGCATGTCTTTAATGTTAACGCAAAACGAGGCACCATTTGCCTTCTCAACTAATAATATTTCTAAAGCATTTGGCTCAGTTCAGGCGCTGCAGCCAACATCTATTGAGGTTAGAAACGGTTCTATAGGACTGCTGGGGCCAAACGGGGCTGGAAAAAGCACGCTTATTAAGGTGCTGCTCAATCTTTTATCCCCGACTACGGGGTCGTATTCCCTATTGAACAGTTCTATTGATCCTCTCTTGCAGCTGGACAATGTTGGTTACATGCCTGAACACGACTGTTTACCATCAGGATTTACTGCAGTAGGCTTTGTCTCTTACATGGGCCAGCTTTCGGGCCTGCCATCAGACGTCGCTATGGAGCGTACACATGACATATTAGATTATGTAGACATGGGCGAGGCCAGGTACAGGAAGATAAAGGAGTTTTCCACTGGTATGAAGCAGAAAGTAAAGTTGGCCCAAGCGCTGGTCCACGACCCTGAGCTTGTATTTTTTGATGAACCGACAAACGGCCTTGACCCTGAGGGGCGTAAAGAAATGCTTGAACTGTTGAGGGACGTCGTATCAATCGGCAAATCGATAGTGCTAAGCTCGCATCTGCTCCCGGATATAGAGTATGTGTGCAAGGACGTCATAATACTTGATGGCGGAAAAGTGCTGCTCTATGACAGCCTTGATGCAATTCTTGGGTCTAAACAGACCGTTGTAAGGATCAAGGGCGACAGGAGTAGTTTTTCGCAGGAGATTAAAAAGGCGGGCCTTATAGTGCACGAAGATGGAAGAAATCTTATAATAGAAGGAACGGACGTTTCCGGCACAATATTTAGGACTGCTTCTAGGACCGGGACACAAGTAAGGTACATGTCGCCACATTCACGCTCCCTTGAGGACATATTCTTGCAGGTGGTGAGTGGCGATGAGTAGGTTCGGACAGTCATACAGTTCTTGGGAGGGAGATAGGACAAGTTCTGGTGACAGGATGAAGTTCTTCATCAAGACAGGATTCAAGCGGACCATGCGTTCGAAATGGACAATTGCTATACTGCTAATATCATATGCATTGCTTGTGATGCCAAGGTTATTTGAAGCTTTGGCGCTTCCGGATGCATTTGTACCTTTATTTTATTTTTCATTCTTCAAAGACATCCAGATGTTCCTTCTTCTCTTGGTGGCTGTTGTTGGTGCAGGCATAATCTCTGATGACATGAAGGATTTTAGCATAGTGCTCTATTTTACGAAGGGGATTGGGCGCAAGGGATACGTGATTGGCCGTGTTGTCACGATAATGCTTGCTTTATCAATGCTTACTATCGTTGCATTCGTTGCTATATTTGCTGTTGCACTAATATCTGTTGAGATATCTTTTTCCACATTGCAGCATGGTGCATGGGTATTTGCTGCTGGCATGGCCATGGGCTTGTTTTTGGCAGTTTTCATGACATTGTTGGTATCAGCGCTTTCCACACTTCTTCGCGACAGGAAGTATGCAGGCGCATCCATTTTTTTCCTTGTGATATTCTCAGAACTTGCAGCATCCATATTGGAGACACTTTCCACGAACCAGTACATCCGCCTTATTTCTATATGGGATAACATAGATGTGGTAGGCACGTATTTCTTCCGCCTTGGGTCAATGCACTCATTCCCACAATGGTACTCTGGGGGCGTGCTCTTTTTCATCATGTCAATTTGTGCATTTATCCTGTATTACTCGCTTGTGCGAAGAGAGGTGAGGATTTGAACATGATAGCTGCGGACCAGGTGTCAAAATGGTATGGCGAGGTCGTCGGCCTGAACAAATATTCTGTTGATATTGGTAGCGGGATAACAGGGTTGGTGGGCCCTAACGGTGCCGGAAAGACCACGTTTATCAGACTCCTCACAGGACAGATGCAAAAGGATAATGGATCCCTTCATGTGCTAGGGGAAGATCCCTTTGATAATCCGTCCCTGATGCAAAAGATCGGGTATTGTCCAGAACACGAGTCGCTCTACTTTTCCAAAGGTGCGGTGGATTTTCTTACTTCAATGGCCATGATGCACGGATATGACAAGGATGATGCAGTTGATAGAGCATATAAATGCCTAGATATCGTTGGACTTGAAGTGCAAAAACGCCCTATTGGAACATATAGCAAAGGGATGAAACAACGCGTAAAGATTGCACAGGCCTTATTGCACGACCCCAAGCTACTAATACTTGACGAACCTTTCGGCGGCGTTGACCCTGTCATTAGGGTTAAACTGTTTGAGCTAATATCCGGCCTTGCGAAAAAGGGTATGCACGTTGTACTAAGCAGCCATATCCTCTACGAGGTTGAGCGTATTGCCCCATCTGTTGTGCTGATGAGTGAAGGGAAGATGATATTGCAAGGAGACATTTCCCATATTCTTGATATCGTGGAGGACTATACTCACTCCATCATACTGCATAGCAGCAGGCCTGGAGAGCTAGGCGCAGCCCTTATGCAAAGAGAGCTTGTACACGGCGCTGATATCCAAACAGATAGTAGCTTATTAGTAAAGACCAAGAACCCTTCAGCATTTTACGGCGCTTTGCCTGATATGACATCAAAAGAGGGATTTGACATTAACGGCGTACTGCCTGTGGATAATGATTTGCAAGCGATCTTTGATAGGGTGGTGAGGAAATGAGAAGCACGAAAGCAACATTGGCGTTAGTGAAGATGACGTTCTGGCAGCTCTTACGCACGCGCAGATTCGTGGCCCTGTTAGTGTTGGGGTGCATCCCCTTGGCCTTAGTTGCCTACTGGGCATATAGCACCTCGGATAATATGATGCCGTATGATTTTTATTCAGACTTCACGCTTATTGTATACCTTCAACTGGTAATGCCCATAATCGCACTTATTAACGGGACCGCCCTTATCAGGGATGAGATAGAAAACAAAACGATAAGCTATCTTGTTACAAGGAGCTTTTCACGAAGAAAACTTGTTATCGGGCGATTCATTGGATACGTTCCAGTGGCATTTATACTAATATCTGCACCTATAACTGCCTCATATCTTATTGTCGGGCTGACAAAGGGGGGAATATCTGCCAATCTTGACATACTGGGAGCTTTTATTTTATTAGCGTTTATTGGTGTTGTTGTCTATGGGGCGTTTTTCAATCTTATGGGGGTTACCTTCAAGCATCCCTTGATGATAGGATTGCTATTTACTTTTATATGGGAAGTGATGCTTGCAAACATGCCGGGTAGAATACCCTACGTAACAATAATGTTTTATTTGCGCTCGTTTGCAGCAGGCATAATAGATGCCGGCACGGTGCCATTTTGGGACAATGGGATATCGCATTGGCATGCTGCAGCGGTGCTTGTCGGCATAGCCTTAGCAGCTGTGGCACTAGCCATGAACCGATTCGCAAAGAAAAGCGTAGTATAATATGAATAGAAAGATCAAAGGCAAGGCGCCTTTTCATTTGATGAGTTGTGCGCTTCTGTTTATTTTTTGAAATGCTAATCTTTTTTGATCTTGTAGTTATTGCCGATGTTCCATGCATCGCCGCAGAACTTGCCTATTCCCCAATATTTTTTATCTCCCGTCGTATAGAGCAGAGGCTTAAATTTAGTTATATCGGGCTGACCATTTGTCATATGCTCCTTGGCGCAGTAAGACTCGACCACTTCGCCGATTACTATGGTGTCGCTTCCCCCTAAGTCCATCATTTTTACTACCTTGCATTCCATATTTATTGGGCATTCCTTTATCAAGGGGGCTGTTTTAAGCTTGCCATAAAATACTTCGAACACTTCTGATTTGTCAATATTTTTGCCTGAGTACGTGCCTACGAAGTCAGTTTTTTCAACAAGTTCTTCAGAGGGAATGTTGACACTAAAAGTATTGTTCTCTTTAATTCCGTTCATGGTGTGATGTTTAGGATTGGAGCCTATGGCCACCATCGCAGGCCCGTTATTTACAACGCCACAGTACGCTATAGTCATGAAATTTGGCTTTTTGTCTACGTCTGCACCCACTATTGAAGCAGGCATAGGGTATACAAAAGGTTTTGAACCCAAAGTTTTCTTTTGCATTGTTTCACCATTTATGGATTGGATCAAGTCTCTTCTTAATATTTTTCACCATTATGCATTGATTTGCAAAAATCACCATATCTTGAAAATAGACAATAACTCATAGCTCCATGCTTTTGATCACTTTTAGCCTATGCATTAGTGGGATATACGTTCGCCAGTCATCCTTTTCCTTAACACCCTGGATGCTAGCAGAAGAATCAAAATATCACAAACAACAAGTATTGCCCACTGCCACCAAACATCTGCCCAAACAGCGCCTTTTTGTGTGATCTCCAGTATAGGATTGATAAAATAGTAAGTTGGAACAAACTTGCCAAGCCATTGGGGTATCTGTGGAAAAAGCACTATAAACGCAGGAAGCTGAATAAATAGCTGGAAGAGCTTCATTCTTGCTATGAGGTCTGTTATATTGTCCATGACAACCCCCGCTATAAGGCCCAGGCCAACAGTAAAGAGGGTGCCAAACAACAAGAAAAGCACTACAAGCGGACTATTAAGCGAGTTGTTTAGAACAAGTATTATAGCCCCAAGCATCAAACCAAGGAAAAGACCATACAAAGACTTTGACATGATGACCTCAAATGGCGTCATAGGCGTCACAAGTACGGCATCAAGGGTCTTTTGCTCTCGTTCCTCGATTAGCGAGGAGGAGATTATGAGCCCGCCTATCATAGCTGATAATATCAGCAGAAATGGTATTAACCTAACTTTCAACGGAAGACCCTCTTCGCTTAGTATCCTGGTGTCAAAAATCATAGTATCAGGCTCCCCATAGCTTTCCTTTAGCGCATATGACGTAGTAGCCCACAGTATGGCCCTTTCGTTTAGCAGGCTTTTTCCTGAGAACAAGAGCTTAGGGTCTTGTGACACAATAAGTCCCGCATCATATTCTCCTTTCATTACAGCATCTTGAAGGGCTTCAATGGATGAGAACAATGTAACGTCAACGGACTGCTCGCTCATAAGCAGGGAGGCAACGTTCTCATCCCCATACACCGCCAAAGTGGGATTTGATGCCCCAACAGAACCTAGGGCGGCGTTAATTACAAGTGTCGCTATTATTGGCATCATTACCATATAAAGGAAAAAGCTCTCCCTGGTGGTGAGTATTATATCCTTTTTTGCCATAGAAAGCACCCTGTTATGGCTCATTTGTATTGCCTCCTGAGCGCATATACGCCGGCAACAAAGAACAGTGCATCGCATATACCGATGACAAGGTAATCTTTCCATACATCAAATAATCCTGCGCCATTGTTTAGTATGTTGTCAAAGGAATTTACCAGGTAATATGTTGGGATGACCTTTAGTGCTGAGAGGGATACGTCTGGTATGAGTATTAGTAATGCGGGCAAGAGGAACACAAGCATTGGCACTGCCACATAGATATACGAACCCGTTATGTTTTTTGTCAGGCTTCCAAGAAACAGCCCTATGCTAACAGCCATCACGGCGCCTAGTAATATTCCGATAAACAAGGCAGGGAGGCTTCCCCTCAGGCTTTGTGTAAGTATTAGTATTACCACAACAACCCCAAGTGAGTAGATGCACCCTACAATGCCTTTTGCAGTTATTACGTCAAATGGGGAGGCAGGGGTCACAAGGACGGCCTTTAAGGTCCCTAAGGCGTTTTCCTCAACAACAAGTGTGGATATTGTCCACATCTCCATCATAAGGGCCATCAGGATATATAGCGGCAGGGACTGGTCCCTTAAAGGGGTGCGCATCCCTGACATGTCCTGCCCTAAAATTTCGGTCTGAAGCTGCAGCGGCTGCTTTCCAAATGCTACAACATCAATTAGGGTTTGGATAAAATATTTTATCGAATTAATCGTTCCTTCGCTTACATCATAATTGAAAATCAGAGTGATATGCGGCGCGTGCCCTGATAAAAGAAGCGAATCAAAGTCTTCCGGAAGTATTATACCTGCAATATAATTTCCATTTTGTATTGCATTTTCACAATCCTTCTCCGTTGAAAACGTATCAAAGCTCATGCCTTCTGAACTTATTCCTGATATAGATGGAAATATCTGGGACGAACCCTCGTCATACACTGCCAATGAATATGTTTCGTCAATAGAAGATGGAAGGGCATAATATACAAGCGAGAATAGTATCCCGCTAAAAAGTGCAAGTAATAAAAGTTTGTTTCGCATGGCCATCTTAGCATCTTTTCTTGCAATGGCCTTTATGCATGAACTATTCATCGTCCGAGCTTCCTCCCAGTTAGCTTTATAAAGACCTCTTCTAAGGTCGCTTCCTGGGTGTGCACTGTTGCGATATTCTTGTTCTCTAACAGTTTCTTTGCCTTTTGAGGCGTATCGGGCCCGTCAAGAGGAAGCGTTTCCTCTATAAATTTTTTTCCTGTTCTAATCTTTATTTTTAGGTTTCGCAGCCCCAACTTTAACTTTAGATTTTCAGGTGTATCAAGTGCAACTATCTTCCCTTCGTTTATAAATGCAACTTGGTCTGATAGGACGTCAGCTTCCATCATGTTATGCGTCGTCAAAAAGATGGTCTTTCCCTTTCTTTTTTCTTCTAATATCATCTTTCGTATTTGGTCTGCAGAGATGGGGTCAAGGCCTGATGTTGGTTCATCAAGGAAAAGTACGTCTGGATCGTTTATCAGGGATCTTGCAAACATCACCCTTTGTTGCATCCCTTTTGACAGTGTTTCTGTACGTTTGTCTGACCATTTTGATATATCTACTTTTTTCATTAGATCGTCAACATTCATGCTTGAATCAAACAAGTCGGCAAAAAATTCCAAGTTCTCCTTGACAGACATCCTAGGGTACAGATTCTTTTCCTCAAAACAGACACCTATCTTTTCATGGATTATCTTTAGGTCTTTTGACACATCGTGCCCTAATACCTTTGCGCCGCCTTCCTGTGGTGTTATCTGCCCTGTCAGCATCTTTACTGTCGTCGTTTTTCCTGATCCGTTTGGGCCAAGAAAACCTAGTATTTCGCCTTGGTCAACAGAGAATGATATATGGTCTACAGCAAGGTTTTTACCATAACTGTATGTAAGGTCATTTGCTTCGATTATCATTTTATCACTTCAATGCAGATTTTTCAGATATAAAGTATGTATGGTAAAAGTATATTTTCATCTATATTTAATGATTTTTGCATCTCTTCAGGCGTAGCAGCTTATTTTTTGTTATTTAAGAGGATAATACGTCGCATCCGCACCCTAAATACAGGTTTATCTGTTCCATGGTATCTATGGCAGCATTGAGTTGGTCCATGACATATAGCATGTCATCAAGGCTTATTACACCTTCCATCTGGCCAGATAACTGATTTAGTAACGGTACTGAACCATCATCCCACAAAACAGGCATCCCAGTACGTATGCATATCCAGAAGTTATTTAGCCGCATGAGCTTTTCTGAAAGGAAATAAGAGAAAATGGATGAGGATATCGTTACAGCATTAGAACCGAACTGGGAAGAATATATGTTTGTTCCACTTTCGTTATCAATACCAACTAAATCCCCTTGGAAAATAACTCTTCCGGGGCCAAGAGCACTGTATTTGAACACGATAGTGCCCGATGAAAGCCCAGGGATGGTAATAGATGATGGTGATGGGCCCTGTAACAGATTGACATTTTCATTCCCGTCAATATCCCATGAATTAATACTGATGTTTATGGCATCTGATTGCCCTTCGTTTGTGATATGTACTGTGACTGTTATCTTTCCCCCAATAGCTACATCCTCCGGATTAGCGACAATGGTGACATTTAGCGATGCAGGTGTCAGGAACGATACTGAGGTAGAAGATGCGTTGGACTGAATAGGTCCGCTAGAATCTGTGCCAGCGGCATATCCTGTGAATGTTGCCCCGCCGCCGCCTGTTCCAGGGTTGATGACAAAACTCCAACTAAATGTGGTTGTACCGCCCGCTAATATCGATACAGGCGCATTGGATGTGGATGTTACGGAGCTAATATACGAAGTGCCTGACAATACTGTTGAAATGTGGGGCGTCACTTGCATGGCCGTTATAGGACCTTGGTTGGTTACCTGCAAGTATACTGTGCAGTTCTGTCCGCTCTTTGTCGTGTAAATGGTGGCATGCAGAGTAGAGTATGGGGAAACTGCGATAGCAGAGGAAGTGCATGTGCTGGAAGATATGGACATGCTTGTAGAAGAATCAGCGCCTGTTGCGTTTCCTGTGACCCACAATGTGCCTCCGCTTGCACCTGCACTAACTTGCAGCGTCCAACTGAACTGTTGTTGTTGTCCCGCTAATAGTGTGGCAGCTGATGTTGGAGCATTAATGAATGTGGCACTAACAGTTCCTGTGGTCATGATGGTAAGGGCGGATGGGATGACGTTTGAGGCCGTTGAGCCGCCGTTGTTTGTAACAGCCATATTGACTATAACTTGCTGTCCTGTGGTCACATTATTTGGGGATAAGGCAAGCGAGCAGGTAAGGGATGCAGGTTGTGCGGGGTTTTGCAGTGTGAGGGAGGGCTCACCGTATAAATTGAAGTCCATTAGGTTCTGCCAACTAAAGCCCATCCAGCCATACAGGTCCACAAGGGCGTTTTTCGCCTCAAAAAGAGCTTCCCCTGCAGATACGCCCTGATTTACTAGCCTGTCAACATACTCATACCCGAGGTCTGTGTTGACCCTGGCTCCCGCCATATTCCAGCTGCCCATCACATAATAACTTATTCTCGTTGCGCTGACTGTTGTGATCGCGCCGGTGAAAAGGGCCGCAAAACCTATGTTATTGGGGTCTTCTGGCCATCCGTTGCAACAAGCGCACATGTATACGAATGATTTAGTCTGTTTAGACATGTTATAAAAGTCTCCAGACGTAATAAATGATGGAGACAGTATCTCAAAATGCTCCGGCACCCCGTCCCCATCATCACTTGACCATATCCTGCTAATGGCACCCTGGCTATAGCCGTGGCCCCACCAGAACACTATGCCGTAGTCGTTAGGCCACAAGGAGATGACGTTTGAATGTGTGAGGGGGCCGTCATATTCATAGGCGCTTGTGGGGACTCCGGCGATCCCATGGATTTCATGCATGACATAATTAGTATAGCCTTGAGGATTTGCGATGTTATCAATTGCCTCTTTTGGGATATCGCGCCCATCAGTGCGTGCCCCAAATGTTGTCATATCTGGCTTTACTTCCCCTGTAAAATTGCTGATTGCCATCGGTAGAAGCATGCTCTTATTTGCCCCGTTGTATGATATGGTCCGATTGAGTATCAGGTCTAGTTCCTCCACGCTGTTGAAGTAGACAGGTATTCTTCCAACATATACTTCCGGGCCGAAGTCCACCCCGAATCCCATCTCGGTGCCGTCAGGGCCGAACTCGCCGTAGAACTGGTCACTGTTGTAATCCCAATTCCCATTCAAGTCTGCATAGAAATGGTCTGTTGGAACGCCTGAACCTTTTGGAGGAGAACCCTGGGGCCAGCACATCAACATGGGTATTTCCCCGTAAGAATCATTTGAAGAAGGGTCGTCCGGATCAGGATTCCCTATTAGCAGGACGTACCTTATCTTCTTTGCATGTTGATTTGTTATCAACCAGTTTCGGATATTTATTGCCCTTTGCTGACCGGGAGCATACCCATAGTCATCCTCTGTTATGACCTGTATATTAAAACCACGGGATTGGAGCCAATTTGTGAAGATAGGCACCATAACTGTTGAGTTGTTCCTTAGATGGTTCGTTGTTACAATGATATAACCGTTGTAAGAAGGAGGCGGCGGGAAGCTTCCAAGCACATGCTTCGTATCCCATGATACCCTTACAGTTACATAAGTGTTTAGAAGTAGTGCATGCTGCATAGGGTTGTAGGCCATGGCGGTGAAGATTATCTGTGCTATAGTGACCTCATTTGATTGATAGATCCTTTGTATCTTAGCGGGGGAGTAGGGATAATATTCATCTGCACCATACACCATTTGATTCTTTCCATCCACTAATCCCGTTTCTACACTTTCTTCAGGCGTTGCAGGCTCTGGGGCAGGACCAATATCATAAGTGCCTTCAAGCTGCATCGATTCTAAAGAAATGATTTCCAGAGAAAGGGTATTTGGGTCTGCGCTTGAAGGTATCTCAATATCTAGCACCTGTTGAGGAAGCATTGGCGTTCCCATTTCACCAGATGCTACAAAGCTTTCCATGTCTATAATATCGTAAGGGTATCCCCCCATTATCTGGAATGGGTTTGCACCAAATGACAACTCCAAGAAGTCGTCTTCAGCAGACGTAGTCTGCAGGGGGATAAGTAGCAAGATTACCAATAGGCCAATAATAAAAAATCTACTAGACATACGCCAATAGCATTGTACCATGTAATTGCCGTTTGCTAATTATATTTCTCATACTATTTATTTTTTAGTAAGAATGTATAATATTTACTATTATATGTTTATATTTACATAAAATGAGTATAAAACGAGGTATTTTCAAAACCACAGTTATTTAATAGAATATGTTCTTTTCTGATGAAATGTTCTATATGCCATTAAATTCTTTTTTTATTATTTTTCTATTGGAAGAATTATGGCAAAAGTAGTTCCTTTCCCTTCTTTTGAGGTCACAGATATTTTACCGTTGTGTGCTTCAACTATTTTTTTAGCTATTGCAAGCCCAAATCCAGTACTGCCAGTAGAATAGCCTATATCAAAGATTTTATTTATCTTATTGTCTTGAATGCCCTTGCCGTTGTCTTTTACATATATTATAAAATTATCATCTATTCTTTCTGAAGTGATATAAATTGTATCTGCTTTTCCATGATCTACTGCGTTTTCAAATAGGTTGTTAAACACTATTTCCATTCTTTGTTGATCTCCTTTCGCCAAGGGGATAGTGTCCCTTTGAACTGATATGTTATAGAGTTTTTTGATTAACCTACCTCTATTGGTTAGGTTTATATACTTTGGTTTACATGGTTTCATATGACATCATTTGAGAAGTATATCCTAAAGCAACAGTACAAAAACGTTGCTGCATTAGGCGACAAGCTATCACAA
>JAUVXU010000027.1 GCA_030603445.1 Methanomicrobia archaeon | reverse complement strand
GGATACCACCCATCATACCGGATATACCGCGCTCAAGATTGGTGTTTATCATCTCCATAGCAAGATAGCAGCAAAGGTAACCCTGAACAGCCATGGTAAGACCGAATCCGAATGGAAGAGCTGGCTTTACAAGCAACACTATTGAATAAATCAACATGATAATTGACATACCCCAGAAGAGCCCTGTAGCTCCACCCCAGTAGGAATATTCTTCCTCTGGCGTTGCTGTCTTAAACCTGTTGACCACGAGTGCCTGTCCTGCTGTCCACTGCGGACCGGCAAGTGGCAAGTATGGCCATATTATAGACTCTATAAGATTTCTTATTCCAACCCAGAAGTTCGTCCTGTTTGGGTCAAGAACAACAAGTTCGTCCTTTCGCGACTCATTGGCGTCATCTATTATGGCCTGTGCCACAAGGATGTCACCAAACGCAAGTACGTATGCAATGATCGCGGTTGACACTGCACCAGCAAACATCTCACCACTTGGCCACCCTATGCTGAGTGGGGACATGGCGTTAAAGGTGTCTGCGAACTTTGGAACAAATATCCATCCTTGGTCTAGGATGCCTGTTGGCTTTGACACTTCACCAAGCGCTACACCAACGATGTAACCAATGATGAACGTCGGTGCTATACCGTACTTAGCAACCCATGCGAACCATTTGTGATCTTTTCTATAGCTCAATGACTTTGGCGACCAAAGTATGAAGAACGAGAGCACGACAGCTACCATGAAGGAGAAAGACATAGGTCCTATTCCTCCGCCAAAGCTCCACTTGGCAACACCGTTCTGGATACCATTAGCAGCATTCGACCATGTTCTGATGATAGCCGAGATACCTGCACCTAACAGGATACCAGATTTAAGCGACGGCGGCACAATAGTCGTTATCTTCTTTGCTCCACCTGAGACAGCCATTACCAAGAAAAACACTGCCATTATTATCTGCAGAGCGCACATTGCCTGTATGGCACCCACTTTGCTTCCCTCAGTAGCATAGTCTGCTACGAAGGCCATGTACAGCGGGATACCTGCTGTAATCCATCCTGCAACCGAAGGGTCACCAAAGCTGGTGTGTAACAGGTACATAAAGTTGTTCACAATTACCATTGTCAGTCCGACTTCATAGCTTATGCCAAAAGCCCCCTGCATAGCTGCAATTACACCCATTGGCACCACACATAGTATAGCCCCTTCAATGAAGTCTGGCCATTCCCATGGGTAGTGGATAAAGGGCAAACGGAGTCTAAGAGAGCCGCCCCAATAGGGCTGTTCCGTCTCTCCGGGTTCCCTTTCTTTTCCTATATACCAACGCATATTATATTTACCTCCTTAAAGATTGATATTTGATCATCTGTTGTTCTGGCATAATTTTTACAGTAATGCCGAAGCCAAATCAGATGATTAACGGAAATATTATATTTTTAATATAAAAGTATTTCGGTATATTCTCCTTTGATTTATTTTATTGTTGTAGATTATTTTAATATAAATATTTATATTTTTACTTAAAATATAGAATTATATTCATTTTATTCTAATATTTAAAGATTTTTTAATATATATTTAATAAAAAAATATATAAAAGTTATAAATGTATTATATACATATTTATTCAAATATTATCCCGTTTATCAGAATATTATTCATATGGCATATTAGATATTTAATATCTAATTCTTAATTAATATGTTTTATAAATTTTCTATAATAACATATTTTATTAATAAAAAAACCAATGTGATACAAAAAGTTACTAATTTATTAGAAAGTAGCCTACATACTACTTAACATAACATTTAAAAACTAGTTTATAACTATCTAAAATATCTTGGAGATGATAGTATAAAGTGGCATGCTGTTTTATTTTTGTTGATAATATCTATGGCGATTATTCCTGTTGCATCTTCCGAGGAGAACTCAGTTGACGTTCTCTTTGATATTTCAAAAGAGCTGGATACGAAGTATGGCAACCCGGAAATGCAGTCGGATAGATTGCTTGCTATGCTTGAGGAAGAGGGAATAACTTATTCATTTGGGCAAAAGCATGTGCCACTGGATGAGATAGATCTAAATGTTTATCATATACTTGTTATTTGGAGCCCGGATGGAATATATTCTTCTGCGGAAATAGATGCGATAGAATCATTTGTGTTTGATGGAGGAACATTGATATTTGCAGGCATCTCTTATTTTAACACTTCTTCTGAAGTAATGGATAATGTCAATGAGCTACTTTCACTTTTTGGCGTCCAAATAATTAAGGAGCGCGTTATTGACAAAACGAATTATGTTGGGTGCCACTGTGGCACTACACCAATTATCACAGTTTTTGCTCAAAATTCATATTTTTATAATATCAAGGAATTAGCTTTGAGCCATACTTGTTACTTGGAGACTATGGATCCTGCTATTGTTATTGCATGGGGGGACAATGATGCATTTATTGATAGCAACAATAATGAAGGGTACGATTCTTCTGAAAAAAAAGGCGCAATACCTATTATTGCACAAAGCAATTATGGAAAAGGAACTGTTGTTGTTATTCCTACAGAAAAGACCTTTGAAAGAGTATCAATAGCTCGTGTCGATAACATGAAGTTCGCAACTAACTTATTTGCTGATACAGTATCAGCATATTCTCAAAATTCCAATCCTAACGATACCTCGACGTGGCTGCCATATGTCGGCGGAGTAGCAGTCGTGCTTTGTTTTATAGGTTTTGTATATATACAGAAAAGTAGGAAGGAAAAATAATCTATTTGAAAAGCTCGTAAGCTTCGGACAATGTAATGAATTTTACTTTCTCCTGTTGCAAATACAGTAGCAATTCTTCTAGCTTTTCATAAGTTTCTGCACCGCAAATGCGTTGCGTTGCATAATACTCTTCCCCTAAATCCATTTCACAAAATTCCCAGGGATGGAGACCGACTACCACAAGCATTTTGTCTTTCTCAGATTGGGACGCAACGACATACTTGTATGCAGTTACCCACGATTCCCCATAACAGAAGAAAGGGTAAAAATATTCTGGCGTATTTGATACAGGTATGCGCAGTATTTCCATAGCACCGGCTGTGGTCCAATCTGTTCTTGACGGATGGTATGGGTAACTGTCTTTTTTGTAGGCAGACGATTCTACTGTATATCCGAATTCTTCAAGTATGTTAATTAGTTCAGTATCACATGAGTGGCCTGGGGCCCTAAAGGAGGATATATTTTGTTCTATTAATTCTTCTAGTAATATTGTAGATGACTCTACACGCTTATATTTTTCTTCATAACTGAGTGTGTACAGTGCTTCTAAGTGGTACATTCCATGATTTCCTATCTCGTGATTCTCAGCTATCTCTTTTATTGCATTAGGCCTTTCCACTGCAACATTACCTGTCACAAAAAAAGTACCAGCAACCCCATATTTATCTAGAAGCTCTAGGAGCAGGGGCATTCCTTCATCCATTCCTTTAAAGCTGTTAAGAAGAGGCGGAACATCTCGTTCAGTATCTATTGTTATGGCCACATATATTGGCTGATCACAATCTTCTCTTGCTTTTGCCAGGATTACTATAATTAGTGTTGCTAAGAGAAGGACAAATAGTACTTTCTCCCTTTTATTCATAGTATGTTTCTCCTCTTAATTATAACAGCAACTGCAACAATAGCCCCAAAAAGCATCATGATCCAATATTTATATTGTTCTGTAAAGGATGTGTTATTTTGCAAATATAAAAAAGTCCCCGTATTGTTTGTTTCATTCTCCTCAAATAAGTGGTCGTTTGGGTCCAAAGTGTAAGATACTGGCAATACCGTAGTTGATATATTAAATGAAAGGCTTTTTTCTAAGAGGAGGGTGGTGCCATCTTCAAATTTTATCTCTACTTCCACAGGCAAGGGCACCCCCGTACTCTTAGGCACTATATGAATCTCTGAATCACTAATAGTAGCTGTCCCTATCGCGACGTCCGGGAAAACACTAGTTTTAGTTAGCATATCAAAAAGTGCACCAATGTTGTGGTCGTTGGTGGAGTTTTCAAGTGAGGATTTAAATTCCTCTATAGAAATTATATCATACATATACTCATTGTAGATCTTGCTAAGTGCGGAGGCAAATTCTTCGGCGCCTAAATACCATCTGAGAGTATCTAGTATGATGGGCCCTTTTAGGTAAGTCATGATATAGTACTCCCTATTGGAGGCAAATTCAAAAAGCGGCCTGCATGCTATATCCCCAATGCCTTGTAATCTTGCTTTCGAGTAAGGTTCTTTGATATATGACTCAAAATATATATCCCTGCCATCTTCATAATATCTCTCGAAATAGAGGGCTGTGCTATACTGTGCCAATCCTTCATCAATAAATGGTTCTGTTACCTCGTTATTACCAACAACCGCATACCACCATTGGTGGGCTATTTCGTGTGCTACTATTATCTCGAAAAAAATGCCGTATGCATCATCATAATAGAACTTATCAACAAATATCAATTGTGGATACTCCATACCCGCTGCACCACCAAGGAAAGTCTCTGCTATAGTTAGTGTCTCATAAGGATACTTGCCAAAAATACTCTCGTACAAGTCCAATGCTTGAATAGATATATCCAGTGCGCGCAGTCCACCAACGAGATCTTCTTTCAGGTAGAACGATTGTACTACCACGTCATTGTGTTCTTTTTGTGCAACTTCGTATTGATTCGAACACGCAAAAGCAAAATCCCTTGACATTGGCGCTTCAAATATGAACGTTGTGGTATCGCCCTTATCTATTTGTTCTACTTCTCTTCCGGTAGATGCTATCTTGTAGGAGTTAGCAATATTGATAGAAGCATGCCAATTCCCGGTAGATGAGTAGAACGGATCGCCCATGGATGTATAGGGATAAAGCGTCCACGCACCATTCTCGTACACACTTGCAATTGGGAAGCAGTTGGCCGCATAGATTATATCATTATAATGGCCGAAACGATTCAATGTTTCAGGGATCTTGATCACAAAATCTATTGCGATAGCAATGCTTTCTTTTGGCTGTAGTGGCGATGAAAGTTCTATTTTAAGGAAGATATCGTCCTTTATTTCGAAGTTGTATTCCGGTACAGATACTGTTATATGCCCTTCATCGAATCCGTTGGGATAGGCAGTTTCAACATAAGTAAAAATAGGGGCCGTATCTAGTTCTTTAAACGCATTTGCATAAAGATAAAAGTAGATCTCGTTTAGGACATCGTTACTATTATTATAATATATTATACTCTCGTTCCCTTCTATAAGATAGTTAGTAGTATCTACACTTATATTGAGGTAGTAGTCATTATATTGCTCTTGGTCACCCATAGCCACAACTGTGCCTAGTAACGACATGCACATAAATATGGAAAAAAATAGCACATAACACAGTTGTTTCATGTATTTTATTTATGGCACTTGTTAATAAGTGTTGTCTTATCCATTGAAGAGAATAATTATTTAATATGTATGTGGAGAGGGTATATCATGAAATTAGTATTTCTTGGTACAGCAAGTTCGAAACCTTCTTCTGATAGAAATGTATCAAGTATTGCAATCCACCATAACAGAGAGATATTGCTCTTTGATTGTGGAGAAGGAACACAGCGGCAGATGCTGCACTTGGTAAAACAATCACGAATCTCAAAAATATTTATATCTCACTTCCATGGTGACCATTATTTGGGGCTTCCCGGGCTTCTAATGACGATGTCTCTAAACAACAGATCTGCACCTGTAGATATATATGGCCCCCCTGGAGCTTCCACGTTTATTGACAATCTTTTGCATTCCGGGTATATGGATATTGGATTTGAAGTACGTGTAACAGAGGTCTATGATAAAAAAATAGCTGGGGAAGGATATTGCGTAATACCATTTCCTGTAGATCATGGCATCCCTGCTTTGGGATATGTTTTTGTGGAAAATGATAGGCGCGGGTCATTTAATGTATCTAAGGCTATGGCACTTGGTATTCGCGAGGAGATGTTTTCTTATATTGATAGGACTGGGTCGATGGTGGTCGATGGGTCTTTGGTCACGCTCCAAGAAGTTACAGGCCCCCCTAAGAAAGGGATAAAAATTGTATATTCTGGCGATACAAGGCCAGTTAAGTTCCCAGATGAAGCGAAGGCCCCAGATATTCTAATACATGAAGCTACATTTATCTCTATTGAGGAAAAGGGCGACACATACCACTCAACTGTACTTGAGGCATGCCAGACTGCAAAGGATATTGGGGCGGCACAATTGGTTCTTACCCATCTTAATTCTAGATACGAGCATGAGGAGCTTGAACAAGCAGCGCAACTATATTTTGATAATGTATGTATAGCTAAGGACTTTTTGACAATTGAGTTATAATTTTATAAGAATACACGTCAAACTAAATAAACGAACAGAATAGCTATTTAGTGCAATAATTTTAAATATTACATATGAAAATCATTTTGTCCCGAAAACTTTTTAAAGCACATGTCTAACATACGGTAGACGTATTAGGAAGAATACGTAATCTATCTAGATAATATAGGAATGTAATACACTAACATTATATTCCTGATTTTTATCGAAGCAAGCTTGATGTTCAATATTTTGAATATTTAATATTATATATCTTATATTATAATGGAGGTAAGGCAATGGGAAGCACTAGCGGTCATAAGCATAAACCAAGGTCAGGATCATTGGCATATACACCTAGAAAGAGGGCTAAGAGTTCAATATCAAGAAATACAACATTTAGAGATTCAGAAAAAGTCAACCTATTAGGTTTTCCAGGATATAAAGCTGGAATGACCCATGTGTTGAAATTGGATGATAGGCCCAATGTCATAACGAAGAATAAAGAGATATTCGTCCCTGTGACAGTTATCGAAACACCACCTATTGTAATTTGTGCTATTAGGGGTTATGCAAAAACTTTTGATGTAGAGAATGCAGTGACTGAGATATGGGCACCCGAATTATCCAAGAGTTTGGAAAGGGTTATTTGCCTACCAAAAAAGAAACCAGACATGGCTAATTTCGAACAGGCAGTTTCAGATGGCCGTGTAACTGATATTCGAGTTCTAGTTTATACACAACCACACTTAATCAAATTGAAGAAAAAACCAGAGATAATGGAATACTCTGTAGGCGGTTCCTCTATAGAAGAACAGCTCGAATTCTGTAAATCTAATCTAGGAAAGGAGATTAGGATACAAGACGTATTTGAGGGTGGAACGTACATAGATGTGAGTGCCATAACAAAGGGGAAAGGATTCCAAGGCCCCGTTAAGCGTTGGGGTGTAAAGATACAGGATAGAAAAACAAACGATGCACGAAGGCATGTAGGGTGCATCGGTCCATGGAACCCTGCCAGGACCATGTGGACAGTTGCCATGGCGGGCCAGATGGGGTACCATCAGAGGACGGAGCTTAACAAACGTATATTGAGGGTGTATTCTATTGATGAGAAGGATGTGACCCCAGACGGTGGTTTCCTTAAATATGGTGTTCTTCGTTCAGATTATGTATTAGTGCGTGGTTCAGTCCCCGGACCTGTAAAAAGAATGATGCGATTAAGAGAATCAATACGCTCACAGGTTCATAAACCCGAAGGCAAGCCTAAGATTACATACATTTCAAAATCTTCTTCACAGGGTGTTTAAAAATGAAGTGCAATGTTTATTCAATTGATGGAAAAATTAAGGGAACAATGGAAGTTCCAAATGTTTTTTCTACAGAGTTCAGACCAGATCTTATCAAGCGTTCTGTATTATCATCTATCTCAGCGCGTTCCCAACCATATGGGCCTAACTCCCTTTCAGGAAAAAAAACAAGTGCGGAATCATTGGGTAAGAACAGGGGTATTGCGAGATTGCCGCGTATGAAATCCGGGCCACGCAGAGCCGCTTTTGTACCACAAGCAGTTGGTGGTAGACGTGCTCACCCCCCAGTTGTAGAGAAGATATTACAAGAAAAGATCAATAAGAAAGAAAGGCGCCTTGCCTTGATGTCAGCTATTGCCGCATCAATTGATTCTAATCGTGTAAGATCACGTGGACACCGGGTCGATAATGCGATAGAGTTCCCAATTGTAGTTGAAGACGAACTTGAGAAAGTACGTAAGACAAGGGAAACAAGAGAGATATTCAAGTTCATTGGTGTATGGGATGATATTCTTCGTGCACGTGAAAAGAAAATAAGGGCAGGAAAAGGAAAGTCCCGCGGACGCAAGTACAAAAAGAAGAAAGGTCCATTGGTAATCGTTTCTAGAAATCATGGGATATACTATGGCGCAAGGAATCATCCTGGCGTTGACATAGTGGAGATCGAAAAACTTTCCACAGAGGATCTTGCTCCTGGAAGCGAGGCCGGAAGGTTGGTCATATGGACCAAATCGGCAATAGAAAAGCTCGATTCAATATTTGGGGGTAATTAGAATGGATCCGTTTGATATCGTGTTTTATCCTCTTATCACCGAAAAGACCGTTGCAATGATGGAGAAAGAGAATAAGTTGGTGTTCATAGTTTCCCGTAAGGCGAACAAGATAGATATCAGGGATGCTGTCGAAAAGCTGTATGAGGTTGAAGTAGAAAAGATATGTGTAATGATACATACAGACGGGAAAAAGAGGGCGTATGTCAAGCTTCGAGAAGAGTATCTTGCTGACGAGGTAGCCACGAAGATGGGGGTATTCTAATGGGACACAGAATTAGATCACAGAAAAGGGGAAGAGGCTCCCTTAAATATAGGACTTCAAACAAGTACAAAACCAAAATCACCCATATAAAATACGTGGAAAATGGCGCCAATGCCGTTGTGCTCGATATACAGCATGACAGTTCACGAACGTCCCCTATCATGAAGGTACGTCTAGAAAATGGAAAGGACGAGCTATTGCTAGCACCAGAGGGAATAAATGTAGGTGATGAAATTTTCTTTGGAGATAAAGGAACTATCCACATAGGAAATACAATGTCCCTTTCTGATATCCCAGAAGGTACTTTTATCCACAATATCGAGAATCATCCTGGAGATGGTGGAAAGATGGTACGAGCAGCTGGAACATTTGCTACAATAGTATCTCAAGATGAGAAGAAGACTGTTATTCAGCTTCCATCAAAAGTAATGAAAACATTCAATTCATCATGCAAGGCCTCTATTGGTATAGTGGCCGGCGGTGGACGACACGAAAAACCCTTTGTGAAGGCCGGCAAGAGATATCACTTATTGAAAGGAAGGCCAGTAATATATCCAAGAGTTTCTGCTACGGCTATGAATGTGGTAGATCACCCATTTGGTGGTGGCGCACACGACCATCCTGGTCGCCCAACAACGGTTTCACGTTCTACTCCACCAGGCAGAAAAGTTGGACAGATTGCTGCTAAGAGAACTGGGAGGAGAAGGTAAATGGCGAGAAAAAAATTCTCATACAGGGGATATGATGTCGAAGATTTGCAAAAGATCTCAATGGAAGACTTTATTTCACTCATACCCTCACGACAAAGACGATCATTGAACAGAGGCTTTTCTGAAAAACAGAAGAAGCTTCTTCTAAGGTTAAGAAAGTCAAAGGAAGAAATGGAAGAAGGAAAGAGAGTGGTTATTCGGACACACTGTAGAGATATGATAGTTTTGCCCGAGATGATAGGATTAACCATTGGTATCTACAATGGGAAAGAGTTCAAGGTAGTAGAGATTCTCCCTGAGATGGTCGGCCACTACTTTGGAGAGTTCTCTTTGACAAGAACTAGAGTTAGACATAGTTCTCCTGGTGTCGGAGCAACGAAATCCTCTATGTATGTACCACTAAAGTAAGGAGATGTTATATTATGGCTGCATATTCATACACGAAGAATCTTGATATAACAAGAACTGCTAAGGTATATGGCAAGGAATTGAGGATCTCTCCAAAACATGCTACTGAGATATCTCGGGAACTTAAAGGGATGAAAATTGAAGTGGCGAAGATATACCTTGAAGATGTCATTAACATGAAGCGGGCAGTTCCTTTTAGAAAATATAATAAAAAAGTAGGCCACAAACGAGGGCTTGTGGGTTGGGACGCAGGGAGATACCCTGTAAAAGCAAGCAAGCACTTCCTAAAGCTGCTCAATGAACTGCAATTAAATGCTGAATACAAAGGGCTTGACGCTGATAAATTAAGGATAGTTCATGCATCTTCTTACAAAGGCAGAATACTGCCTGGGGTCATTCCAAGGGCATACGGAAGAGGAACGCCTTACAATCAGGTATTAACTAATATAGAACTCATAGTGGAGGAGAGGTAATGGCAATCGAAAGGAGATTCATTGAAGAGAACATAAAAAATGCAAGCATAGACGAATACCTCGCGAAAACGCTTGAGAGGGCAGGATATGGCGGTGTTGAAATTAAGAGAAGCCCACTCGGAACGCGCGTCATAGTTCAAGTAGAGACACCTGGAGTTGTCATTGGCCGCAAAGGTAAGGCAATAAGGAAGCTTACTTCCGATCTAGAGACAGAATTTAAGATAGAAAAGCCACAAATTGAAGTTGAAAACCTCCCTAATCCACAGTTCAATGCAAATGTGATGGCAAATATATTGGCATCAGATCTTGAGAAAGGTATACACTTTAGAAGGGCTTCGTACTTTCTATTGAGAAAGATCATGAATTCTGGTGCTAAGGGTGTAGAGATTATAATATCTGGAAAGCTTACTGGTGAACGTTCACGATCGGTCCGTTTCTACCAAGGTTACATTAAGAAGTCAGGAACCCCTGCTATTGATTGTGTTTCTACAGGGCATGCAACTGCGAATCGTAAACTTGGCACTATTGGTGTAAGAGTAAAGATAATGCCTGAAGATGTATCCTTGCCTGATGGGGTAACAATAAAGGATATTTTAATAGAATCAGCACCACAAGAAGAAGTGGCGCCTGTTGAGGAGAAAGTTGCTACCGAAATCGTAGAAGAAGAGCTCCCGCTTGAAGAGGAATCTGTTGAAGAGGCTCCAGAGGGAAAAGTTGCTACCGAAATCGTAGAAGAAAAGCTCCCGCTTGAAGAGGCTACCGAAGAGAAAGCCCCTGCTGCAGAGAAAGCTCCAAAGAAGAAGCCAGCAGCTAAGAAGCCAAAGAAGGCTACCGAAGAGACAGTCCCTGCTGCAGAGAAAGCTCCCAAGACGAAGCCAGCAGCTAAGA
>JAUVXU010000008.1 GCA_030603445.1 Methanomicrobia archaeon | reverse complement strand
GAAAAATTATGGGAATCGGAGATATATACTAATGAAATACAAGAAAAGATTATTGATATGTTTAATACCGTTTACAATTCAATTGATATGCGAGAGATATCGGAAATAAGAGCTAGTCTTTTCCATGTAGAAGAATATATGATATTATTTATTAATGATACAATAAATGTAATAAGGGATGAAAGAGATGAAAATAAAGACTACCTCTTTATTTACAAATTCATTAATATTGTATATGAACAATATGTGAGTATTGTTGAGTTACTATATAAATTAAAATTATCATTTTTTATAAGTGAATATCAAGAATCTTTTATTAAAATATTGGTTATACCATATAAAGAAAATTTTAAATTGATGAGTAATATCAAAGAGGGGGAGAGTAGAAACAGAATATATTATGGTAAATTAAAAATGAGTAAAGAAAAAGGAGAAGAATTATTTCAAAAATACTTAAATTGAAATAATGCTCTTCCTCTCCCCTTTCAAGTAGCCTGCAATCATCCTAGCCTGGAACTTTATGATGCTTCTTCTTGTGTACTGTGGGGACGTGCCGAACTTAATCCTTGTCTTCCTCTTTGAGTCAAGAAACTCATTGAGCATGGTGATAAGCTTCAGAGCCTCATCGCAGTGGAGGAACTTTCTTCCAGAGACGTCCTCTATCCTTTGGTAATCTATCAGCTTCCTCTTCCTGTAGAGGAACCCGTTTATCTCGACCCTGAAGAACTCCTGCAGATCGCACACCAGGGCAGGCTTGCCATGTTTTGTGGAATGCAAGTATCCCAGATAGGGATCCAGGTGGGCGTTGTAACAAGCCCTGAAACATTCAGCCCTCAAGACCTCGTAGCTTAGATTGAGCACATTGTTGAATATGTCCTTTGCACCGTGCTTGTTCGCTTTTTTCCTGCTCGGCATCTTTTCAAATCCAAACAGGGAGGCGTATTCATGGAAATATACCTTGGTGCAGTTTGCCTCCATCATCACAAGCATAATCCTAGCATCATCCAGATTCCTGGCCCTGATTCCCCTTATCCTACCGATATGGGGATAAATCTTGGAGGAATCCAGCTTGTGTTTCTCTAAAAACTCAATCTGCGTCTGCACCTTGGCCAGCAATATATCTTTAGCTATCCTGACACCCTTAGCCTTGGTGTACGCATCATACTGGGCTATTCGCACATCTGCATCAAAGTCCGTGTTCAACGGCCTCATCATGGAGATGAGCCGTCCAGTCTGGGACATAAGGACAACATCAATCCCATACACCCCTGCATAGAACAGGGCATCAGACGAGATGCTGTTCCCATCCGAGACGTAGGCAATCGAGCAGAGGTGGAAAGGCACCTTGTCAACGATCTTATATTCCTTTTGCAGTACGAAGCTTCCTTCCTTCTTATTTACTCCCAGGTAGTTGCCGTATCCAACACATAGGATTATTCTCTTTTTTGCTTGAGGCATATGATAGTATATGAATTTTGGACATGTTATTATGAAATTAATAAAAGAAGCAAGAATTAGGCTTGAATTCTGCTTATAACAATACAAATCCCCTAAAGGGGGATTTGTTAAAAAAGAACACTGTTCCTTACCTTAAGTTCGTTTCCTTTTTAAAGGAAAGAGGACAACTAAGTTCATATCACTTCAAAGGTGTATGAATCATGATGAAAAAACTATTGCCTCTCTTCGGAATCCTTGTGGCTGCCATTCTGGTCATGTCCACCGGGGCCTTCACATCCGTTACGGCGGATCGTAGCGCAACAATTAACGTCGTCGGGGACGCATCAGCTATCCTCGGGATAAACCCTGCAGAAGGGCCAAACGGAAAGTATGCAGGATTCGATGAATCCGGCAAGTTCTTCATCGATATAGGAAACGTCGCAAAAGGCGTCAACGCCGATGCAGAAATACTAATAGAGGATTTATTCACAATAACAAACAACGGCACGCAGGACGTGCTTGTTACACTTCTGCCATTTAACGGGGAATCTGCTGTAAGCAACGTTAGCCTAAGCACTACATCATTCACCCTTGCTCCAGGACAGATGCAGTCAGTATCAATGAAGATGGATACAGAAGGCCTCTCCGAGGGAGACAGCGTGCTTACAAGCATAAACATAAACGCCACTGCAGTATAATACTGTAAAAAGGGGTATTGCCCCCTTTTACAATTTTATTATCTTTTTAATTTTATCAATTCGATGCAATAATATAAATTATGTAGCATATATTTATTAAAGTGAAAAAAGAGAAAATGTAAGGTCGATTATATGAAAGGATATGTATTGGCCGGTTTTTCTATGCTGGCTTTAATAATGATAATCATAAGTTCAGGCGCCTATACTACATTATCTATTGAGCGCGATGTTTCATTACAATTGGTAGATGATACGTCAGGAGTTGTATCTCTTTATCCAACAACTGAGAACCCAGAATATTTTCATGATTCAGATAATAATGGTGCATTTGAGCTTCATATTCTTGATGTGCCACAGGGAGAAAAAGTTGAAATACAAAGTATTTTTAAAATAGAGAATGACTTAAATGAGACTATTTTTGTAAAGATATTTGATGATGGCAATTATCCGGACAATGTAACTTTCACATCTAGCTTGAGCAATCTGGAAACCGGAGGCATCACAATACCTGTAGGCAATGTTATTACTGTGGATGTTTTTATAGATGCAATAGATATCACTAGCGATGAGTCACTTATCAGTGTCATTGATATCGTTGCTTCTAACGCAGAGGGCACCCCATTCATAACACTTACAAGAACTGCTGAAATATTAATAGAAGAATACGAATCTCCTGAAGGGTATGATCCTAATGACAATACTATGCCAGAAAACGCTGAGTTTATAAGGGGAGTTGCGTATGATGCGCTTTCAAACGGAGTAAAAATCCGCACATGGGGAGATTATAATTATACAGACATGGGGCTTGATCCAAAAATATGGAATAAAACGATAAACGGCTACACATACAAATATGATCTAATAAAATTAACAAGTTCAGAAAAAGTATCCGCTATTCAATTATCCCCTAAAACAGGAACTATTAAAGTAAAGGCTTTGGATAACACCCTTTACACAACTCATAAAAATCAATACATCTATCTAGATGTATATACCCTTAAATGGTACGCAAAGATTAAAGGAAATTACGAAGAAGTAATTATTTGGGAATATTATTAAGCGGGTGCAAATATGAAAGCAGCTTCGACAGCACAAGACTTAGCTTACGTTCTTTTGCTTCTTTTCTTCTTTCCAGTAATTGCTAGCGGCTTATTACAGTATCCTGTTGGTATATCTTATGTAGAGACATCATCAATGGAACCACAACTAAAAGAGGGAGACGGGTTCTTTATAGTCCCTTCGCAGTTTGTGTCTTCGTTCTCTGTTGGAGATGTTGTTGTATTCAATGCGGAAAATTACCCATATAAATTTCTCACGCATCGCATTGTTGGCGAGACGCCCCAAGGTTTCATAACACAAGGGGATAAAAATACGTTCACAGATCAAGGCGGGACGTATGCTGAACCTTATGTAAAACGTGAACAGATCGTAGGAAAAGTGTTGCAGTTCAATGGCAATATTGTGACTATTCCCTACTTTGGAACGATTATATTTTCTCTTTCAAATTTTCTTTCTTCACTCGCCACAAAATTATTTTTGTTTATTGGTGTTAGTCCTGGTAGTGATAGATTAGGACAACTAATTGTCGGCTTTGGCTTGTTGTCGTTTATAGCCATTGTTACAGATTTGTTCTCATTGAAAAAGAAGGAATCAAAGTACAACAGAGAAGTTAAGAATGTGGCTAAATCACAATATGCAATATATTTGTTTTTTATTATTTTCATAGTATTTGCTACAACAGTTTCTATGATGTCAATGTCGCAATCTAACAAAGTGGACCTAATAGCTACTGAAGGAATTACAAATACTCGCGCAGTGCATTTGGGTGATACTGTTGAACAGTTTTTAGATATAAAGAATAGAGGTTTTCTGCCCATACATGTTTTTGTACAAGGCAGGGATTCTATTATAAGCCTTTCCACTACATCATTTACACTACGTAATGGCGAGACAAGAAGGGTGGCGTACGAAGTAACAGCACCGATGACCTCAGGATACTACCAAGAATATATTTCTATGGATGTATATATGGGCATACTCCCGTACAATACCACAACAACATTACGAGAACAAAGCAAATATCTTCCTATAGTTATAATGGATTTATTGGCTTTGGTGTTATCAATCCCAATTTTCGTGACATTAAGAAATGAAATGAAATTAATAGAAAGAAAGCCTTCAAAAGGCCATAATAAACCAAGTAATATTTAATAACATAATTTATGTATATGTATTAAAGGTGAATAATATGAATAATAAGGGCGTGACTTTTGTTGTAATTATAATAATTGCTTTAATAGCATCGTTTGCGTGGACCTATCTAGAATACACTAAACCCATCACTGAACATCAGAATGTATTGGATTATGCTTTCTCGTACAATGGGTGTTATGAGCAATACTCTACAGTTCAGGAGGACAATCCGCTTTACCCTTTAGGAACACAGCTCTCCTCTATGGCGGGTTATTTTTACACAATATCTCCAATTTCAACAATCTCATTTATCTTTGAGTTTGAACCCACAACATCTGACGCAACAATATTCTTCACAACTAAGACAGAACTCATACTATCAGAGACGAATGAAAATGGAATACCATTTTGGGAGAAAAAATATTTCCTTTCCTCAAAGGAGCATTTTGATATAACTAAATGGGAGATGTCAGACTCATTCACATTAAATGCATGGGACATAAGAGATAAAATCGAGGAAATAGCAGATAGCGTTGGCAGGTCTGTTGGACGAAGTAATGGCGTTATAATTACGAGCGTAGATTACCAGGGTTCCATTTCCTCTACTCCTTTTGAGGGGAGGGAGATATATGAATTACCCGTAGTTTTTGGAAACGACTACTATGCATTTGATGTTTCACAGAATCCTACACCAACAACAAAAAGCTATTTCACGTCACAAATCATTGAACGAAGGAAAACTTTCAATGATTTACTTATCCCTATTGGAGTTATCGTGGCTTGTGTTATAGTTCTCGTTGGATTTTTCATCTACACCAAAGGAAGTAAAGATGAAGATAAAAAATTCCACGATTGGATTAGCATTGGAACATATCCTAAAGGGAAGTGGGACAAAGAGATATTCATACCTGAACTAAAGGATTTAGTGGACATAGCTATTGACTATAGGAAAAGAGTTATTTTGGATCAAAATAAGGAGATATACTTCATATTAGATGGAAAGAATGTATATTATCACACAATAATAAAAACAGAAGATTCAAAAGAAAATGAAAAAGAAAAATAAATTGTTTTGTTATTCTTCCTTTACAGCACTAAAGCTTATACAGGTTGTTGCTTTTCCTACACCCTCAAAGGTTCGTAATTTGTCTATTATCAATGACCCTACATCTTCTGCAGATTTGGCCCTGACCTTTAATATTAAGTCCCATTCACCAGATATTATGAATAATTCTTCTACGCCACCCATTAAGGCTATTTTTGATGCAAGCTCTCTTTGGCTTACTTTGGGATTAGATATAAATGAAATGAGTACGAATGCAGTTACAGGTTTTTTGAGTTTTGTATAGTCTGGTCGCACAGTGAATTTTTTTATAATTCCATTTGCAATCATCTTGTTTATGCGTTGGTGTATGGTCACTCTTGGTATTCCAAGTTCCTTAGAAAGTTTTGAAGTTGGTTTCCTGCCATCTTTTTTTAGCGCTTCAAGTATTCTTAAATCCTTTTCGTCGTATAGTTTTGTTTCCATATTTTCATTTTGTCGTAATCATATATATAAATTTTACTATTATATTACACTATGACATAATAAAAGACGAAAGATATAAATAGAAATTTATAATTTAGCCCCTTATGATAACAATCAATGAATTTACAGAAAAAGCCTCTGAATACTATTATACAAGGCTTTCTTCAAAAAATATGGGCATCGCTTTAAAAGTTCACACATACGCACGAAGATATCTGGGAAATTTTTTGTTTGAGGAGAACTTTATCGAAATTCCCCCTGTTATCTTATCCCCCATAACAGATCCTTTGAACCATCCTACCTTAGATCCGGTTCTATCATGTTATGGGCATCAATACCAGCTTACAAAGTCGATGATATTCCATAAACAGTTAGCTTTATTGGCTAATTCAAAAATATTCTGCTTTTCGCCAAACCTTCGTTTTGAATGCGAGGAAAAAGCAGATAGTGGAAGACATCTATTTGAGTTTACCCAATTAGATCTTGAAGTAAAAGATGCAACACGCGAAGATGTCATGGGCTTAATGGAGCGCATGCATGTTGGACTTATGCAGTATTGCAATGAGCATTTGCAAAATGAGCTAAAGGAACTAGGACGTAATTTGAAAACACCTCGTGCACCATTCAAAAAAATTAGTTATTTGGATGCAGAAGCACAATATGGTTCAGATTTTGAGGACGCTTTATCTATCGATAATGATGAGCCTATCTGGTTAATAGATATCCCTCTTGACGCTAGAGAATTCTATGATAAAGAAGATCCAGAACAACCAGGCATATTGTTAGATATGGATTTAATATATCCTGAAGGATTTGGTGAAGCATTATCTGGCGGGGAGAGAGAGTACTCTCATGATAGAATTGTAGATAGGATAAACAAAAAGAAACAAGATGTGGAGGATTATTCTATTCTTCTTGAGATGGCTTCTAGGGGTTTAGTTCCATCAGCAGGGTTTGGCATAGGTATTGAAAGGTTAGTTCGCTATATATGTGGTTTCAAAAGAATCGAGGATGCGGCGCCATTTCCTAAAGTCCCGGGAAGACTTTGCATATGAGGGAAAAACTTAAAAACTTTGTTCATATTTTATTTTTGTACAAGGGGACGTAGTGTAGAGGCCTATCATCATGGGCTCCAGAGATAAATAGATTAATACTACGGGTTTACAGACGCATATCAAAAGCTTGCGGATGAAGAATTTATGGAGCGCGCACAAAACAGTGCGAAATCGGAGAAACCCGTGGACTCGGGTTCGAATCCCGCCGTCCCCACCACTTTTTTTATTACGTATCTTCATATGGTTTGCAATGATTATTTTTGAATGATATTTAGTCAAGGGAAAAAAGCAGATTTTTTATTTATTCAAAAGCGCTTTTAGCTCAATTATCGCTTTTATAAGTTTTTTCCCATCTTCTGTTGTTGTGTATTGTTCATCGGGGTCGTGATGTAGAAATCCTTTTGCTATAAGGAATGCTAAATATTTTTCTATTCGTTTAAAGTTCATGTTCGATTTGAAGACAAGTGTCGTTTTCCCAATACCATAAAGTGAGTTTTGCAGTATGTCGGAGATAACATCAAAAGTTGTTCTTTTCTGGGTAAGGCTGGATAGAAGGTCCGCGCCGGTGTCCCTTTTCATATAAGTAATAAGGTTCCATAATTCTAGAATGGAGAGTTTGGATTCCTTTGAATCAAGATTTCCTTTTATTAAGTAATCATATGCACCCATCTTAAGTGCTTTGACAGCTATCTCATCATCGCCTTGTCCCGTAACAAAAATAACAGGTATATCTATACTCTCTTTTTTCATTTGTTCTAATATTTCTAGTCCCGTCATACGAGGCAATTTATAGTCAAGAATAACAAAGTCATAGTATTCGTTTTTTACTTTGGACATACCTGTTGACCCAATAGGTGTATTTGTTAGTTCGTATCCCTGGGGAAAAATGCCCTCAAGCAATCTTTTCATTATTAAAACATCTGTACTATTATCTTCTACATATAGTATTCGTGGGCCTTCGTTGTTTTCTTTTTCCATATTTCTCATTCCAATGGTATTTTTGAGAATACAAACCAGTAATTATACATATATCCTATTATTTTTTCAAATTCATCATGATCTGTAGGTTTTACAATATAGCTATTTGCCCCGAGATAGTATGAGCGCTTTACTTCTTCAGATAGTTGTGATGATGTTAGTATGATAATAGGGATATCTTTGGTTTGTGAGTTTTTTTTAATGCGTTCAAGAACTTCAAAACCATTCATCTTAGGCATATTGAGATCTAGTGTAATTAATCTCGGCAAGGCACTTCCTTCTTCACCTTTGAGTCTTTGGGAAAAGAACGAGAGTGCTTCTAATCCATTGCGTGCTATCGTAATTTCTTCATGCGTTAAAGATGATAAAGTTCTTTTAATGACAAATCCGTCTGTCACATTGTCGTCTATGATAAGAATCCCTTCTCTTGGCATCACAGTTCACCAATAAAGAATTTTTCAATAGTAAAGTGGAAAGTGGATCCCTCCCCTTCTTTTCCCTCTACCCAAATATCCCCCTTATGCTCTTTAATAATTTTCTTTACAATTGCGAGTCCGGCGCCTGTACCACCATAACTTTCACGGGGGTGCAACTGTTCGAACAGTTTGAAGATACGTTCCTTGTAGTTATCCTGTATCCCTATTCCATTGTCCTTTACTATGAATTCATAATAAAAATCGAAATCTTTACAAGTAATATCTATTGTTGGCTGTTTAGAATCATTGAACTTCATTGCATTTGTTATAAGGTTTTGGAATACTTGTTTCATCCAGGTTTTCTGTACCATTGCTTTGGGGAGTTTTTCATAGTTGATAACAACATTTTTTTCTTCAATAGTTTTGCTTAGATCGTGCAATATTTCTTCAATAAGTTCATTAAGCTCCACAAAACTGAAATTTGCATTCTTCCTCCCGATTCTAGAAAGCGTTAGGAGATCTTCGACAAGTTTTGACATAGTAGATACTGAATATACTAGTGTGTTTAAGAATTCCACACCCATTTCATCTATTTTATCTTCATAATCACGTTTAAGATACGTTGCGAGAGAAGATATATTGCGCAGTGGTTCTTTTAGATCGTGTGAAACTGTAAAGGTGAAGTTTTGTAGATCTTCGTTTATTTTTTTAAGTTCAACCTCGAGCTTCTTTCGTTCTGTTATATCAACCACTGTTATAACCTTAATATCGGTATGGGGTATGAAACTAAAAATAATGTTACAATAAAGGGCATTTCCTTTTTTTGTATATAGTTTAATGTCTTTAGTTAAGGGTTTGGTGCTCTCGACATTTTTCATCCTGTTAAGCATGAGTAGTATAGATTTCCTTTCTTTGGCGTCTACTATATCTGGCCAGTGCATTATACCAATTATTTCTTCTTTAGGGTAATTTGTGAGAGCCATAAATTGATTGTTGGCTAGTAGGATTGTGTTGTGTTCATCAGCCATTACCGTTGCTGCACCGCTGTAATTGAAAATTGTTAGGTATCGTTCCTCTACATCTTTTATCTTAGCAGACTTTGCTCCAGTACTGAAAAGAAAAGCCATAACAATGCACCCATATGAGAAGTTAAACAGTATATCAGAGATTCCATTGGGGGCGTATGTGAGGTCTAATACTCCTATACCATATATTAAATCCCCCACTATTGTAAATAGAATAAAAGCAACAATCCATACCCAGAATGAGAAAGTGCTTTTCTTGATATTAAGTTCTAGATTAAGCAATGAAAAAAGGAGTATGAATATATCTATAGCAAAATATGCTAATGTTATCTGCACCGTTGAATCGTTAAAGGAGAATGATTTAAAAACAAAAAGGTAGTATGCAAGTACTCCAGCAAATGCCCCTACAAGTGTTATTGTGATTATCGTATGCTTAATTAATTGCTTTTCAGGTTGTTTATAGTAATGATAGATAAGGGCACTTAATACAAACATAAAGCCTATGGTGTAGAACAAATCAAAGGATAGAGAGTATGCAATAAATTCTCCTTCTTTATTTATAATCCACCGCATAAACTCCGCTATTGCCCACATAAGGGGGGCTAATGTTAGAAGGCTAAACAATACTTTCATTTCTTTTTTTATATATGCGTTTAAGACAATGAATCCTACGGCAAAAGCGAAAGTAGGCAAGAATAATGTCAACGCGTCTTCATATATTTTTACATACTCACTAGGAATAATTAGAGGAAGAAGTATCAATAAGAATAAGATTATCATTACACCTATTGATTTTTTATCTTTTGTTGACATATTATCAATATAACGGATTAGTTGCAAATATAAAAATATATCTATATTATTTTATAAAAAATATTATAATCTCTTTCCAGTATAGGAAAAATAGCATAGAATTGGTGCCCTGGGCCGGATTTGAACCGGCGAAATACTAGATCTTCAGTCTAGCGCCTTCCCAGGCTTGGCGACCAGGGCATATTGTTACATCCTATCTAAAGGTCCATAAAAAGTTTTCTGTTTTTTAATGATACATCTTTACTAAGTATTTATTTTTGCGCGTTTTATAATGGAGCCCCGGGCGGGATTTGAACCCGCGATCTCCCGCTTACCAAGCGGACGCTATACCATGCTAAGCCATCGGGGCAGTACTAAAAAAAAGGATTATTCTTTGTTTATAAATTTTGCTGTCATTTAATCTTTATAATTGGTAACATTAAAAAGTATTGAATGTATTGGGGTATTATGAACGATGTTATTGCTTCAGGAGAACGTAAGATGAAATGGGTTGAGTCCCATATGCCTGTTGTGAATAAAGTGCTTCTAAGATTCAAGGAAGAGCGACCATTTGAAGGGGTACCTGTTGCTTGTTGTTTGCATCTTGAGGCAAAGACAGCTTTTGCTGCATTTGTATTGCATGAGGCAGGTGCAAAAGTATCTATATGTGGCAGTAATCCTCTTACTACACAAGACGATGTTGCCGCCGCATTGAAAAATCGTGGCGTTAAAGTGAATGCAAGGTATGGTCAGTCGTCGGAGGATTATTTTGAAAATCTGAACAAGACACTTGATATATCGCCAGCTTTGGTAATTGATGATGGCGGAGACCTTGCATATGCCCTTCATACACATAGAAGAGAGCTTCTTCCAGACGTTAAGGGGTTGTGTGAAGAGACTACAACAGGGGTAGTTAGGCTAAATGCAATGGAAAGAGAAGGCGCTCTGTGTTTTCCCGCTATTGCTGTTAATGATGCTTGTTGTAAATATCTTTTCGATAACCGATATGGCACAGGCCAGTCTACATTAGATGGCATTATGCGCACCACTAATCTAATTATAGCAGGAAAAACAGTTGTCATTGCAGGATATGGGTGGTGTGGCAGGGGAATTGCCATGCGTGCCAAGGGCATGGGTGCAAATATCATAGTGACGGAAGTGGATCCAATAAAAGCAATAGAGGCGCATATGGATGGATTTAGGGTGATGATTATGAAAGATGCGGCAGTGAGGGGAGATATATTCATCACAGCCACAGGGTGCAACAATGTTATTACCAAAGACCATTTCAAACTAATGAAAGATGGGGCTATCTTAGCTAACGCGGGGCATTTTGATGTTGAGGTAGACGTTGCCGGACTTGAAGAGATCTCAAAGGAAAAGCGTATTGCTCGTACAAATATCACCAGTTACCGTTTAGATGACTCATGGCTGCATGTTCTTGGTGAAGGCAGATTGGTGAACTTAGCATGTGCTGATGGCCATCCTGCAGAGATTATGGATATGAGTTTTGCACTTCAACTATTATCGGCCGAGTACTTGCTTTTAGCACATCTTGAAAAACGCGTATATCCTGTTCCAGAATATATAGACAAAAGCGTTGCCAGGATGAAACTGGAATCTGAGTCTATGTCTATAGATGTTCTAACGCCCGAACAGGAGGACTACTTATCTTCCTGGCGACATGGCACATGATAAGAGTTACGGTAAAGGTACATTGTAAGCAGCACGAGCATTGCCATAAATATTATCACTATATGAAAGAGGTAACTTATTGAGTAAAGATCTGTTACTATACCTACGATAACTGGTGCTAAGAATCCTAACCCAAATCGTGTGAAGAAGGTTATGCCATATATTTTTCCTCTGTGAATATGTGGTGTATTTGTGCCTATTAATGAGTTGATAAACAAGTTAATGGCAAAGTATGCTGAACCAAATATAACAAGTCCCATCATAAAAAAAGAATAATTCTTCATCATGATAACTACGATGCTTATAAATGAAATGATTGTTGCTATAAGAAAGGGTTTTATTGATCCATATCTGTCATTTATTTCCCCGGCAACTACTTGAGAGATGCCGCCTGTGACTAACATGAGGGTTACAAGTGCACCAGCCTGA
Organism: Methanomicrobia archaeon; assembly: GCA_030603445.1. Lineage (GTDB taxonomy): Archaea > Methanobacteriota_B > Thermococci > Methanofastidiosales > NM3 > NM3. The sequence continues at coordinate 69,899 of JAUVXU010000008.1, read as the reverse complement.
AGCGTATCTTTCCCATAAATTATCGATGTATATGCCGGAAGCATTGTTACGATGCTGCGATATGATAGTCCCCCTAGCGTTGAGATAGCAAGTATGAGGACTATTTCTCGTGAGATTCTAAATTTTTGCTTTTCTGCAATTTTAGGGATGCTGATATTATAGTTATAAGTTCTAAGGAGAAATAGAAGTGTTATAATCCCCATTATGGCAAGCATCAAAAACACTGGCCTCCATCCCCACTTGTAAGCAATGAATGCAGAACTAATGGGGGCTAATATTTGGCCAGAGCTCCCTATAAGACCATTAATGCCAAAGGCTCGTCCTATATTTTTTGAAAAGAGGCAAGAAATCAATTTGAACGCAGATGGATGATAAGTGCTTGAGGCAAGACCGAGCAAGAGCAAAAATATTACAAACGAGTAGATATCGTGTGTAATGTATATGCCAATACATGAAAGTATTGCTAGTACAACACCCATGATGTTTACTTTGATAGGGCCAATCTTGTCTGAGAGCGCTCCAAAAGGCAGGGCACCAATGCCAAACAGGAGTCCGGATCCGGCAACCACAAGTGAGAGCATCGTAAAATTTAGTGAGAATTCATATTTTATTAGCAACAGAATTGGCGGTATTGACAGCATGCAGGCATGGCTGTAGGCATGGGCTAGTGATGAAATCAAAAGAACATTTTTTTGGCTTGTCAGCAAGGACCCTCCTCAATGTATCGTATTGCAGAGTCTAGTGCGGCTTTCAAGAATTTTTGGTTAGGACCTGAACCAGTAGCAACATAAGGATTTCCTCCCCCCTTTCCATCTATTATTGGAAGTGCAACTTTGAGAAGCTTATCTGCACACATGCCGCTATCTTTCGAACATGCAAATAACAGGGTAGCGCCTTTTTTTGTGATAAATCCTGTAAGAAGAATGGTCTTTGGGCTATCTGGCACTATCTTTGCCATTGCTTGTGCAACTGCCGCATCATTCAGCTGTTTTGCAATAATGGTACATCCTTTATGGATGATGCCCTCTTTTCTAATTTGATCAAGTTCAAGAGCAGCTAATCTTTGCGTCAAAAGCTCATTTTGTTTGGCCAAGCGTTTCATTTCGTCGAGCTTTTCCTTTATTGCAGATGTTATATGTTTTTCAGGCACCATAAGGTCTGCAACAACCAAACGTAATATGCTCTCGAGGTCTTGCATCCGTTTAAGGCAACGCATTCCGCATATAAATTCAATTCTCCAAAGTGCCCCTTTTTTGTAATAGTTTGGTATCTTTATTAATCCCACTTCGCTAGTTGATCTACAGTGCGTTCCTCCACAAGGGGTCTTATCAAAATTCTTTATCTCAACGATACGAATATCTCCCTTGAGCCCAGATTTTTTTCTGTAGGTAGGGTCACTAGCATTATTTGCTGTATATATTATTACGGGTATATTCATATTGACTATGTTATTTGATTTATCTTCGATAGAACAGATGTCGTCTTCAGATAAATTTTCTATAGGAATATCAATTGTTGATATTTTTCTTCCTATATGCAATGATTCTGTGTTTTTTCCATATAATCGAAAAATAATCTGGGAGATAATATGTTGGCCGGTGTGCTGCTGCATATTATCAAGACGCCTTTTCTTATCTACAATCCCCTGGACAACATTTCCATTAATAATTCCTTCAATTGTATGTATGATTTTTCCGTTTTCTATACGCACGTCAACAACTGGGCACCCATTTATGTGGCCAATGTCTGCAGGTTGTCCTCCAGATGCAGGATAAAAGCAAGTTTTTTCAAGGATTATTTCAGATACTTTGCCATTTTCTAAAATTGAGATAATCGGAGATTCAAACTCAAGATTGTAACTGTCTATAAAGTATAGCTTTTCTGTCATTATATCACTCTATTAAAACAAGAGAATACCAATTCTGATTTTCCTCTTCATTTTTCAATGTGGACAAGGGCAGGGATTTGCTTTGTACTGTGGCAAAGACGTCTATTCCCAACGATTGCATTGATGGTCTGGCTTTGTTAGGGTTACTGCATGGTTTTGGATAAGCGCAGGAGTCTTTGCATAATGAGCAATCTGAGATTGAAAATGCGAAGTAATAACCGTCTACAAAAGCTTGTTGTTCAATGGCAAATGATATGGATTGGTTGGAGTATTTGTCTGGTACATGTATTAAAAGTATGTTTTTATAGCGCTGTAGAATTTTTTCAAATTCCCAAATATCAATTGCACCGGGAGCGGATGGGCATGTCCATTTTTTCCCCCATTCATCACACCCATACATACATTTCAAGTAGCATCGTGGATCTAGCACTACGTCTTGTGGCTTAATTATCATAGCATGCAAGGCACCTAATTCAAGTGCCATTTTTACATATTTTTCTTTAGGTGGAAGTATATTCATAGCGCTTTCACCAATTATGTGGAAACTAGATATTTATTATTCATACTCGTTTATTAAAAGTATTTTCCATAGTCAAACAGATTGCAAAAGTTTTTTAAGATACTAATTGTATTCAATTCAGTGAAATATTATGGATCCTCATGACCAATATCTGAAAGCAGGAGAGATTGCACGAAAAGTAAAGACTGAATCTCATGACATTATAAAACAAGGGGCGAAGTATGTTGACGTTGCCAAGTTTATAGAATCTAAGATAAAAGAATATGGCGGTGCACCAGCATTCCCAGTGAACATTTCTGTCAATAACATTTCAGCACATTATACTCCCACAATAGATGATGCAAAAACATTTGCAAAAGGCGATTATGTGAAGGTAGATATTGGCGCGCACGTAGATGGTTACATTTCTGATACAGCATTCACAGTCAAGGTGGGAGAATCAGACGATGATTTGATAATTGCTAGCAAAGAAGCTCTATCTGCGGCCATAGATATGGTTAGGCCAGGAGTAAAGACAAATGAAATTGGCAGGGTCATAAACGAGACCATAACAGGATATGGATTTAAGCCTATCGAGAACCTCACTGGCCATGGGCTTGACCGTTATCTTACGCATAGCTCCCCCTCAATACCAAACGTAGATACAGGGCAGGGCGTGGCACTGAAGGAAGGTGACATAATAGCTATAGAGCCTTTCGCAACTGATGGTGCGGGACGAGTAATGGACGATGAGCAGTATCTTATCTTCAAGTACCTAGCGGACAGACCCATAAGGCTTCCTCTTGCAAGAAAAGTAATGCAAACCATAAAGAGGAACTATTCAAATCTGCCCTTTGCACAACGCTGGCTTTCTGAAATTTATACAAAACGAAAAACCGAGTTCGCATTAAAGTACCTTGTACGTTCATCATCTATTTACGCTTACAGCGTACTTAAGGAGATGGATGGAGGTAATGTCTCGCAGTCTGAGCATTCAATGATTATAACTGCAGATGGAGCAGAAGTCTACACTTAGAACGCCAAAATTTTTAAAAGAATAAGTAATATTTTCTGATGGTGATAATTTGCAGAACATACCGCCAAATGTACAAAATGAAATTACACAGTTCCAGCAGGTGGAACAACAATACCAAATGATAGCTTCACAATTACAATCAGTAACTGTTGAATTAAAAGAATTAGAAGACACGCTTGAGGCACTTAAGGCCGTTAGTGAGGAAGAGGTATACAAGAGCGCAGGGTCAATTCTTTTCAAGAGCGATAAGGCCACTGTGGAAGAGGATATGACTAAAAGAAAGGAAACACTTTCCCTTAGGAAGACTACTCTCGAACGCCAGGAAACCCGTTTAAGGACAAAACTCCAAGAATCCCAGAAAAAAATACAGGAGCTTATTGGGTCCGGAAAGTTTGCACAAGGAAGTTAGGATGTTTTCTAGTAATGATATTAGGTTCTTCATAGAGAAGAGCCAACATCTTTTAATTTTGTGCCATAGCAACGCAGATCCGGATGCATTAGGCTGTGCATTATCTGTTAAACATTATTTTAAAAATAAGGACATTTCCATATGTTGTGATGGGATATCCAAACAAGCTAAATATATACTTGATTCTTTAGGTGGGTCGTTGGGAGAACTTGAAGCTGAACCAGATGCTATACTCGTGTTAGATACATCATCCCCAAGCCTTCTTGGAAAATGCATGGCGTTACTTGAGAAGACTGATAATCTGGCTGTAATCGATCATCATACCACAACAGATTTCACACCTAAATTAGCATACCGCAAGTGCGCAACATCTAATGCAGAACTTGTGTGGGAAGTTTTGGAAAAGCCTAATGATATATTTATACGAAAAGCATTATTGGCCGGCATAATGGCCGACACAGGACATTTGAAATATGCAAATAGACAAACATTTATCACTTTGTCCGAGATGATTGGTGATGACATACTGTTTGAGGACATATTTTCTTTATTTAGAAAAGAATCCGAATTATCACAACGTATCGCACTTATGAAGGCATTGCAGCGCATGCGTATCATACGTGTAAAGGATTATATTATAGTGAGGACTTCAATAGGGTCTTTTGAATCTTTTATAGCCAGGTCTATTCTTAACATTGGCGCAGATGTAGTGATAATAGTCAATGAGAAGAGGGGATCTCGCATTGTTGCTCGTGCCGGAAGGCGTGTAGCTAATAAAGGCCTAAACCTTGCAACTATTATGCACGAATCCAGTATAATTAACAATGGCGAAGGTGGTGGACATCCATCTGCGGCAGGTTCCAAAGGCGTTGATGATTTCAAGAAAGCAGCAGACGACATCATTGATGCAATTCGTCAAGTATTAGAAGGTGATTGATATTATAGAGTCTACAAGAGATTTGTTAAGAAAACAGCGATACCAGTTAATAGGAGAACATTCTGCAGCAAAACTTTGCCATTGGCTAAAGGAAAGCATCATGCGCAATCGTGTCTGTTACAAACAAAAATTTTATGGAATACAGTCCCATCGTTGTTTGCAGATGACTCCTGCAGTAAACTGGTGTACACAAAAATGCCTCTTTTGCTGGCGCCCAGTCCGATTCACTGAAGATGTACCTGCTAATGTAGATGCCCCACAGTATATTGTTGAACAATCCATAAAGGCACAGAGAATCCTTCTTTCAGGATATCAGGGGGTTCTTGATCGCATCGACGCAAAAAAACTAGAAGAGGCAAACAATCCTAACAACGTTGCTATTTCCTTATCAGGCGAACCAACGTGCTATCCCCTTCTTTCTGACCTTATCAATGAATTCAAGCAGGGCGGATTTACAACATTTCTTGTAACAAATGGAACGAACCCAGATATATTGGAACATATGGATTCACTACCATGGAATCTTTATGTAACTGTGGCTGCACCAAATAAGAAAATATATTCTAAGCTATGTAACCCGATTATATCTGATGGGTGGGAACGCTTAAATGAAACTATTTCGCTCTTTCCTTCTCTTGATACTCAAAAGGTTATGCGCCTAACACTCGTAAAAGGCTACAATATGTGCGAACCACAGGAATATGCCAAATTAATAGAGAAAGGGAGCCCAACGTATGTCGAGATGAAGGCGTACATGTTTGTTGGGTTTTCACGTAATAGGCTAACTATAGAGAACATGCCGTCCCATGAGGAGATTAGGACGTTTGCAGAAGAGATTGAATCTCTTTGCTCATACAAAATAGTCAACGAATCTCCTGAGAGTAGGGTCGTCCTGCTTAGTAGGGAATAATAATCTATTTAAAGCATAACTTTGACGTAACGTGCGGGTGAGAACAATAATAAAGAAAATATCTATTCGTTCAATAGATGCGAAACGTTTCATAAAGGGAAATGGGGCCTTAAAAAATATAAAGATTACAAATAGCTCAGGAATCACGTCCTTGCAGGTAACAGATGATCTCCTTATTGTGGGTTTTGTGTATTCTGTTGACTATTTTCCAAATTTTGCCAGTGTAAAAATAGAGGGAGAACTAGTGTATGGGGATATTGACACTTCAAGCATCGAACCAGAGAGCAAGAAGATTCCGGCTGCGCTTTCTCAAGAGATACATACGGCCATATTAAGATTTTGCATGCCAGAATTGGTAATTATTGCAAAGCAATTAGAACTAATACCCCCAATACCAATGCCTTCGGTAGGTGCAAAACAAGAACAGAAAACGCCTGCAATGGATAATAAACTTGATTATAGGTGAGAATAACAATGTTTCCTATTGAAGATATCCTGAAACGCTCTAAGGAAGATTTTTTTAAAGAGTGGAAAAACACAGGATCTTATTTTGAAGGAAAACGCACATTTAATTTTCCTGAAAAAAAAGGAAAAGAACATCTCCTATCCAAATATGCATTGAAATCTCGTGATATTTTATTGGATATGGGTTTTGATGAAGTTTATCTAAAACAATTTTTCTCTAAAAAGCACGTGGAAATGCAATATGGGCCCGAGTCACCTGCGATACTTGATAGATTATATTTTCTTGCAACTCTCCCAAGACCAGATATTGGCATATCTGATGATAAAAAAAATGAAGTATTTAAAAAAGTGCCTTCTCTTGATATGGGGAAACTAAAAAATATATTTAGAGATTATAAACTTGATAAAATAGATCCTGGAGACCTTAGCGAAGAGATAGCAAAGCGATTAAAAGTTTCTCCCGAGGATGCGATGTATATTATTAATGAGGCATTCCCTGAAGTGTTAGATATCAAACCATTGGCTACAGATATGGTGCTAAACTCTCATTTCACGACAGCATGGTTCCCCACACTTGCACAATTTGTTAAAAAGGTATCACTGCCGGTGATGCTATTTACTTCCGGCTGGCGTTACCGCAGGGAGCAACGTGAGGACCCTATGCATCTGCGTGCCCATTACAATCTTTCAATGGTGGCTATGGACGAGAATCTAAATATTGCAGACGGAATATACATTACAAAGGAATTTTTCAACAGGATGGGATTCAAAAAACTGAAATTCAAGAAAAAACCCAATCAAGCCATTTACTATGCTTATGGCACTAATTATGAGGTATTTGTGAAAGATGATCGTTTTGGATGGGTTGAGGTTACAGAAGTGGGAATGTACTCCCCTATCGCGCTTGCGCATTATGGCATACCATACCCTGTGTTTAATTCTGGCCCGGGATTGGGCCGCTTGATAATGTTACTTGAGGATGAGGATGATTTGCGGCAGTTGCATCATCCTGAGTTTTATTCATTATCTTTTACAGATGAGGAGATAGCCAATTCAATATCATTTATCGAGAAACCACAAACAGATGAAATGGCCCCATTGATTGAAATAATATCTTCTGCAGCAAGGAAGTATGGAAATGAGAAAAGCCCTTGTGAATATGTGGTTTTCGAGGGCGATTTGTATGCAAAGAACGTAGTGGTCCGCATCAGTGAAAAGGAGGAGAACAAGAATCTCCTTGGACCAGCTGCATTCAATATGGTTTATGCATACCAGGGAAACATATATGGAATACCTCCGGAAGGGTTGTCAGGAAAGCTAGAAAATGTTGCTGAGAATGGAGTTTCTACTGGTACTACATATATCGATGCGTTCCTATTTAAGGTTGCAAAGGACGTAGAGGAACTGCTCAAGTCCTCTTTTACTGGAAAAAAGCAGTATTATTTTGGCATGGCAAAACGCCTAAAAGACGTCAATCTTGCAATACCTGATGAGATGCGCACTTTTATCCAGATGAAGAACAACAAAATAGATGTTCGTGGCCCAGTATTTTTCACAGTAGAGGTTGAGATTAGATAGAGATTGCTTAAAACAAGTGTTCTATTGCTTCTAGCACGCCTTTACCATATCCTTTTGATGTTATTATTCCTTCTCTACTTCTTACAATATGTTTTATGGCGTCACTTGCGTTGTCAACGGTTACTGGCATACCAACTTCCTCAAGCATCTCTTTATCGTTGTTTCCATCGCCAAAGGCTACAGTTTTTTCCATATTGATAATTCCTTTATTAGATAGGTATTTGAGTGCATTTCCTTTGTGCTGCTTTAATGGCATTATGTCAACTGCATCAGAGTGGTCTATTGCATAAACAGGGAAATTCAAGTGAATTATGATATCTTCAAGTACTTTTTTTAGTATGGGGATCGTGTTTTTATCTTTGGGGAATAATGTAAATATTGTTTCCTTGGGCTCCTGCCATATGATACCGCCTGTGTCTTTAAACACAGTATGGTTGCCATCTTTTGTGCAGTGTTCCTTATAGAAATATTCTGCTAATTTTGCAATATTGCCATATCCTTGTGACAAGACCAACTTCTCCTTTGTCAATGGAAAGAATATGATGCCTCCATTTTCTGCTATGATTATTGTGTCGTCCTTGATAATATTTGAGAAGGAGATGCCTCCGGCCGTGTACCAATAATTTTTCCCGGATGAATAGATAACACGAACGCCTTTCTCAAAAAGCATTTCTATTCCTATTTTTCCCTCGGAAGTAAGCTTCCCTTCTTCTAAAAGAACGCCATCTAAGTCAAAGACTACTGTATCATACTTCATATCTCACACCTTCTGCAACAGAACATATTTTTACAAACTGTGAATGTTTTCTTAATGCAGATGCCACATTTTGTGCAATATCTGGAGTTTCACACAGTGCTGCAATCGATCCCCCGCATCCTGCTCCAGTTACCTTTGCAGCACCAGCACCCGAGTTCATAGCTACATCTATAAGTTTTTCATTCTCTGGGAGGGATCGTTTAAACTTTTTTATTATTTCTTGATTTTCTGATATGATATTACATGTTTTAGAAAAATCTTTATCTATTAGGGCCGACCTAAGTTCTCGTGTTATGGTGTCCAGACGCATGATGTTTTTTATAGTGCTCGTATCGCCTTTATGATAGAGATTATATGTCTGTGCATTCACATCTCCCGAGTTATGTTTGATCCCTGTATGTGCCACAACAATCGTGTATGGAATTGGCAACTGTTCTACTATAGCATATGGTTCTTCCCCTATATCCCTATTCTCTTTATTTTTGAAGTCCATAAAAACACATTTACCAAAGGCCGAGCAGTACTGATCTTGATAACCATTTTTTAACTTCATCTCAACAGTTTCCACCCTTTGAGCATGTTCTGCAATATGGTAGCGTGTCAACCCCCAATTTTTCCATTTATTCAAGGCGCTAATCACTGCAACTGAAATGGAGGCTGATCCACCAAGCCCGCCAGACATCGGAATATCCGTTTTTATCTCAATTGTTATTGCTTCATTTAATGAGAAATGCTGAACAATATGCTTTAATATCGCGTATGGTGGCGCATATGCCATTGAGATAGGTATTTCGCCTTTTCCAATATTTGCCACAATCGTTCCTTGTTCATTCTGTTTGATAGTACAGTACGCTCTTATGTCAATAGCAACCGAAAGAGTGCTAAGTCCGAAGATGTCTGCTGCACCACCGGATAAATCAACCCGCGCCGGGGATGAGAAGGTAATTGGGAGCATATTAAGTATTGTATAATCTTAGTATTAAAGTATTTTCTTTTTATGGCTTTTATATCTTTTAAATAAAATTATAATTCATATTTTATAGGTTATTAGGGAGTAAATTTATAAGCACTAATAAATACATAGTCCATAAAATATTGGAGGGTGTTAACTATGAATAAAATTTTGTGGGTTATAATTGGTTTATTAATGATTGCGGTGTCTCTTTATTTGGCGGTGCCATATGGTATTGTTGATTGGTCTCAACAATTAATTTATTTCCTTAAAGGTGCAGTGATCATTGCATTGCTGTTTGCAGGGATATTTGCATTTGTTATGGCTAAAATAGAATAGGCTCGCTATCAAATAGTAAGTTTTTTAAAGACAAATAAAAATCCTATTTTGCTTGATAACATTGGGCCCGTGGTCTAGTTGGCTATGACGTCGCCTTGACATGGCGGAGGTCTCGAGTTCAAATCTCGACGGGCCCACCATTTCTTATTATTTTCAGTATTTCTGCTAGATTTCCAAGAATATCGCTTATTCCTTATTATCCATTATCAGAATTCATGCCTTCGTCATAGGAGGCGAACACCGGAAATCATCAAATATTTTTGGAGATATTGTTGTATTTGACATAATATACAAAGGCAGTCAAGAGATGATTCGATCACGTCATATCAGGACTTGACATGAAGAAAGCCTCGCGTTCAAGTCGCGATGGACTCACTGTTCCTCTTATCTATTTTTATTTTTTTAGTATTTTAATTCAATATAATGTTTAGTAACAGTTTTGAAAAAATGATAATAAAATGTTTTTATATAATTTTTTTCCTAGTGACACATATTTTTTAGAGAGTGTAATGCCATTTTGTATCACATGCTAGAGTATATTAAAGAATATTGGTCTTAATATACCTTTTCTATCGAAAGATTTAAATATAACATATCTTCATATCTATATGTATATAGGTATTGTAATACCAATATATACATTAAATTTAGTATAATGAGTCTTCATTATACAAATACAGGGTGGGAAAAGAATGTTATCAAAAATGCTGTTTGTGTTCTCGGTTTTAGCAGGAATGTTATTTCTAGCATTCAAAAATCCAGTAGTTGTAGCTAATACTTTTTGGATGTTATACATTGGTGCTGCGTTATTGAGTCTTGGTACAATTGCAACGACAAGAGTAAGCGACTATAGGATGAATTCATGGACACCTATGAAAACATCTATATCAAAAGGTGCTATGCATCAAAAGGATGTTACATCGTCAAATTATATATATAACATCTAATTGTAGAAACTATTTAATATTTCTACTTCATTGCATGATATAGCTAGTTGTTAAGGAAATACATAGATATGTCCCTATGTTAAAAGGGAAGATTATTATAGTGTTTTGTTTTTGTATTTTCTATGGAACTTTCTCGATGTAGAAAAAAATATGTCGATACCACCCATAGGGTAATTGATCCTGAAGAGACATACACGAGGATAAAAAATAAGATGTCTGCTATCGGCGTTACTAACGTTGAGGAGATTACTCATCTTGACAGGATTGGAATACCTGTTTTTATATCTTGCAGAACAGTTTCTAATGGGAATGGAGTACAAGTATACAATGGCAAAGGAACAACAGCTATTGAGGCAAAAGTCTCTGCAATGATGGAAGCTATCGAACGCCAGAGTTCTGAGTTAAACGAGGACATGGTGACAATTGCTGCAGCTTCACAGTTGCCTATTAACTATATTCGTCCCGCATCTTTGGTGCTTCCAAACCCTTATTCTTATAGTGAGGGGATGACAATTGGTTGGACCAAGGGTTTTAATCTTGTGGATAAACAAGGCGTTTATATTCCTTCTAATGCAGTCTTTCATCCGTTTCCACCCAGATACGGATGGATATTTCGCTCAAATACTAACGGCTTGGCATCAGGCAATTGTATTGAGGAAGCTATTTTGCATGCCTTATGTGAAGTTATAGAGCGTGATGCATGGTCTCTTGCAGAAATTGTGAAAAGAACACCATTTGATGTAAAGATTGATACGAATGATAACCAAACATGTAAATTGATTGATAAATTCTCTGATGCAGATGTAGAGATTGGTATAAAAGATATCACTTCAGATCTTGGAATTCCAACATTTGTGGCAGTTTCTGATGATGTGAAGCTAAAAGATCCAACTCTTTTAAACATCGGTGTTGGCACCCATTTAGACCCCCGGGTGGCACTTTTAAGGGCCATAACCGAAGTTGCCCAAAGCAGGCTTACCCAGATAAAGATTAATTCTGAAAATCCAAGTGCATCCGCCTTCAAAAGAAAACTAGGCTATGATCGTATCAAACGCATGAATAAGATGTGGTATTCTTCAAGTGATCAGAAATTATCTTTTTCAGAGACTGCCTCTTTGTCTACAGAATATGTGCGTGATGATATAGAAGCGTTGGTAAGTATATTATCTTCTAAGGGATTTCCCATAGTTTCTGTTGTAGATCTCACTAACAAGGATGTTGGCGTATCTGTTGTGAGAGTAGTTGTCCCTGGACTTGAGCAATGCTATGTTGATTCTGATAGAATTGGAGATAGAGCAAGGACATTACTTAAGTGATGTTATGTATTATTTAATAAAAAATGCTGGAATTCGTTTTTAGCACACTTATAATCTTCACACTGGCAATTGAGAATATTGCGGCATTGGAGACAGTATGCACAATACCAAAAGGATAGAATAGGGGCGGCATTATGCCATATTGCATATATAGTGCTACAGGGAGTGGGACGCCGAGTATTAGCCACGTTGTTGTTACTACTGTAAAAAGATCGAAAACTACTGTTACAAGGATGCCACAATAAATATAATCTTTTTTAGAGTTAAATCCTGCTTTTGCATAAAAGTGGGTTATTATTGCTACAATTCCAAAGGCAAGAGAAATAAAAGGGGTCCACGGTCCTGCGCCGATATACGTATCAGCTAGGATATTTGAGAGAAATCCTGTAAGGAATCCCATTTTTACCCCGTAGACCATTGTTACTACAAATACCCAAAAAGTTACCAGTTCTACGTTTGGTATCACTGCTAGGAATACTTTAAAGACTGCCCCCAATGCCACGAATATTGAGAGCAGTACAATTTTTTTGCTACCATTATATTTTAGAACTGACTCAGAGTCCATTTTATGATGTCCCCATCGTTGAGCAACTGTACTTCTGCCCCAGCTGCAGCGTACTCATCGTTTATGGTGTATGTCCACCACAAGTTACTGTCTGCATCTTGCGCTACATCATTAATCGATACTACCATCTTTCCAAATGACGTATCTTCAGTTTGTAGGTCCGTCTTATTATTGAGCAAATCAAGCACTGTGGAACTTTCTGGCATCTTGACGTTTTCATATGTTACGTTTTCTCCAAACCCGTTGAAATCTATAATTAGCGTTACTGTTGCTTTATCCGAGTCCCTTTGAGTGTAATTATATGTTCCTACAATAGAGACTATTACAACAAAAGCGACTATGGCGGCCATCATCATGTTTCTTTTTTCCAAAGTATCACCATGGATGGATAATCTATCCATGATTATAAATGTTTCGTTCCTTTATTTGTCAATATTAAAAAAATATGGGGAAGTAATGATTACTCCACGATTATTTATTGTGTTTTTTCCATTCAGAAAGAGGTATGCCATACTTCTTTTCGAATTTTTCTCTATGCAAAGTATTGTACGTACAAAATGGTATAACACGTCCATCAAGAAGGCCGTAATGGATCCCACAACGACACACACGTTCTAAGTCAAAGTTATATGGGTCCATAAAGTGCATAGCTCCAAGGAACAAAGTATTGTTGTGGAAAGCAGCAGTATCCTCTACTGTGCCGTTTGTTATAATATTTAGCAGCAGGTTTCTAAGATTGAGGCCATCTGGTGCTTTCGAGTTGTCTATTAGTTTAGGTATTTCTCGGCTTAACTTCGTGACAGCTTTTACTTTTGCGATTTTCCCGCCATTTCCCATATCATCATTTACTTCTTTTAAAAGACTGAACAAGCCATCAACATCGACAAATCGTGTAATTGGGATTATATCTCCATTATTTTTGAACAGATAAGTACCAACACCACAGTGTGCATGGCATGTAAGGCTTACTTGGGGTGTTTGTTTCCATTTAGCAATAATGTCCGAAACAACTGAGACGCTGGGTACAGGATATAGGTCCTTTTTCCCTATTTGTCCTTTTGTCTGTTCTTCCAGAAGATTGCCAAGATCTGGAATCGTGATACGCTTCTTCTCTAATTCTTCTTTGTCGATTCTTCCTGAAAAAGAAACTGGTTGAAAGTTCACGCCTTTTATAATGTCTCCATTGTCCATTGCGAAGCGAACAATATCTCCCACTTGATCATCATTTACTCCTTTTACAAGTGTCGGAACTAACACCACAGAAGTATATCCCACGTCACGCATGTTCTTAATTGCCTTCAATTTTTCTGGAAGTGCGTTGTACCCTCTAGCTGCAATATATGGGGCTTCATTAATGCCATCGAATTGTAAGTATACTGTGTTTACTCCGGAATCTAGAACTTTTTTGGCAAATTCTGGGTCTTTTGAAAATCTCTTGCCATTTGTTGCAATTTGAATTTGTGTAAAGCCTAGACGTTTTGCCTCAGCAATTATTTCTGGAAAATCGTCTCGTATTGTAGGCTCTCCCCCAGAGAATTGAACTCCCCAGCAACGTACTGGTTTCTCATTTACCAGATTTTCTAAAATAGTTGTTATCTCGCTTTTTGATGGTTCTAATACATATCCTGCAGCAGCTGCATTTGCAAAACAAATTGGGCAGTGCATATTGCATCTGTTTGTTATATCAATATTTGCAAGTAATGTGGATGTAAGGTGATTGTTGCATATGCCACATGCATATGGGCAGTTATCATCTCCTTTTGTTTGTGGATTAGATAAACCTGTTCCATCATGCATATACGATTCTGCCCAGTGGTAATATTTTGCATCAGACCAGACAATATCGCTAAAATGACCATGTTCGCTACACTCTTTTTCCATTATTATTTTCCCGTTTTTTTCATAGAGCGTTGCATCAATAACTTGAAAACATTCGGGGCATATAGATTTTGTTTTTTTTATTTCTTTCATACTCTCACCTTTGTGTTTCTGATGCTTATTTTCTTGTAGACAAAATCATACGTTTTAAACATTCAAAAGCACAATGTAGTTCGTCATGTTAACTTGGTAATTTAGCTTTATTAATGTTTTATTTATATATTTTGTGTTTTAATATATCGAACTATATTCTGTTTATTCTCTTTTTATATGGCTTGTATTTAAGATTTATGGTTTTTGTATATTATTTTTCTTTATATGGATTAATTAACAGTTTCAAATTTAATGTTTTCCCCTTTTATTAATCTAAATATGCAAGGAGTGCAGGGGTGATGGTGGATTCTAAAATGGCGGCTATGATCAATAATAAGATAACAATATATAAGACTTTAAAAGATTCTGTGCCATAACGCAGATGCTCGATAAGAATTGATGTAGCGTTTCTTTCCTTATCTTGAATCGCTCTAATAATACCTTTTGATAAAAAAATACTTAGTTTTAAACCAATACTTGCTGCAAGTATGATTGCAGGTATCTCAAATATCCCGTGTGGCATAAGGCCAACAATAAGATAAAGGGCGGGTTTGTCTATTATTCCTCCAATAATCCCGATAATGGCGCCGTTAAGTAACATAGAAAATATTACGTATATTCCACCTATAACCGGGATCAAGGGAAAAACAAGGCTCATATTTATTGCAGCTCTAGAGTTGTTTCCAAAAAGGAGGATACTAATTTCCCAAAATGGTTTTCCTTCTGCCAAATTTGCAAGTTCTTCAAGGCTTTCAAATGGTTGTTCCACAAATTCAAGCACTTGTTCTTGTATAACAAATCCAAGAAGTATGCCAACTAATAGAAATATTGTTGTTATTAATATGAATTGTCTATCTTTATTTATTTGGCGTAGTAGGTCTTTCCACACAACTTTCTTATGCAGCATGATTAAGAGCATTATTGCAATAGCGCTTTGGATACAATCTATAATAAGGCGCTGTTTGAACATGTCTCCTGCTTCAGGTGTAAGCGTTACTAATGTTAATGCTATTATCAGGCATATTGTTGCAAATCCACAATATAGTAAATTGAAGTAATATGTATCTTTGTGTATTATCTTTAACCAAAGATAATTTCCCGCTATATATGTTATTGATAAAAATAATATTAATATGAGAAAAGGTAAGTAGTTCATAACGTTATGCTCCTATATGGGATGATTTCTTCATCAAATATCTGTTGCAAGAACACTGTTGCATATTGGCCTTTCTGAAGATAGAATGAAAAAATGCATTTATTTGCCCCAAATTGTTCATCTTCTGATATTTCGTAACAAAGATTTGAAAATCTTCCCAGCATTCCTCTATAAAAACCTGCAGATGAGAATGTTTTGGAGTCTGGATCATGAAAATCTTCAAATGTAATATTTTCGAAATCCATTACTTCTTTTGTTATCTCCCCTATACGAGAACAAGGAATTTTTGTTTTTGATCCTACCAATGGGACTGCTACAGATACGTTTTCCTTTAACATTTTTTGAACTTTGCTAAAGTTAAAAGCGTTAACTTTGGTAATAGCGTTTTTCTCAAATTTATCTATCATGATGATATCGCCGATTTCTGCCTCATTTGGAGGTATGTCTTTTATTCTTTTTTTAACTATTCTGTTAAATATTTCAGCTTGGTACGCATGCACGAAAAGTGTTTGGAGGCGCTCAGGAAGCGCATTGAAACACTGCTTGAAATCTTTTCCTTCGTTGGCTAGCATAAATAACATTGATCTCTCATATTTAAGAGAGGGAGGAAATGTTTCATATGCCTTCTTAAAATCATAATCATTGAGAAGCTCTTGTCGCAATTCTTTGTTGGGGTCAAGAGGGTATGGTTTGGCCAGGTACGTCATGGCGGCTTGTTCATAGTCTTTCTTAACAATATATTTTCCAACTTCTGCTGTTACTGGGCGCTGAATACCGAATCTTTGGTAGCCGAAGTAATTTATGAAACCATAATATGCGTTGAATCTTTCATTGGAGCGCTTTATGGCGGATTCTATTGAGGATTTATCCATATTGATGTCTCGGACCACAACTGAAAATTGGTTACCTTTAAGGTCACCAATTTGAATTCGGTCTCCTTTTTCGAACTCACATAATAGAACATTTGGGATTTTTATCAAGCGTAGTACATCTTCACCAATTCCATATATTGACATCTTCTGGGTCGAATGCGCTGTTTTATCTTTTAGTCCTGCATATCCTACCCTTTTTTGTGAAACACCAGCTCTTTTCGCAATCTCTTTTACAAGTAGTGTAGTGTCCCAGTTTGTTTTTTCAACTGTGAAGATTGTACAGTCGTTTTTTTCGTGACGAGTAGTGCTTACTTCTTCAACCCTGAATTCTTCAGGTTTGAATTTAATTAACATGATTATTTTTGGATATTTCTCTTTTAAATATTTGACTATTGAAAATAATGAAAGTTTTTTTAAGAAATACCCTAAACACAGTTAGGTGGAAGCGAAAATATTATTAAATAAAATAAAATAGCAACACCTACGAAAACTTTTTAAATTAAAAAAATTGTTTTCTTATTTATGCCGTCATAGCTCAGTTGGTAGAGCGCCCGCCTGTTAAGCGGATGGTCGCAGGTTCGAGTCCTGCTGACGGCGCCATGCACGTTTTTTTTTGATGATATATGGCTTTGGTTTCCTTGTTTTTTCCTTGTCCGAAAGCCTTTTATATCCTATATGCAAGAATGATTCACGCTATTATTTGGGCCTATAGCTTAGTTTGGTGGAGCTCCCGGCTCATAACCGGGCGGTCAGGGGTTCAAATCCCCTTAGGCCCACTATTTTGTAAATATTTAAAATAAGGGCAATTTTTTAAATTATTAAAAATAAGGAAAAAAGAGGAGTATTATTCCTCAAAGAAGTCAGAATTCTCTTCTTCTATATTATTCATAGTGTTTGTGTAACTTGTAGCTGCCTGTTCTGCCTGTTCTTTCTTTGAAAAATACATATTGTAAAGAGATTGCAATGCTTTACCTTGTGCAGGGAAGTCTTCAGGATACGTATTCTCGATTCCAATTATTTTATCGTAATCTGCATTGTAAGCAGAGTTATATGTATTTTGTAATCCAAGGTAATAGTTTGCATTGTCCCAATCAGAGACGTAGGCGGCATTTGCACTTAGCATAAGATTGTCTAATGATATGTCTGCATTCTCAATCATTGATACACAATATGATGCATATTGCTTCACATGATCAACATTGAGTAGTTGGGATAACTCCGACATCTTGTCTGCATATCCTGCCATCATATTGTACTTTTGTTTTGCAAGTTCAGCTGTAGATACGCATGCAGCATAATTGCTATTATTGAAGTATCCTACTGCATCAACGTACTGCTGGTCGGCACCACTAAAGATAAGGATAAGATTATCAAGTTCAATGCTAAATTGTTCAGTATATACCATTTTTTTAAGATGTTCAATGCTCTCTATAACTTTGTTTGTTTGGAGCTGCCACACATCAACATAATCATCAAGGAAATCCTTGTCAAGGTCTTGGGCTATGGGCTCTAGTTTTATTATCTCGTTTAGGGCGGTCTGATATTTTGAGATCGCATCATTTATCTTGCTAATCGCAAGGTCGTAATGTCCTTGGTCTAGAGCATCATTTATCTCGCCTTGCATGGAATTGGCCGTATCTATATACGAATTGATAGTTCCTATCTGGTCATTCCAGGCATCTATATTCTCGTCACCACTAATACATCCTGATAATGTAAGTAATGGTGCTATGATAAGTAAACTTAAAAATAGTGCTTTTTTCATTAGTACACCTCTTAAATATGTAAATTTTATTCATATATATACCTTACTGATGGCATACTTTTTTTGATGGCAACAAAAAATGATTCAATGCTTATAGGAGATAAAAAGAGCGTAGTTAGGGTTATAAGTACATAATCAAATCTTCAACAAAAATAAAAACAACTCCTGAAAAAATCGGGATTTTTTTTTATGATATAGAAGATAATTATAAGAAAACTACCCTTTGATTCTTGTTCTTGATGTATCGATAAAGCTCTTTGAAAGGAACGGACTTCAAATTTACTTTGAATTTTTCCTCCGCTTCGCTACGGAACGTTGCACTAAAATTCAATCCTGTGGAGAGCTTAACAGCGATTAAAAGATTCCGAAAACTTGTAGGTTTCTTCATCCAAATTTGGTTGCGCCGAACTTCTTTTAATCGTGATGTTAAGTGAAATTTAAAAAAACAAAACATTTATTATATTTAAGGTATTAACTAAATAATATGTACAAAACACTCACGCCAAATATTATGGTCGCCGATGTAAATGCAACCGTAAAATGGTATAAAGACATTTTCAACTTTAAGTTTGCAAACAAGGGGGATTCTCTTGATGAACCACTTGACTGGGCTGTTGTGAAAGCAGATGGTGTACAAATTTTCTTTCAGAAAGAAGAAAGCTTGGTCAAAGAGATGCCTGTTCTCAAGGGAAAGAAAATTGGCGCAAGCTTAACGTTTTATATCGAAGTAGAAGATGTGCAATCCTTGTATGATTCTGTTAAAGAGAAAGTTGAAATTGTCAGAGATATGAGAGAGACATTTTACGGGGCAAAAGAGTTTGCCGTAAGAGATCTCAATGGGTATATTTTGGTTTTCTCTGAACTAAAAGAGTAGCGATTTTATTTTTTTAAACTCTCGCCAGCCCTTCGGGACGTTGCACTCTAGCTTCGCCTCACTTAACAAGGATTATGTCGTTACGCTCGGTTGCATCTCGTTCCACTCAAATTTGCTGTGTAAATTTCTCATAATCTTGATGTTATACGGTATTGGACTAGAACAATTTTTATAATACCTATCAATTTATCTAATACTTGTGAAAAGTCCTGAAGTTGATAAACAAATTGAAGAAGCAATAAAGTTTCTAGTTTTTACAATCCATGAATCTGGGAAAAATCCTAAGCCAGTAATTTTGCATAGTATTAGAATCGGACTTCATCTTTATAATTTAGGATATGATGAAGACATTGTGGTCGCAGCTATTTTGCATGATGTGGTTGAGGATACTGACACAAAAATTGAGGAAGTTAAATCAAAATTCGGCAGTAAAATTGCTAAGTTAGTTGAAGCAAATAGCTTTGACGAAAGTATTAAGGATAAAACTGAAAGATACAAAGAGAATTTCATGCGTTGTCGCAAAGCTGGAAAAGATGCTTTAATCATTAAAACTGCTGATTTTTTTGATAATATTGATTATTATCATCTTGCTTCAACAAAAGAATTATCAAAATGGCTGTTTGAAAAATTGAAGTATTTCATTGAAAATTCTAGAGACGTAATAAAAGATGAAGTCCTCTACAAAGAATTGGTTAAAAAATATAATGGGATTGCAGAAACCTAAATTTGCTCCCAGTCCAACGCTTTCGTTCATTTCAGTCGCCCCGGGATACTGCACTCTTATTCCTCGCGCTTCGTTCACTTCATATAACACGGCTTATGAGGCCCGATTCGTTGTACTCTCTCACTCAAGTTTGTTTCGCAGATCCCTCATAATCCTGGTGTTAACCGTTCGTAGCGCCATTAATTTACCAGCGACAAAAGAGGCCAAGAGAGAGTAAACTCATTTGCTTAATGCTATTGCATTAAACGGGTCATGCTGGAAAGATTTTACTAGAAAGTGAAGGAGGAATTCCTATTGTGGCAATTGACTTTCATTTATTTAAGATTAGAAATTAATTTCAAAAATTAGTATATCATTTCTCTTTCATTTTCTTTGCGAAATCCTCTGCTTTTTTGAGATCATCTTCATTAGGTCTCCCTTTATTCATTCCACCAATATATTTCAACACACTGTTTTTATTAAACCCTTTACAAAAGAATTCATCAACTATTACCGCATTTTTTTCCTCTAGTTTTCCCTTTAAACTTCTGTGAAATCGCTTTTGTATTACACCTGATGTTGAAAAAACAAAAACTTTTTTCTCTTTGAAGTCTGGTAATTTATCTGCTAGATCTAATAGAGATTGATGATGTTTAGAATTATAAATGCCAGAACCAAAACCTATTAGATCATATTCCATAATATTGTTTAATTCTTCAGGTTCTATCAAATCAGCATTCAATATTTTAGCCATCTTTTTAGCAATTCTTTCTGTGTTCCCGTTATGTATGGATTTACATATTATTAACGTTTTCACTTTTGTTCCCATCCTTTTTATTATTTATTTGTTATTATGTCCCACAGTGATTACTACATTTCCTTTTTTGTGTCCTTTGTCAACATACCGGTGAGCCTCGACAATTTGTTCCAACGGATGGCGTCTATCTATGGCTGATTTTATCTTTCCCGCTTCAATAAGCTCTTTGAGGAAGTTTAAATCTTCGGGCTTTTCGGATGCTCCCCCTGTTATTACTTTCATTGAAGACCAAAGGCCTTGAACAATATATGACAGCCTCGGGGTGGTTAAAAGAATGAACCCATTTTTCTTTAGCGATCTTTTACAATCTGAAAACGAACTCTTACCTACCGTGTCAAAAATAACATCATAGGTCTCGCCGCTTTTGTTAAAATCCTCTTTAGTGTAATCAATCACCTTATCGGCTCCCAGAGATTTCACTAATTCTAAATTTGCGGTACTGCATACCCCGGTAACTTCTGCTCCAAAGTACTTGGCAAGCTGTACCGCAAAAGTGCCTACACTTCCCGAAGCCCCATAGATAAGAATTTTTTGTCCGCTTTGGATATCTCCTTTTCTAAGAAAATGCAGTGCTGTAAGCCCTCCAATAGGAACGGCGGCAGCTTCCTCATAGTCCATATTAGTCGGTTTTAGTGTTACCACATTAGCTCCAAACATACCTGCGGATAAAGGTTCTTCAGGTATACAAATATACTCGGCATAAGAACCAGAACTCAATCCTGTGGTGGTTCCAAAAACTTGGTCACCTTTCTTAAATCGTTTTACGTCCTTGCCTACTATTTCAATTTCCCCGGATAGCTCCATCCCTAATATGGGTCTTTTTGGTTTTCTGAGACCAAACATTATTCGCGCGGGGAGCCAGAACAAGGGAGGAAATGTGGAACTTCGAAGTCTCACGTCCCCTGCCGTTACTGTTGTTGCATATACTTTTACCAGTATTTCATTGTCCCTAGGAATAGGTTTTTCTATTTCTTTAAGCTGAAGAACATCTGGGGGGCCATATTTTGTACAAATAGCTGCTTTCATTTTAATTTCCCCATATATAATTAATAATAAGTAGAATTTATTTAAATATTTGTAATATTAGAAACCCCCAGTCCTACGGGCATGCAGTCTGTCTCCTGCAGGATTAATTGGCCTCTTTTGTATAAAAGTTAGTGATCTGGAGAAAAAAACATAATATTTCTTTTTATAGATTTTTTTAGTTCCCTTTTCAATGACCACAAATAACAATCCTATCTTTGAACATTTTTCAAGTTCTTTGGCAGGAACATTTAAAGATTATTTATTATGGCAGGTATTTGTGACAGGCTTGTTATGACATGATCACAATAAATCGTGGGCTCCTCCTTTTGCAGCTTGTTCATTAAGATTGTGTGCATGCCGCATTTCTTTGCCCCCATAATACATTCTGGGTCATTGTCGACAAAGAGCGCTTCTTCTGCAGTGCAATTGGAAATATCTAGTGATTTTTTGTAGATTTCTGGTTCAGGTTTGTTGTGCCCAATTATCTCGGATATTATAATATTATCAAAAAACGATTCCAACCCCAGGCGTAGTACTTTTTCCCATTGTTTTATTGCACGCCCATTAGTGATGATGTTAAGTTGCATCTGCATCTGTTTGAGTTTTATGAGGGTGGATATTGTGTCACTAAATGGGTGCATATTTGCGAATTTTGTATTATGGTAGCCTATTACACCAGCCGATATTATCTTGTAGTCTTTTTTGTTCATGGTCTGCTCAACAAGCATATCAAAGTGGCGGGGATAGTTGGATCCTTTTTCTTTTATTATGGAAGCAAGTATATTGCATCCCCTATCAAATGTGAGAGGCAACCCTTTATCCACCATGATATGTACTGCTGCATTACGTGCTAGGCGTGCTAGTCTAGTAGAATTGTGCAAGGTGTCGTCGAGATCGAAAAATATGGTGGTTATCATTGGTATAAATTAAAAGAATAAATATTAAAGCTTTATTGTTGTTCCATCAGGTAAAGATGCCTCTATTATGCCTGTCTCAGTTACTTTTCCCAACTCAAATGTCGGAAAGTGCTTGTTTAATATAGTGTAGGATTTTTTTGCATCTTCTTCTTTAACTATTACCATAAATCCTATCCCCATATTGAATGTTTTGTACATCTCCTCGTTGCTTATATTGGCATTTTGTTTTATTATCTGAAAAACATCCGGGTACTGGGGCATAAGAAGCGAGAAACCTACATTTTCCTTTAGGCGTTTGAGGTTTAGAAGCCCCCCTCCCGTTATATGCACCAACCCATTAGGCCTTATATGCTCCAGCAATTCTAGTATTGCCCCAACATATATACGCGTGGGTTCAAGAAGAAGAGGATACTTGCTCTTTGGAACTACCTTTCTTGCAAGAGTTAGGCCGTTGGAGTGGATGCCCGAGCTTTCAACCCCGAGAACTGTGTCTCCAGGGGAGATATCTTTGCCTGTGATTATCTTATCTTTATCAACTATTCCAACAGCTGTTCCCATGAGATCTATCCCGTCCCCGTTACCTTCAAGTAGTTCAGGGACTGTTGCTGTTTCTCCACCAACTATTGTAACTTCGGCCTGGCGTGCGGCTTCTAGCAATCCTTTTCCTATATCTGCCATTATCTTGTTATTCGGGGTCTGCACCGATATGGTATCCACGAACGTTATTGGTGTTGCACCAATACATATTATGTCGTTAACATTCATAGCCATTAGGTCAATTGATAGTGTTTCATATCTACCAAGTTCTTTTCCTACGAGGATCTTTGTTCCAACACCATCTGTTGAGATGGCTAGAGCCTTATCTCCTAGGTCTACTAAGCCGGAAAAATGTCCAAGCCCTGTTAGGGCCGCCCCTACTTTTCCATCACGTAGTTGCAATGTCTGCTTCACATATTTGGAAAGGGAGGCTATAGCATCTTCTTCTTTTTTTATGTCTACTCCAGACGTTGCATAATCCACGTTATCACCTATAGTTTTCCAAGGATGCGCAAGGCAAGGTATGCGGCATTTTGGCCATTATTTATACCAACACAGGCAACAGGGACACCCTTTGGCATCTGCACAATGGAAAGGAGGGCATCAAGCCCCCCTAGTGCAGAATCAACAGGGACCCCTATTACAGGTTTATTCGTTTGTGAGGCGATTACTCCAGGAAGTGCGGCCGATAGGCCTGCAACAGCTATGAAGACCTTCACGTCCCTTTGCGATAGTTCCGATACCTTTTCAGGATTGCGATGTGCAGATGCGATTTCCACAGAATAACTGACATCATAATCCTTTAGGGTCTGCTCTATCTTTTCGATAATAGGCATATCCGATGCACTACCAGCAATTATTAGTATGTCTTCCATTTACTGCACCAAATGCTTTCTCTTTTCGTCTTGTGACAACATGGGGCTTCCCGGGATGCGCATCTCGACTGCATGTGCCATCTTCTCAGCGCGTATCTTTGCTTCTTGGACAGTATCTGCTAAAGCAAGCGCTACACCCATCCTGCGGTGCATTCGTGCCTGTGTCTTACCAAAGAGCCTTATTGAAGACTCAGGGTACATATTCATCGCATTATAGATATTGCCAAACTCTGCATCCCACCCTTCGTAAGGGGATTTAATAACATGCGAGGCACCTGCCTTGAGTGGCTCTATAATGTTGAATCCATCTTTTTTTATGGATGGTATCGGTAGTCCCATAATAGCGCGTACGTGTAATCCTTGTTCTGAGAAACCTGGTGCATGGGTCATCATGGTTACCATACCTGTGTCATGTGGTCGGGGTGAAATCTCATTTGCCCAGACATCATCTCCCTTAACGAAGAGCTCACAACCAAACAGGCCTAGACCTCCAAGGGTATTTGTAATCTTCTCAGTTGTCTTGTAGATGTTTTTTTCCGCTTTGTCGCTTACTTCTGCTGGCTGCCATGACGCGTGGTAGTCTCCTTCTATCTGATAGTGTCCTACAGGTTTTGGGAAAGTGGTGGTAATGTTGCCATTCTCATCAAAATGGCGTATTGCGAGTTCTGTTATCTCAATGTCAAATTCAATATGCTCTTCTACGATGACCCAGTCTCCATGGCCTCGTGCTTTCTCATTAGCCGCTTTCCATGCTTTCTCCACATCTTCTGGGCCTTCTACGAAGTAGGAGCCATATCCAGAGGATGACATTATCGCTTTTGACCAACAAGGATAACCTATCTTTTCACAAACTTCCTTTAATTCATCCAAACTTCTTGCATATTCGTACTTTGATGCCTTTACACCCGCATCTTTTGATATCATTTCTCGTGAGCGTTCACGGTGCATGGTGATATATGTTGCCCGCGCGTTTGGAATGATGTTGTATCCATCATTCTCAAGTTCCTGCAAGCAGTCTAGATTTATTGCTTCTATCTCGGGGACTATGGCATCAGGTTGTTCGCATTCGATAATAGAGCGAAGTGCATTTGCATCTTTCATATCTATTGTGTAGCTCTTATGTGCCACTTGTTGTGCCGGCGCGCGTGCATACCTGTCAATAGCAACGGTCTCAATACCAAGGCGTTGTGCTTCGATTATTATTTCTTTTCCGATTTCGCCTGACCCAAGCAGCATTATTTTTGCCCTGTTTTTAGTAAGGGGTGTTCCAAGAACCTCTCTTTTCTTCCTATCGTATTTTGCCATAACAATTACACCTCATGTTTCAATCTTTCCTATTCCGGGTATCCAATCTATCGTCTTTCCGATTAGTCCTCTTTCTGCCCTATAATGGAATATGTCTCTTGCAAGATTTGCCTGCTCAAATCGCTTTTTAAGCAAGGCTTTTGTCCCTATGTCTTTTCGGTAGAAAAGCTTCCAGTCAGACTTCACAAATGTAGCAGCCTTATCAACGATGGCACTAGCCTCTTCTATGCTGTCAGCTGCAGCATATATTTCTAAAGCGCGCGAACCGCCTGTGTAGTATTTCCCATCTTTTTCGTAAATAGAACCAAAATATGCCTTAGCACCAATCTTTTCAATAGCCTCTATGTCTATATGAATCTCGTGTCCTTTGCCGATGTCCCTGTTGTTGGGGTAGCCTTTCGGTGAGATTATCTTTACTACTGTTGCTTTTTGTTCAAATCGAGCAACCACATTTTCTAGGTTCCCTCTTTTCATCCCTTCAACTATTTCATCAAAGTTTTGTAGTTGGGGCATTATATTTACTGTTTCTGGGTCACCAAGCCTAGAATAGAACTCTATTACCGTAGGCCCCCACTTGTCTGTTAGCATAAATTGCCCAGAAAGCACTCCAAAATATGGTTCTCCTGTTTCCTTTTCTATAGCATGGATAACTTTTTCTATTATTTCGTATGAGGTTTGGTAGTCTTTTTCAGATAGGAAAGGCAAGTTGTCCTGATCGCCTGATATAGACCCCATACCTCCTGTCTCTGGTCCTATGTCCTCTACGAAGGCATGGGGATGGTCCTCAACTATCTTTAATGGGATTATGTTCTTCCCATCAGTAAAGCACTGCATAGTGTATTCAACACCCTCTACCCTCTCTTCTATAAGGATGGGATCTTCTAAATCCTGGGAGAGATTTTGCTCTACGATATCAGAAACGTGGCGTTTCTTTGCAGCATTTTTCTCTTCTTTTAGGTATGCTTGCAGGTCTGCTATGACCTTTACTCCTTTTCCCCCGGCTTGTCGCGTTGGTTTTATAGCAACTGATCCTGCATATTCGTCAATATATATTATGGCTTCTTCTATGTTTGAAAAAGTCTTGAATCTTAATCTCCCATATAAATTGTATTTTTCCATAAGATTTCTCATAAAACCTTTTGACTTTTCTATGTCTGCGGTTTTTTTCGATGCCCCTATAACGAAGAATCCAGCTGCGCGCAAAGCATCAGAAACACCTGCAAATAGGGATTCTTCACTGCCTATAAATATCGCATCTGGCATGACTTTTTTTGCAACGTTTGTTACGGCATCGCTATCAAGAATGTTTACTTCGTAAAGCTTTTTTGAAAGATTGAGCAAACCTGGGTTTCGTATCTCACTAGCCGCATAAACTTCATATCCACAAGAAATTGCGTTTTCGGCAATGGCATGCTCACGAGCTCCACTTCCTACTATCATAAACTTCATTTAGTCCACCTCGGGATATATTCCAGACATACATCCTGTACAGAAATTCTCACTTCCAAGCGTTTCTTTTAGGTCTTTTAAATCAAGGTATCCAAAGCTATCAGCATCGATTATCCTTGCAATCTCATCCTCTGTATTTTCCACTGCGATAAGTTCATCTATTGTTGGTACTTCTGTTCCGAATGGGCAGGATGAGATTAGTTTTGGGCTTCCTATGCGCACGTGCACTTCTTTTGCACCACGCTTTCTTAGAAGAGTGACTATGTTACGCATGGTAGTGCCTCTTACTACAGAGTCGTCTATTAGGACAACGCGTTTTCCACGTATTGCCGTTCTTATAGGATTGAGTTTGAGCTGTACTCCAATCATTCGTTCCATTTGCGTTGGACGAATGGCTGTTCGTATATGCTTTCCGGTCCTCATAAAACCCACATCTATTGGTATAGAAGCCTCATTTGCATAGGCCATGGCAAATGGGATTGCAGTTTCCGGCACCCCTATAACGACATCAGCTTCAACAGGCTTTTCTTTTGCCAAAAGTTTGCCTATCTTGCTTCGTATATCATGAATGTAGGTGCCGTTTATCTTGGAATCTATGCGAGAGAGGTATACGTACTCAAATATACAGTTCGCAGGCGAGGGGAGATTATCTTTTTTGATCTCTTCTATGTAGTTACGGTCTATTATGACTATTTCACCTGGTTCTATGTCACGCGAGAGTTCTGCCCCTATAACATCAAGTGCTGCTGTTTCTGATGCAACAATTGCTAGGTCAAATCCAACACCACCGATAACCATTGGTTTTATACCTCTCTTGTCTCGTGTTGCAATCATCTTATCTTTAGTTAGAATTAGCATCGAATAAGCCCCCTTGAGTGTTTCAAGAAAAGCTTTCACTGCATCTTCATCTTTCATATTTTCTAAATTTTGGCGAAACTTTTGAACTGATTTCTCAGTAATAGTAATACTTCCATCATAATATATGGAAATATCATCAGAAAGATATCCTCCGATATCACGGGTAAAAACCCCTCCTACGCCCGCACTTCCAATGAGTTTGTTAACTTGCTCTGAATCCAATTTCTCTTGAACAGTCCCTTTTGTAGCAATACTGTTTATTTTTTTGAAATCAGAGATAGATATGCCCACGCTTTCCTGTCCCCTTGATTGGGTTGCTATCAATTGATAGTATATGAATCGTGAAACATCCCATATTTCATCAAATGCATAAATCCCACAAATTCCTGCCATATTATTTGCTCCTAATTCCTTTCCAATTTTTTCTTTCCTTTTCTCGATTCTTGCCAAGTATTTCAGCTTTTTCGCATGTTATTCCTGTCGGATAATCACCGTTAAGACATGCGAGGCACATGTGCGATTTTGGTAATCCTATTGATTTTACCAATCCTTCTATCGATTGGTATGTTACCGAATCTGCACCAATTTTATTTTTAATATCCTCAATGTAGCTTGATGCTATTAGTTCATTCTTCATTGTCATGTCTATGCCATAGAAACAGGGATATTTGATAGGTGGGCAACTGGAAATGAAATGTACTTCCTTTGCGCCGTTGCGCCTAAGCAGATTGACTAGTCTTCTGGACGTAGTTCCTCTTACTATACTGTCATCAACTAGCGCTATGCGCTTGCCACTTACCTCTTTTTTTATCACATTAAGCTTTTCAATGACTGCTGATTCCCTATACGGCTGCGTTGGCATGATGAATGTTCTACCTATATACCTATTTTTTATGAGGCCTTCTCTGTAAGGTATATTATATTTTAATGCAAATCCTAGTGCTGCTGTACGTGACGTATCTGGCACAGGTATAACAGTATCAATGTCTTTGTCAAATTCTAAGTTTTCTCCTAGTTTGAAGCGTACTTCATACACGCTTTTTCCTTCTATTATCGAATCTGGTCGTGAAAAATAAACATACTCAAACATACAGTGTGCAGGGCGTGCGGGCCGTATTTGCTTGAATTCTATCCCGTCACGGGAGAACGAAACGGCTTCTCCTGGCTTGACATCACGTATTGTTTCATAGCCAGTTACATCAAGCCCAACACTTTCGCTACATACAATATAGTTACATCCAGTTTCCGTTTCACGTTTTCCAATAATAAGTGGACGAATGCCATTTGGGTCTCTGAATGCTATCATTTTGCCACCATTTTTGCATAACAACATGGCAGCAGAATAGGAACCTTCTGCATTGTTCATAGTATGCTCTAGTGCAGTGTCTATGTCGTGTCTTGAGATTTGATGTGCAAGCAGATTAAGCAACACCTCAGTATCAGAATCCGTCTGCAAAGATCTTTTTTTATCATGTAAGAACTGTTTTAACTCCTTATAATTCGTAAGATTTCCATTGTGTGCCAAGGCTAGGCCATATGGGTAATTGATAAAAAGAGGTTGTGATTCACTTACAGGCCCGTTCCCGGAGGTCGGGTAGCGAACATGCGCAATTCCAATATTTCCTTTTAATTCATCTAACTCGAAGTTTTCAAAGACCTTAGATACGAGTCCATTTCCCTGTTTTCGATAAAATTTATTGTTTAATGTCACAATCCCTGCTGAATTTTGCCCCCTGTGTTGGATGGAAAGAAGTCCCCTGTACGCCTCCCAGGCTACATTGTCACTGCTCAAGCCGATAACTCCACACATTAGAACGTTCCTCCTATGTATTTTACTACTGATTCAAACAGGATTTTTCCAGAATACCCGTGCTCGTTTTTGGAAAAAAATGATCTTTCTGGATGGGGCATCATACCAAATACATTTCCTCTTTTGTTGCATATTCCTGCGATATTATATGGGGACCCATTTGGATTCCATGGATATGGGGCATTCGTTTCTCCTTTATAATTCACATATTTGAATATTATCTGCCCGTTTTTTTCCAATTTTTCATACGCTTTCTTACCGCCAGAGAGTAGAAACTTTCCTTCTGCATGTGCGGAAGGCACGATAAGCTGCTCATTTTGCGGAAGCAGTGATGTAAAAACACATTTTTTAGAAGAGACATGTTTAAGAATGCTGTGTCTGCACTCAAAACGTGCAGAATCGTTTCGAGATAGGCAGGCTGTTATGGTCCCGTTACCTTTTGGGTTTCCTGGTAGAAGGCCCAATTCCACTAAGACCTGAAAACCATTACATATCCCTCCTACCGCATATCCTTCTTTGATAAAGTTATTGAGTTCGTCCATGAAATTGCTTTTTATGCGTGAGGCAAAGATAGTACCTGCGCGGATATAATCTCCTGCCGAGAATCCTCCAGGTATCATTAGACATTGATAAGGTTTAAGGGAAGAAAGTTCGTTAAGATGTACTAGATGTGGTTTAGTACCTAAGCGTTTGAATGCGTCATACATCTCTTGTTCATTGTTCGTCCCTTCTATACGAAGGATGCATATGTTGATATCTTCAGGTTTCATATGATCATCCCATTATTTCCCAGAGTGGCGCCTGCCACTCTTTTATTAGTTCAGAGATAGGAAGGTCAGCTAGCTTCCTTTTGTTATGTGTTATTGAAAGTGATGTCCCGCCTGTTGTGCCTATTAGGGCGAATGAGGTGCAGTGTGCTTGTAAGTTGCTTTCAAAAGCATCGCTATCCTTGCTTTCTACTTCACAAATCCATCTTGTGTTGGATTCAGAGAACAGTGATATGTCACCTCTAAGCAGGTCTTTTATGTGGATGGATGCGCCTATGCCATTACCTATGCACATTTCTGCTAGGGCCAGGATCAATCCTCCTTCTGAAATGTCGTGGCATGATGATATTTTATTCATATTTGCTAGTTCAAGTAGTCCTGCTGAAGCGTTTGCAAGTTCATATGGATTGACCTTCGGGACTTTTCCTCCTTCAAGTGATCTAAGATTGAAGTAGACACTACCAGCCATTTCATCACGTGTTTTTCCTACAAGGTAAACAAGGTTTCCTTCTTTTTTGAAAGGAACGGTGATTATGTCGTCTACATCATCTATTATGCCTATTCCAAGTATAGTTGGAGTAGGCGGGCAAGCGCCTGCGGGACCTTCATTGTAAAGGGACACATTACCTGAAACAAACGTGGCTCCAATCTTTCCGGCAACATGAGCAAGCCCTTGCACAGCTTGTGAGAACTCCCACATTTTATCTGGTTTTTCAGGATTTCCAAAGTTGAGGCAATCTGCGAACGAATGGGGCCTTGCACCTGTGGCAACGATATTTCTTACACATTCGTCCACTGCTCCTGCACTACCCCAAAACGGGTCAATTGCTACAGTGTTTGGATTTACATCAGATGTGAATACAAGTCCTCTTTGCGAGGATTCAAGAGGCTTTATGACTGCTGCATCAGCGTGCGTCTCATTATTGATATGGCCTACAAGTGAGGAAGATATGGTTCTTGCACGCACTTCAAAGTCATATTGACGTATTACCCAGTCTTTTGAAGCACAATTGAGTGAATTAATAATAGTTTTTATCATTACTTCATAATTTTCTGGTTCAGAGTAGTTATTGTGTTCATTGTTGATGCGCACAGGTCGTATGGGTCTCTTGTATGAGGGACCAGTAGTAACGAACTCTAGGTCCATATCATAAATTTTATCTCCTTTCCAGGTGAGTTCCATTCGTTTTTCTGGGATTACTTGACCTATTATTACTGCAGGGACATCCCATTTCTCAAATATCTTTAGCACTTCTTTTAGATGCTCTTCTCGTACTGACATCATCATGCGTTCCTGTGATTCGCTTACCCAAATTTCCCATGGTTTGAGATCTTTTTCTTTGAGGTGGACATTTTCTAGTTGTACTTTTGCACCAAAACCTGCTGCAAGCGCCATTTCACCCACTACACAAGAAAGGCCACCACCGCCTAGGTCTTTCATGCCTGTGAGAAGCTTTTTTTCATTAGCTTCCAGGCAAGCATGTATTAACGGTTCTTTTGTTATTGGATCTCCAACTTGCACTGCAGAACGTGAAGCTGTTGCAGAATCATCGTCTAATTCCTTTGAAGCGAAAGTGACACCGTGGATACCATCCCTGCCAGTTCCTCCTCCTGCCAACACGAAGTAATCACTAACGTTTCCTACTTTTGAGTATATGATGTCTTTTTTGTTAACTATGCCTACACAGCCAACATTTACCAGGCAGTTTCCCAAATATCCTGAATGGAAGCAAGTCATCCCAGCAATTGTTGGGATACCCACCCTGTTGCCATAGTCACGTATGCCATCAACAACACCAGAAAATATGAATTTGGGATGTTTGACACTTTTTGGAATTACTGAGGATTTAGTAGTAGGAAGAGCGAAAAATATTGGGTCGATAAGTGCAATTGGTTGAGCCCCCATACATACTACGTCCCTGAGTATGCCCCCTATCCCTGTTGCAGCGCCCCCATATGGTTCAATTGCAGAGGGGTGGTTGTGGCTTTCTAATGCTACTGCGTAAGCATGATCTTTGTCAAATTCGATAATTCCTGCATCCTCTTTGATAACGTTGATGTTTTGTGGCGCTTTAAGGTGGAATAGGTATTTCTTTAAATAGTATTTAGAGGATTTATAACAACAGTGTTCTGACCATGCTTGACCGAGTGCTTGTAGTTCTATGTCAGTAGGTTTTCTTCCTTTTTTTTGAAAATATTCTTGCACAACTTTAAGTTCATCTACAGATAATCCTATCCCTGTTTCTTCGCTAATTTTTTTTAGTTCAAAATCAGATACTTCTAGATTTATCTCTGCAACATCACTCATTTTTTCACCAGGAGATCTCATAGTCATGCACTACTGGATTTGTGAGGAGGCCCTCTGCCATAGCCTTAACTTTTTCATCTATATCTTTACATTTATTTTCATTTATCGTTATTTTATAACTTTTTAGAATCTTTACTTCTTCAACTTCTTTGAATCCAAGCAATGAAAGAGCTTTCTTGACATTTTTTCCTTCAGGATCCGAAATGCCTTCTTTAAGACCGACTGTGACAATAACTTCTTTTTTTCCCATCTTACTCAACACCCATGATTTTGTATTGCATTAGTTTATACAGCTGCACTGCTTGCTCAATTAATTCATCAGGCGGGACGGGCATATCTGGTTCAGGTGCTTTTTCGTCACGAGCTTTGTAAAGGGCCTTCTTATATCCTATGAGTTCGTAGTATTTTCGTACAAATTCTTTTGACATTTCAACACATTCTCCATTTTCCCAAACAGACCTGTCCCAAAATCTGTCCTCATCAGCAGTTCCAAATACATCGATTACCATTAATTCCCTATTATCGTCAAATGCGAATTCCTTCTTACCATCAACATGGATTAATCCGCGCTTTGATACTTCATGTTCGATTAATTCGTCTATTTTTAGTATGGTGTCAAATATGGTATTATATTCCTTCTCAGTTAATCCTGATATGGCTAGTGCTTCTTCCTTATCAAGTAGTCTGTCAACTGCTTCTAGCTTTGTAGACGTTTCGATGTATGGTGTTGGAAGTTTCTCGCCATAAGTAACAACATGACCTGGCTTAAAACCAAGTGTTTCTGCAGAAATATTCTTCTTTTTGACCCGTTCATAAAGTGAACCTGCTACGTAGTGGCGTGCTATAAATTCTAAGGGTATTAGATAATTTGTAGATGTCGTGTCTATCTTGTTATAATCTCTAATTATTCTCACTCTTTTTACACGCATCCTGTTTGGGGCAACTTGTTTTATAAAATGTGTTTTTATGTCTAAATTTTCTACCTTCTGAAACCAAAATACGCCTTCATTACATAAGGTAGTACCTTTTCCCGGAATAGTTGAGGGGATAAGCTTATCAAAAATAGAAATTCTATCAGTAAATTCAAACTCTAACGTGTTATCATCTATAAATATAATCTCCTTTACAGAACCGGATTTTTGTGAACTCATAATCATACCACCATACTCATATATGTGAGGAAAAATTTATGTATTTAAATCTTTTTTTACATAAATATGTATAATTTAGGCAAAACTTTTTATAATAATCTAAAATGAGGTAATTAAAGCAGGTGATACTATAACAACCGTAGCAACCATTGGTTCACACTCTGCACTCAATATACTGCGAGGGGCAAAAGATGAAGGGTTAAGTACACTTCTAATAGCTTCTAGAAGCAGGACTTTCTATGAAAGATTTGGTGTAGCAGACGATATAATATATACTGATAATATGGGTGAATTTTTGCATAATTGTTCTGATGAGATTCCTGAAGACACCATAATGGTACCCCATGGTAGCTTTATTTCATACTTGTCACTTGATTTTATAGAAAATATATTTTCGGTACCGATGGCAGGTAATAAATACCTATTCAAATGGGAGTCTGATAGGCATCTAGAGAGAAAATGGTTGGAAGGTGCAGGCATAAAAATCCCTATGTCTTTTGAAAATCCTTTGGAGATAGACAGGCCTGTTATAATAAAATTATTTGGTGCAAAAGGCGGAATGGGGTATTTTGTTGCATATGATCATGAAGACTTTGAAAGAAAGATCAAAGGTATCAAGGGCAGTTATCAGATCCAAGAGTATATTGTAGGTGTTCCAATGTACTTTCACTTCTTTTATTCGCCTCTTAAAAGAGAGTTGGAACTACTATCCATCGACAAGCGTTATGAGTCAAATGTAGACGCTATAGGACGCATACCTGGTGCGGATCAGAAGCACCTTGGTCTATCACCTTCATATTCTGTTGTGGGAAACTTCCCTATAGTTGCTAGGGAGTCGTTATTGGAGGATGTATTTGATATAGGTGAGAGGGTGGTAAAAGAATCACAAAATATAAGTGAGAAGGGAATTTTAGGGCCGTTTTGTCTAGAAACTATATGCACAGCTGATCTTGACATAATAACGTTCGAAATATCGGCACGTATAGTTGCAGGCACTAATCCATTTGTTCCATCATCACCTTATACATATGCAAAGTATGGGAAAGACATAAGTTGTGGCAGGCGCATAGCGATGGAGATAAAAGATGCAATTGCCACAGATAGTCTAAAGGAGGTTACTACATGATAGATAAGACTGAGATTATTGATATTGCTAAGCGCTATGATAAGAATAAGGTCATGGTGGGGGCTCTTGCCTCACACTCTGCCCTTGATATTGCAGATGGTGCGATTGAAGAGGGATTTCACACAGTACTTTACTGTCAAAAAGGAAGAGAAAATACTTATGGGAAATATTTTAAGGCAAAACGCATCGATGGGAAGATTGTCAGGGGAATGATCGACAAATTTTATGTATATGACAAATTTAAGGATATGGTAGCCCCACAAGAACAACAAAGAATGATTAATGACAGCGTAATATTTATTCCCAATAGATCCTTTACCTCTTATATCCCTATGGATGTTGTAGAGGATGGGTTCAAAGTTCCTATGTTCGGGTCTCGTGACATGTTGCGAATGGAAGAACGCACTGAACAACAGTCTTATTATTGGGTGCTTGAAAAAGGCGGCCTTCCCTTCCCAGAAGAGATAAAAAATCCAGCTGATATTGATGAACTTGTCGTTGTGAAGTTGCACCATGCAAAGAAAAAACTAGAACGTGGGTTCTTTACAGCAGCCTCATATGAGGAATATGTTGAAAAATCAGAAAAATTGATAAAACAAGGCGTAATTACAGCAGATGATCTCAAAACTGCCCGTATTGAACGCTATATTATAGGCCCAGTTTTCAACTTCGACTTCTTCTATTCTCCTTTGGAGGAGGAGTATTCTAAAATCGAGCTTCTTGGGGTGGATTGGAGATTTGAAACATCTCTTGATGGACATGTGAGACTTCCTGCAGACCAACAGATTAACCTCAACGAGAAACAGTTCCTTCCAGAGTATACTGTCTGTGGCCATAATTCTGCAACAGTGCGAGAATCTTTGCTTGAGAGTGCATTTGACCTTGCAGAAAAATTCGTTAAAGTAGCCCAGGAACATTATAATCCAGGAGTAATAGGACCTTTTTGTTTGCAGACGTGCATAGATAAGGACTTGAATTATCATATATATGACGTTGCGCCACGAGTTGGAGGGGGCACTAATGTGCATCTTGCTGTAGGGCACCCATACGGAAACTCGCTATACAGGACAACCATGTCCACAGGTAGAAGAATTGCAATGGAAATAAAACGGGGCTTGGAAGAAGAGCGTTTGGATGAGATCTTATCGTAATTCTCTTTCTCGTGCTTCGTTGATGAGCTGCTCAAGTACCCCGTATGCTTTAAGGGCATCGGATTTCCTGAACAAGAAGACGAACTCGGTGAATGTTGAGAATATATCAATTACATTCACTTTTGCCATTGTTATGGCTCTGAGAAGAGAATAGAGGTATCCGGGTATATGGACTATATGCTCAGGATACTTGCAGTTTATTGTGGTGACATCCTCTACTACTGATAATGGTTTATATGCTGTTGTGAATGTCAAGAACTCAGATAATCTATCATGCTCCAAAACAACGGAAAGCTCTTGGGATGACTGTACAGTGAAGAATGTTTCACCATATTCCCACCTTATTTTTTCGGAAAATGAATCTATTTTCTTTATTAGTTCATAATTTTTTAAAAATGCGACATTTGTTATATCATTTTTCAGGATAAGTTTTGTACGAGAAATGGCATTTGTAAGTTTTTTGTCCTCGCCTAAACCTTCTTTAAAATGATATCTTTGGATTGCGACAGATATGGACTCTATAGATACTTCTTTTTTTATTCTCTTTTCCACATCTTTTTGTATCCATCTTGCAAGCCCCTTGTAGTTGATAATATTGTTAAGGAGGTAATCGCTTATAAGAGGGAGCGAATCAAGGATTTCATGCACTATATGGGTCACACTTTTTTCCTGTTCCATATAAAACACCAATTAAAGATAGTTATTATTTTTAAAACATCGATGTTGTATATAAATCTTATCATAATTTTGTCTTAATACTATATCTACCAAAAGTTTTATAAATAAATTATATAAAATATTTAAATGAACATAAAGTTAACTTATACTTTAGATAAGAATACTCGTGATTGCGGGTAAATATGGCGATGATCTGATGGATGAGGACATTCTTTTTAATCTTATGGGAAACGAGACCAGGAGACTGATACTAAAGATGCTTGCTTCGGGGCCATGTTACACCACAGAGATTGCAGATAAACTAAATATTGGACAAAAAGCCATAAATGAGCATATGAGGCTTTTGCAGGAAGCCGATATAGTTGAACTTTATATAAAGAAACAAAGTCGCGGAAGCCCAAGGAAATATTTTAAGATAAACAAGAGAGTTCATATGGAGTTTTCAGTTGGGCCATATCGTTTCGATACAAACCTTGAGGACCTTTTAGATTCCGATTTTTCAGATATTTTTATAGAATTCCCCCAACTTAAAACATTTGAAGATGAAGTTAAGAAGACGCAACATATTCATGAGATAGGGGAGCTTTCTCTTGTTATGTCCTCTTTGATCAGTGAACTTGAAAAGATAATACAGGCAAAAGAGTATCTAGAATATAAGGTAGAACAAGTTCGCCAACAGGCATTAATTTTATGTGAGAAGCTCGGATTAACTGATATTGAGAAACGGGTGGTATTAGAGGTAGTCAATGCAGGAGGAACATTATCCTCTAAAGACCTATCTAACAGACTAAGAGTTGATGAGGGAGAAGTCTCTATTGTGCTTGAAATGCTTGAACGTAAATACAT
The DNA here is from genome assembly GCA_030603445.1 of Methanomicrobia archaeon. GTDB lineage: Archaea > Methanobacteriota_B > Thermococci > Methanofastidiosales > NM3 > NM3. Next base: position 32,339 of record JAUVXU010000008.1, on the reverse strand, counting down.
ATTGGAGAGACAATAATTTTTTCTATTTATTAACATCCCCCGAATTAGCTTTTTTTAATAATTATTTACAAAAATTAACTAATCTAGCAATAAATCTAATAAAAATAAAAAGGTTTATTAATAACAATTATTTACCATGATTAAGAATACATTGTGGTGCGACCATGGATACAAAGACATTGAAGGCTAAGTTCAGAGAGAAGGCATCTAAGGACTATAAAAAGTATTTTGCGGTCGATGTTTTAGAAGAAAAAGGATTTCAAAGAGGTATTTGTAAGAAATGTGGCAAATATTTCTGGTCAACTAGTGATCGCGAAGTGTGTGGCGATCCTGATTGTGAGGGAGGATATTCATTCATAGGCAACTCTCCTGCCCGTTCCATGGATTATATAGAAACATGGGAGAGATTCTCAAATGCTTTTGGAGATATGGGGTATAAAACTATTCCCCGATATCCTGTGGTTGCTAGATGGAGAGATGACACGGATTTTGTCCAAGCATCAATATACGATTTCCAACCACATGTTGTTTCAGGTTCTATTACTCCTCCTGCAAATCCCCTTGTTGTACCACAATTTTGCTTACGTTTCCTTGATACGGACAATGTTGGAATCTCTGGAAGATCCTTTACAGGTTTTGTCATGATAGGACAACATGCATTTACAAAAAAACATGAGTTCGACCAAGAAAAATATTTCCGGGACATATATTTTTGGCTTACATCAGGAATGGAAATACCAAAAAAAGATTTAATATTTCATGAAGATGGCTGGGCTGGCGGCGGAAATTTTGGCCCATGTATGGAATTTTTCTCCCATGGCGTTGAGCTTGGCAATCAAGTCTACATCCTTTACGAAATGACATCTTCTGGATACAGGGAACTTGATCTTAAAGTTTTAGATATGGGGGCAGGCCAGGAGCGATTCACATGGTTTTCCCAAGGAACCCCATCAATTTATGATTCTGTATTCCCCACAGTTATAGACCACCTGTACAAACATTCGTCTTTAGAACCAGATTTTGACATTTTTAAGAAGTTTGCCCCATACTCAGGCATGTTAAATGTAGATGAGAATGAAGATATAAAAACCACCTGGGCAAATATAGCGCAGTCTATTGGATGCGATGTTGATACTCTTAAAAATGTAGTGCTTCCAATTGCTGCGAATTATTCCATTGCTGATCATTCACGTTCACTATTGTTTGCATTGGCTGATGGGGCTTTGCCATCTAATGTGGGGGGTGGTTATAATCTTCGCGTGTTATTTAGGCGTGCCCAGTATTTCATAGACATGTATGGGTTTGATACATCCATAGGTGAACTGTGCAGGCTGCATGCAGAGTATCTTGAAAAGGAGTTTCCCTTCTCTGATGAGACAATCGACGATGTAGAACGCATATTAAAAGTAGAAGAAGAAAAATATGGGAATTCCAAGACAAAAGCAAAGAAAATAGTTCGATCAATGCTTACAAAAAATAAGATATCATCAGACAAGCTCATAGAGATGTACGATTCACATGGGGTAACACCAGAGCTTGTAAAGGCACAGGCGGATGAGCTTGGAGTTAAAGTTGATATTCCCAACGATTTTTATATTCAGGTAACTGAGCGACACGAGGCCCAAAAACCTGAAAAAAAGAAAAAACAACAACGCCAGTTCGATGTGCTTCCAACTAAGTTGCTCTATTATGATAATGATGACAAATATGATTTTGAAGCAGAGATATTATGGATTAAGGGCAACGAGATAGCGCTTGACAGGACATGTTTTTATCCTGTGGGGGGAGGGCAGGAACAAGATTTAGGGACCATAGGTGCTGCTAATGTTTTATCAGTTAAAAAATATGGGCCTATTGTGATTCATACAGTTGATGAGGCCATCTTCTCTGTAGGTGAAAAAGTCTTTTGCACTGTTAATAAGGAGCGCAGGAGGGCACTTACCCGCCATCATACTGCAACACACATAATAAATGCTGCTGCGCGTAAAGTGTTGGGTAATCATATCTGGCAGGCAGGCGCCGAAAAGACAGTAGAGAAGGCGCGATTAGATATTACACACTACGTATCGTTAACAGATACAGAACTAGAGGAAATAGAGTATCTGTCCAACAAATATGTACTGGATGATAAGCCTGTTGTCAAGACTTTTATGGAAAGGGACGAGGCGGAAAAGCGCTATGGATTTAGGATTTATCAGGGTGGGGCTGTACCAGGCCGCGTGTTGCGTATTGTTTCTATTGAAGGCCTTGATGTGGAAGCGTGTGGTGGGACTCACTGCAATTCAACAAGCGAAGTTGGGCCTATTAAAATAATAAAATCTGAAAAGATACAAGATGGCATAGTGCGCCTTGAGTACACGGCAGGATTGCAGGCGGTGCGCTCAATGCAGGAGGATGCTCGCATCATCAGGAAATCAGCATCTATTTTTCGTGTTGACAAGATGCATCTTGTAGCTACGTGCGATCGTTTCTTCAAAGAATGGAAAAAAGGCGTAAAAGAGATAGAAGGCCTCAAACTCGAACTCTCAAAGATTAAGCAATCCTCTCTTGGGGATGCGTTCGTGGAAAAGGATGGCATTCGCCAATTAATAGCTACTATTGAGGGTGATTCGGAAGTATTGCGAAAAACAGCTTTCTCACTTGCCGATGATGATTCTATTGTTGTTCTTTCAAATGGGAAGCTTCTTGTGATTGTATGCGGAATAAATGCACAAAAGAAGGGATTCAAGGCAAACAAGGTCATATGTGACTATGGAAAAGGTGGAGGAACTGATGAATTTGCCCAAGGCGTTGTTACAGCCCCACTTCAGGACACGGGGGCATAACACGTTTGTGGGCGTTATCTTTTATTCTTTTGTTAAGTGAAATGGCAAGTGTTATGTTTTCAACACGTCTTCCGGCTTCTTCTGGAGTTTTGTTTTTCTCGGTCATCAAGTAGAGTATTTCATCTATTACTTCATATTTTCCTCCGAGATCATTCTCATCAGTCTGACCGACAAATAATCTGGCAGAAGGAGCTTTTTCTAGTATTGATTTTTGGATGCCAAGTATCTTCCCAATTTTGAAAACTTCTGTCTTCCATAAATTTCCTATAGAGCAAAAATCAGATGCATTGTCCCCCCATTTAGTGGAATATCCAAGTAAACGTTCTGTTTTGTTAGACGTCCCGGCCACTATTCTTTTCTCGAGGTTTGCGGTGGCATATAGATAAGACATCCTAAGTCTGGGTGTGATGTTTGATATACAATATTTGTTTAAAGGTAAGGGATATGCGTCAATCATGCAATGCAAAGGTTTAGTTATATCTATCTTTCTGTATGGCACGTCCAAAGACCTACAAAGGAAAAGCGCATCATCTGCGTCCTCCGGAGGTGTAATTTCTTTTTCAGGCATAAAAAGTCCCAGGGTATCAACTACCCCTGCACACAATGCGCACGTAACTGCTGAATCTATCCCTCCCGATATGCCAATGACTACACCATTTGAACCAGATTTTTTTACTCTTTTTGTAATATCTTCTTGAAGTAGTTTTATTACAGATATTAGTTCTTTTTTTGATAACTCCCTCATCACCAATCCTCCGGGAAGAAGTTACGAATAATATTTTCAATATTGTTCTCAAAAGGCATGCCATGTCCGGGGCATATATGTTTTGCATCTATCTTTGCTAGTTTCATGAGGCTTTTTTCTAGGTCGTTGAGATTCCCTGATGGAAGGTCTGTTCTACCTATCCCATTCATAAACCACGTATCGCCGCTAAATAATGTGTTGGTGTTGGCATCTAAAAGGCATATGCTTCCTGACGTGTGGCCAGGAGTATGTAATACTTTAAGCGAATGATCTCCGGCGGATATAACGTCGTTTTCCTTCAATCGGCGTTTAACAGGAAATCCATTAAATTCTGAAATAAAATTCATATATGCTGTCTTGTAGTTTCCTGTCTCAATGGCATTGGCATCGTTCTCATGCACATATATTTCTTCTCCAAAATTTCCTCCAATATGATCATAGTGGCAGTGTGTGTTTATAATGCAGTTTATTGTAAGCATCTTCTTTTGCAGAAATGATTTTAAAGGAATATTTTCTGGAAGCCCAGGGTCTATAAGTATGGTATACTCTCCTGTAAGAATATACGAATTCGAGCTGTATGTGGATGAAATAATCTCATATATCATTATCTTGTAGTAATTTTTTGGCTTTAAAGATTTTTTCTACAAAATAAAAAAAATTAAAAAAGAGATATAAATTTAAAATGTTGTTATTTTTATATATTATCTGTCATGAGAGTCTTGATTTTCTTCACGAGCTCTTCTTTTTTCTCACCTGCGAAAGCATATTCAAAAACTTCTGCAACTGTCTTTACAGTCCTAATTTTTGCCCGTTTCTTATGTCTTGCATCAAGTAGTATATCTGCTTTGTTCGAGTCAGGGACTATTATTTCTTTTATTCCTGCATCTATTGCAGCCTCAATCTTTGCGTTTACTCCTCCTATCGGGAGTACTTCTCCTCTAACAGACAGTGAACCAGTCATAGCGATGTCTTGTCGTATTGGGATGCCAGTAAGGGCAGATATTACTGCAGTGGCGATTGATATGGATGCTGAATCGCCTTCCACCCCTTCATAAGCTTGTATGAATTGGACATGTATGTCATAATTGGATATGTCTTTTCCTATGTATTTTTTTGCAAGCGCTGAAACGTTTTGAATAGATTCTTTTGCAATATCTCCTAATTTTCCAGCTGCAATGATCTTTCCTTCTTCCTTGCTTGCAGAAGGAGCGGCTTCTGCCTCAATTGTTGAGATGATACCACTATCACCAACAACAGCAAGACCGTTTATCCTACCAATTGCCTGGCCTTTTGTCCTAATTATTTGATACTCTTTTCTTTTCTCAATGTACTTGTCGGCTAGCTGGTGTTCTAATGTTCTTGCTTTGTTCTTTGCTTCTAAGATATCTTCTACTTCAACAAGTTCTTTTCCTTTCTTTTGAGCATGATCACCTGCTGTGCGAATAAGTCCGCCAAGTTCACGCATCTTCATCGTAATGTATCCTTTTCTGCCTGCACGTCTTCGTGCTTCATTTACTATTTCTACTACGGCATCATAGGTAAATTGGGGAATTTTCTTATCTTTTGTAACTTCTTGAGCTACGACTTGGACAATCCTTCTTCTGTTTTCTAATGTGTCCTTCATCACATCATTCATAAATATCTCATATCCATATCCACGAATACGAGATCTGAGTGCAGGGTGCATACCACTAACAGTTTCAAGGTTGCCTGCTGCAATAAGTACATAATCACATGGACAAACTTCGGTGCGTACCATCGCACCGGATGACATCTCGCTTTGTCCTGTGATAGAGTATTTCTTTTCCTGCAAGGAAGTAAGTATTGCTTGCTGCATCTTGATCTGGAATGTGGATATCTCGTCAATGAAAAGAACGCCTTTATGCGCCCGATGAATCATTCCAGCTTCAACACGCTCATGCGGCGGAGTTCCTAGCCCTCCTGATTGAAATGGATCGTGACGCACATCTCCAAGAAGCGCTCCTGCGTGTGCACCAGTTCCATCAATAAATGGAGATATGATTTTTTCTGAATTATCAATTAATAATTTTGGTATAAGTGCGGTTCCTTTTGAGCGCGTCATATTCTGCATGAGGAAAATCAAAAGCACCACAATCAGGATGCCTGTGAGTAGTTGCCCTGATGTGAATGACAAGAACATTACTATTGCTATAACAAAGAAAAGAACTATATACTTGCCGTTTTCCTGCTGACTGGCACGTTGTTTATGATGTTTAACGATGGCTTTTCCGTCATTGGCACGCACAGCCCTTACCTTAGGTGTATTAGGGTCTTCAATATTTGGATAACAGATAATATCTTCTAACTCTTCACGAGGTAGTAGTTCTGCCATAGCTTGCCCTAGCATGGATTTACCGGTACCTGGCTCTCCTATTAATAATACATTTCTGCGCTGTTTTGCGGCAATTTTGATGATTTCGACTGCTTCGTCTTGGCCAACTACCTGGTCAATGATACGTTTTGGAATTTCAAGTTCTCCTGTATGTTTGAACTTGTAACCAATACCATCATCTACCTCAACAGTCTTTTTATTAGAATTTGACATATATATCGTACCCTAAAATAATATAAATTAGTTTAAAAATATATCGTTATGATTGTTCCTGGTCTTTTGTATGTTTTTCATAGTAGAACCTTTTGACGAATAAGTCGAACTGATCTTCAGGTATTCTCATTTTAAAGTAACTTTCTAGCTCCATAAGTATGCGTTCCTTTGTCCTATACTTTTTTATTAGTTCTCTTTTCATGGGATTTCTTTCCTTTAGTATGGCTAAAAATGATAGTCTTTGTTTTATCTTGTTCCAGAAGGCCCATATGAATATAAGCAAAACTACAATTGCCGCACCAGCAAGTTCCAAGTAGTGATAAAGTTTCCATGTTGAAATCTTATGGCTAACATCTCCTAAAAAGACAGGTGAAAATATGGCTTCAACATCTATCTCGGCATGTTCATTGACAAATGATATGTAACGGGTTGTATCCCATTGTGTGTTTTGAGAAGACATCACATCTTTTGTGATAGAGGCCATGGTGGCAAGTGATGTTTGTTGATAAAGGGATTCAAAGACTTGAAAAGATTCATAAAATAAATAATGTACTTCTTTCTCATCTGCATTTTTTGGTAGAACGTATTCATCTAATGCAAATATATCCTCAAATCCTTTAGCATTTGTTGCAAGCATTTCTTTGAATAAGCATGCATCTTGTGAGAATCCTGCATCATCAAGCGCCCAGTATGTTATATATGCAGATTGACCATGTACTATCCAATCCGGAAGGCGAGTATTTCCATCTTTTAGCCACATTTGGGATATTCCCCATACAACAGGATTTATAGGGTAATCTTTTGCCATGGTTAAGCGATCGGAGGAGTATTCTAGCTTAAAGGGATAGTTGTTTGTTTTATCAAGTGACGAAGCATAAATCGATATTGTATTATGGGGAGAATTTTTATCATACCCTTTTATCAATGATTCTATAGTGCCACTTGCTAAGGCCAGGGTTTCTTGAGCCCAAATTTCTTCATTCTCTGAAAAGAAAACTTTTATATTGACCTTCTTGCCATTGGATTCTATTGTTTCATTTATGGAGTTTAAGCTATCTTCTCTAAAGTAGTATGCTAAGATGGTTGACATTATTAGGTATGCAATAACAAATATGAGTATTCTCTTTTTCAAATCCCTTGCCATTATATATTGTCTTTGAGCATTGCTTTAAAATTTTATGGGGATTGTAGTGGAAAAGTATATATTTTTCATACATGATACGAAAAATGATAACATGAAACTTTTTGGAACATCCGGAATTCGTGGTTTATACGGACAAGAGATCACTGAGAGTTTGGCACTTAACGTTGGAAAAGCTATTGGAACTCTTCTAGATGGTTCGGTGGCTGTAGGGATGGATTCTCGTACTTCAGGACCAAGCCTTAAAAACTCCTTGATTGCAGGGATCGTTTCACAAGGCAATACTGTCTATGATATTGGATTAGCACCGACACCTACTTTGGGTGTAGCTATTCGCGAATACGGGTGCAATGCAGGAATTATAATCACTGCTTCACACAATCCCCCAGAATATAATGGCATGAAGATATGGGATAAGGATGGGGTTGCTTATTTTTCTTTAGAAGAACAAATAGAGCAAATAATTTCAACAGGCGCTTATTCTAATTCATCATGGAAATCTATGGGCGATATAATCAAACGGCCCTCTATAAATCTACATATTGATAAAATAATTAACACAGTTTCATTCGATGGTTCCTATCGTGTTGCTGTTGATTGTGGCGGCGGCGCTGGAAGTGTTATTACACCTTATTTACTCGAGCGTTTGGGAATGCAGGTCTTTTCATTAAATTGTCAACCGACAGGATTTTTTTCTCGAGGCCTAGAACCTAGCTGCGTAAATCTCCAAAGTTTATCGCATGCCGTTTCGTCATTTAATTGCGACATCGGGATTGCAAATGATGGGGATGCGGACAGGATAGGTGCAATAGATGAAGAAGGCAAGTACATAGACTACGATATTTTACTTTCACTCATCGCAGGATTCGAATGCAGCATTTCAAAGAAAGCACATCCAATAATTGTAACAACTGTTGATGCATCTATGTGCATAGATAAATATGTCGAATCTTTTGGAGGAAAAGTAGTTCGTAGTTGCGTGGGCGATGTGGCATTGGCTAGGGATGTTGTTGGCCATAAGGCTATTTTTGGTGGAGAACCTAGCGGCACTTGGATATTTCCTTCGCATTGGCTTACTCCAGATGGCGTGTTGTCTGCAGTTAAACTGCTTGAAATGAAGGATTCTGGCATCATACTTTCCAAAGAGCGTAAGAACGTCCCACCACTTGTGACACTACGAGATAAGATAACTATGGGGGATATTGATAGAGAAGCGTTTGAAGTAAGACTTTCTGAGAGTTTGTATAGTGAAGAGCATGAGTCTATGCTTACAATTGATGGCATACGTATGGACTATGGAGATTCTTGGGTTCTTTATCGTTTCTCTGGTACAGAACCGGCATTTAGAATAACCGTTGAGGCATGTTCTAGAGAAAGGGCGAAAGAATTATTAGTTTTAGCAAGAAAAAAGGTCAGTGCGTTACTATGAAAGCTGTTATTCTTATGGCGGGAAAGGGTGAAAGGCTTCATCCTATTACAAACACAAGGCCAAAAGCATTAATCCCCCTTGGAAACATACCTTTAATAGAGCATGTCATCATGTCACTTGAAGGAATGGTTGATGAATTTGTCTTTGTTATAAATTATAAACAAGACATGATAAGGGATTACGTTACTCAGTTTCACCCAGGCTTGCATGTACGTTACGTAGTCCAAAAGGATGTGAATGGCACTGCTACAGCAGTAATGTCTGCCCAAGATATAAAAGAACCATTTGTATGCTTAAATGGCGATGTTTTTGTGGAGAGGGATTGCATAAAAAATGCAATAGAGGTATTCAAAAAAACAGGGAACCAGGTAATATCCGTAAAGAATATGGACAATGATGGAAGTTATGGTTCAGTTGTGGAAAGGCATGGAAAACTTGATAACATTTTTGAGAAAACAGGATTGTCCAAAAAATCATTGGTCAACATAGGAGTATATGTATTTAAACCAAATATTTTTTCTGCAATAAGGGACACCCCTCTTTCTGTACGTGGCGAGTATGAACTTACAGACTCTATACTGATGCAAAAAGAGGATTTCGCCGTAGTGAAGTATTCGGGGTATTGGAATGACATAGGTTACCCTTGGTCATTACTTGATGTAAATGAGTATATGGTTAAAAATCAAGAAGAACGTATTGAAGGCGTTATTGAGAAGAATGTAACATACTCAGGCAATATCCATGTTGGAAAGGGAACTATAATTCGCAATGGCGCTTATATAATAGGGCCAGTACGAATAGGAGAGCACTGCGATATAGGCCCAAACTGTTTCATAAGGCCATTTACTACAGTGGGGAACAACTGCCATATAGGCAATGCCACAGAGATAAAGAACTCCGTGTTGTTTGATAACACGAACGCTGCGCATTTATCATATGTGGGAGATTCGGTGATAGGTTCAAACTGTAACATTGGCGCTGGCACTCTTATTGCTAATCTTCGCCACAAGAAGGATCCCGTGAAGATGGAGATACGTGGTAAGGTCATCTCTTCAGGCAGACGTAAGTTGGGCGTTATTATTGGGGATAACACAAAAACAGGCATCAATGTTACAATATATGAGGGAAGAAAAATAGGCAATGATTGTGGAATTGGCCCAGGAGTAATTGTTGAAAAAAATGTAATGCCATGGACGATAGTGCAGGTAAAACAAGAATGCACTTGTTCATCATTTAGGAAGGATGAGAGTTGATTCTGGAGTTGCGTATATATCGATGTTTTTATGCGCGACATCACGCGTCTTTATAGGATCTGCATCGACCATTATATGCATGTTTAGGGCATCAATAAAAAGCCTGTTAATCTTACCGAAGTACTGTGTATACTTTACATAGCCTGTAACGTGATTGTCTTTTTTCGTTGTATTTACAAGTTCAAAGTTCTCTGGGCGTATTGTTGCATATGCTTCATCGCCCACCTTATATTCGTCTCTTCTGTACTCTTCTGCAATACCGGTAAGCTTAGCCCCTGAATCTGTTTCAAGTTCTATGTATTTTCCTACAGACGTTATTTTTCCTTTGATGATGTTGCATTCACCAACGAAGTCTGCTACAAATAGATTCTTGGGCAAGGAGTAAATCTCATGGGGTGTACCTATTTGTTGTAATATTCCCCTATCCATTATACTTAACCTGTCTGATATAGCCAATGCTTCTTCCTGGTCGTGGGTTACGTAGATAGTAGTTATACCAAGCCGTTTTTGTATGCGGGATATCTCATTTCTCATCTCTATTCTTAGTTTTGCATCGAGATTTGAGAGGGGCTCGTCTAATAACAACACTTTAGGTTCTATTACAAGGGCACGGGCCAGAGCAACACGCTGCTGCTGCCCCCCTGAAAGTTGGTAAGGGTAACGTTTTGCCATGCCTTCAAGTTTTACAAGTTCAAGTATCTCATTTACTTTCTTTTCGATTTCAGTTTTTTCCATTTTACGTATTTTAAGGCCATAGGCTACGTTATCAAAAACGGACATGTGTGGCCAAAGGGCATAATTTTGAAATACCATCCCGGTTTCCCTCAAATTAGGGGGTATATTTGTAACATCAAGATCGTCAAAGAATATTTTTCCATCTTCAGCTAAATAGAATCCTGCAATTGATCTTAGCAATGTAGTTTTGCCACAACCACTTGGACCTAAGAGAGTAAATAGTTCCCCATCATTTATTTCTAATGTTACATTATTAACAGCAATTACGTCAGAAAATTTCTTTGTCACTTCTTTGAGACGGACAATTACCATATAATATCCTCCAAGCCGTATAACTGATATATATAGTCCCTTTATAAGAATATATAAACCTTTTTGATTGATTGAATATTTTATGATATCGCGCCTACTAATGAGGCAAATGATATTTTTTAATACACATAATTGCTGCAAAAAGTGATATGGCTATTAAAGAACTCTTTCCCACGTATGGCCATATCCCTCTTTTTTCGGGGAGGACTTCTATTGCTTTCCCTATAATCGGCTGATTTCCTAAAACGAGTATAGCATGCCACGTGCCTTCCTCGTTGAAGATAAATGATGTGGATGGGGCGAGAGTATACGTTTCTCCGCTTGGGGCATTGAGGATAATTTTCATGCTTTCAGGTTCCCCTTCTCCGATATATCCTCCTGATAAAGGAATTAGTTTGTTTTTTATCACTTGATGGGGAATGTCAATATATAATGGGCGATCGAATGTTTCAATAGATACTCCAGAAGAGCATGATTCTATATTCTCCACCACTAGTTTAAAGGGCCCAGATGGCATCTCTTCATAGTTAAGCGACGGATGTTGAATTCCCATTGAGTTTAATCCTGCTTCCTCACTTACTTCAATAGATATACGGATTATCCCGCTTGATTGTACATATGACATTGGAGTTTCTTGCAGCGTAGCGCTCTTAACACTTTCTTTATAAGCAGTGATTTCCAGATAAGTAATATACGTTCCTGTATACCCTTCCTCTGCATAAACGCTGTATTGTACGTTGGCATAACCCCCTGGTTCTATTACCATAATTTTAGGATTAACGTCAATCCATCCCACTATATCTGTGTATTCGCCTACAATTTTAACACAATATATGCTTTTTTCGTCGCCAGCATTGTGGATACTTATTGAGTTAGAATATGTAAAAGGGAATGATTCTATGACAAGAGCTTGATTGTTGCCAGATATCCCTAAACCTATATCGGCTTGGGCCATAGCACATTGCATCATTATAAAAAAAATAGTGCAATGTATTATCAGATACTTATATTTCATATAAGTGCTCCATAGATAGTATTTTTAAGCAGTGGCTCCTTCTCCCCTTTCTAAACTAAATGTCCATGTAGCTACGTAGGTCCCGGCAGGGATATTTGGCACTAATTTTCCTTCTGCTGCGTCTACAATAAATGAGATTAGAGGGATATTTCCTTCTGAATATCCTTTTACAGAAGGGTCTAGGAGGCATTGAGTATCATAAACGCCTATGTAGATAGCTGTTTTAGTCATTGGCACAGGATGTGCAATTAAATAATCGTTGACGATGGTTCCACCAGTTAGGATGCTCGTGGCCTGTATTATAAAGTAATTGTCTGCTTCAATGAGGGATGATCCTAATTGCAAGTTACTTGCCTGAAAACAGGTAGTTACTTCTGTATTTGATATTACAGTTGCATTAATTGAAATGGGGGATGTGAGATCCCATGTGCTTTCAGGATCTAAACCTGTGGTTGTTAGATTCACTTCTGCCGGGATTCCAGACCATTCTATATAATCATTTACATCAAAGAGAAATGATTCACTTGTAGAATTCAAAGATGCCGTATCTATAATATTCACAACTGCTTTCCATGTTTTTTGTTGTCCAGAAGGCATAGCTGTCTTGTCTAACTTGAATACAAAGAAAAAAGATGTTATATACGGAGATTCTATCTCATAAGTACAAGCTGCCTCATTGAGATAGCCGCCTGGTGTGCAGCCCCATGTGCCTCCAGACTGAGAATTGTTCCAAACAAATACATAATTTGATCGCTTGTCGATTCCAGCAGGTTGGAACATGCCGTCTTTTGCATAATATATATTAGCTGTAATAGAATTTATGTCTTGCATGCCATTCTTCTCTATTATTGATACTTTGAGAAAGTACTCTTTGTTAACATCCAAAGTTGTGCATACATCATGATTGGTGTCAAGAATAGCAATGCTATTGATACCTGGTGCAATAGGGTTTATCTGTGCTGTGGCCGTGATGTTTCCGCTTTCTGCATACAGCATTGGCATGGCTAGCGCCATAAAAGCGAAAATAAGAAAGGGCAGACATATTATTTTTGTCTTCTTTTTCATATGTAATTACTCCTACTCTATATGAATTTATTATGTTTATGTTGGATAGAGTAGTTTCAATGGAATATGGCTATATTAATAGAATATTATTACAATATTATATATCATTGTACAATATTGTTTGTTGAAAAATTATAATTCATAAAAACTATTTAGTGTTTTTATCAATAGATCTTGCCACTTCTTTCAAACTGTTTATTAACAGGTGAAAATTGGATACAATATTACGCGCATCAGCACCTGTGGTTTTTGGATTTTTCCCTTCATGAAGCTCTCTTACAATCCTATCCAACTGTGGAAATATCAGCTTTAGTTTGTTTATTAGGGACACATAAGATCTGTGAAGTGAAGTGCCAACGTTTTTTTTCCTATATTCATTCTCAAAAACGATAAGTATGCTTTTTATCTCTTCTAATGTTGCAATGCCTTCTATTGGCGTTCTTTTACCATCTACTGCCCCATATATCTTCTCTATTTTATCATTTGTAATATTTTGTAGGATTGTCTCAAGTTGCATACCCTCACCATACGTTTTTGTTATTTAATTTTGGCATTATTTTTTATTAGTTCAATTTATACAAAAATGGTCGAAAAAAAGTAAAAATATAAAATAAAAAATAAAAGAAGAGAGGTTGTTTACTTCTTTTTCATCATGAACGATGCCGCACCAAGGACGATTAATACAAGTATCACGATCCCCGCATAAAGCATTGTGTTTGATCCTTCTTCAGATTCTAGTTGCATCCATTCAAGAGTATTCTTTAGAAGAGTTTCTCCCTGAATCTCATGATTTCCTTTTTCTGAAGGTCCATCCTTGTTCATGTTCTTGTATGAACAAAATAGTGTTTCTGTAGAAACCACGATCTTGGATGATTTGTTAGCACCTGCTTTCTCCTGAACTGCCATCATCACAAACTGTCCTTTTGAACCGTCTTCAATTCCTGGTGTTTTAATCAGTGTAAGGTGATGGACCACTACAACAGCTTCCTCACTGGTCTTGGCTACCCAGTTCACATTTTTGATGCTCTCTGTTGTTAGATTAACAGGCGTACCATCATCAAGCCCATATAAAAATGTTGGACCGTGGAAAACTTCTTTTAACACACCAGTTGAAATTGACAACTCTGCGTTCCAGTTCGACGCGACTACCCTGTAGGCTGAACCATCATTGTAATCTTCAGTTGGTTCTTCAATGCTTGCGTTCTCAATCATGATGTTAGATCCTATTTTAGTTAGGATGGCGTTAGTTGCTGGAATAATTTCTGGTCCGTCATAGTCGCTGTCACCAGCTACCCATATGGCTACATTACCTTCATCAAACCATGCTTTAACTGCGTTTAGTTCGTCTTGAGAGTATGGAATACCTTGTGGCACAGGAACAAGAAGTATCTTTGCACCCGAGAGAACATCGGCTGTTATCTCATCAGTTACCACTTCTACAGTATAACCCCACTCTTCAAGCAATGCCGGCAAATCTTCAAGGTCCCCCGCGTGTCGGGTATCATGCGCTGCGTCTATAACAACCTTTGCTGGTGTTGTATCTTCAGCGCTTGCTGCTGCGACCATTGAAAATAGCAAAGCAAAAAGAACGAACAATGATGCTAAGTTTTTTTTATTCAATCATTTTCACCCCTTTGAGATATTTACACAAAGATGTAACATCCCATATTATAGTTTGACAAAACGTTATATAAATTTTTCTTTGGTTTAAATCAAAAAGTATATATACTTTCCATAAAATGGAATTATGGTGTTTTTCAATGAACAAGTTGGCACATATTATTTGGTATAATAATAACAACTCTATGAAGAAATTTATTATTAGCATAGCTTTGGTAATCATGATTCTTTTCTCTTCAGGATGTTTGGGTGGAGACGATGAAGCAGAAGGAATAACATTGACAATTATCACTCGCCATGATACGTCAATTCAAGAAGTGTTTGAGAATCCATTTTTGGATTCAACATACGCTGTTGAAGCAGGTATAACTAAGATACGATATATGCAACCTGTTCCAGGCCTATGGCCTACGGCAATAGATAATGGAGGAATAGATGTTGCATGGGGGGGAGGCCCCACACTTTTTGATCAGCTTGCAGACCTAGGATATCTTATGCCCCTTTCAGAGGAAACACTTGGCGACATCCTATCAGAAATAGAAGATACGATTGGCGGCGCCCCTATGAAACGATATATATCTGAATATGGGGACGATCCCGCGTGGGTTGCTGCTGCCATATCATCTTTTGGTTTCACAGTTAATCATAAAGTCCTAGATTTTTATGGTTTGGTCAAACCAGAGACATGGGATGATCTTGCAGATCCAATTTATTTTAAGGATCCGCCTATTATTGGGATTGGCAATGCACCGGACACGACGTCTAACACCCGTATTTATGAAATAATACTTCAGAATTATGGATGGGAAGAGGGATGGATAAAGCTTACTGAAATTGCAGCTAATTCTGGAATTTATTATGGATCAGTCGATGTGCTTAACGCTGTTGAAACAGGAGAAATAGCCATTGGAACGACTATTGATTTTTATGGATATTCTGCAATGGAAGATTTCCCCGATACAGAATATGTTATTCCCCGTGGACAATCGTTGCTCAATGGTGACCCTATTGCCATTATGTATAATACACAGAAGGTGGCAGCGGCTGAGGCATTTATTAAGTTCGTACTTTCTCCCGAAGGGCAATCCCTGTGGTTAGATGATACTATTAATAGGATGCCTGTTCGTGCAGATGCATTTGATACGGAATTTGGAAAAACGCGAACCAAACTTAAAGATCTTTATGAATTAACGATTGCCAATCAAGGTATTGAATTTTCTGATGCACTTGCCAGCTCCTATGAAGGCACTGTGGTGCCTTACTGGTCAGCTGTTTTGAATAAACCTCATGGAAATCTTCTAAGTGCTTGGAGGGCCATGATTAAAGCTAAAGATGAGGGCAGGCTTACTCAAACACAATGGGATTACTATGTAGGCATAATGGGAGCGCCGCTAATAACTCTTGAGGAGGCTCAGGAAATAAATGATTCTATGCTTAAGGATTCTACATTTTCTAATGCAAAATCTGTTGAATGGGCAGACGAGAAAGCCGAACTTTACGACCAGATAAAAGAAGAGATAGAAAATCTTTAAAATATAATTAACTCTACCTATGGGTAGAGTTATTTTTGGCAGGAATTTTATGCATAAAAAAAATAGGTTTATTAGGTTCGTCCATAGCCTCAGAAGAGAACTAGATAGACTTACTACAATCCAACTTATTATCATTCTATTCGTTTTTGGTACATTTATGATTTATCCCCTATTGTCTATTATAGGGGGGGCGTTTTGGGACAATGGTTTCACAATGCAAAACATGAATGCCGTATTTAGTGACTCAGAACTTTGGCGTACCCCAGGTCAATGGGATCTAACTTTTATGCGTAATACAGAAAGGGTACTTATAATTGGCCTTACTGATTGTGGGGCGATTTTTAACTCTTTGTTTATAGCTATTTTTACAACGTTATTCTCAACTATAATAGGGGTAGCGCTGGCATATATTATGTACAGGTATAGTTTTTTCGGAAAAGGCATATTCAAGGCATTGATTCTAGTTCCCCTTATAGCACCACCATTTGTCGGAGCTCTTGGTGTCAAGGAGTTCATATCTCAATATGGTATTATCAATCAGATATTTTTTGAAAATCTTCATATTCTTCCGAAAGCCATATGGATAACAGGAATACCTGCAATCGTCCTAGTTGAGACACTTCATTTTTACACGTTAGTATACCTAACTACATATTCTTCATTTTCAAATATCGATCCTAGCTTAGAGGAACAGGCAGAAAATATGGGTTCTAGGGGTTTTTTCAAGTTTAGATCTATAACACTGCCTCTTGCAATGCCAGGAATCGAGGCTGGCGCCATACTTACTTTTATATTATCCTTGGAAGACCTAGGCACCCCCATAATATTCTCACAGGGTGCATACAGCTACCCTGCACGACACACAATTACTCTTTATATTCTCAATAACTGGGCACCCCAATACATAGGGCAATACAATTACAAAGTCATGGCGCTTTGCGTCTTACTACTAGCAATTGCGTTGGTTTGCTTTGTTGTTATACGGAAGTACATTAGTCTTAAGCAGTATGCCATGATGTCAAAAGGAGGCACTTGGCAGTCTTTAACGGTAAAAGCATCTCGTAAACAGGTTATTTTAATTTTAACGTTTATCATTGGGGTTCTATCATTGGCGCTCATGCCCCACATAGGAATACTCAAGCTGTCGCTTACTAAAGGAGGAATGGGTGGTTTAACACTTGCTAATTACACATATATGTTTTCTAATGTGCATATGTATACACCAATAAAAAATAGTTTGATGTATTCATTTGCATCTGTTTTTTTGATAATTATTATAGGGACGATGGCCGCATATATTATTTCAAGGAAAAAATTCCCCGGTATTTTGGCATTAGACATGCTAGTTACAATGCCTTTGGCAATACCAGGCATAGTCCTGGGTATCGGCCTATTTGTAGTTTTCTATGGAACAGGTATTTTCCCTCCAACAAACCCTGCGTTTGTCATTGTTGCGGCATATGTCGTACGTAAGATACCATTTGCTGTGCGTGCAGCATATGCGGGGTTGCAACAGACGCACGAAGCATTAGAGGAGGCTTCGCTAAACGTTGGTGCATCAAAGATAAAGACAATTTTAAAGATTACCTTGCCGTTGATATCCATGAGCATCGTTGCTGGTGCTATGTTGTCATTTGTTTATGTTATTTCTGAAGTTTCAACAAGTATTCTTTTGGGGGCCACTAATCCGGACATGGCCCCAATTACCTGGAAAATTAAGGAATTGTTTTTCCATGCAGATTTTAATGAGGCTGCTGCAATGGGGGTGCTTCTGATGGTTGTACAAACGATTTCTATTATTACAACAAATCATTTATTAAAGAGCAAGACGTCAGTAATGACAGGACTTTAGGTGATATATTGAATAAATTCATTGGATTGTGCATAGTTCTTTTATTTTTATGTTCTTATACAACAGTTTCTGCCCAACCAATCAAGGAGGGCACTATTGGATGTTCCAATATTTGTATTGAAGGGGCCATCATAAAATATATAGAAGTAGACACGGTCTGCCTACGTGCATTTTCTAATGTTATAGATATAACTCTTGATAGTTCATGCAACGAAACGCTAACAATTATTGTAGAAAATATAAAGGCCGAAGGAATACAAATTGAGGGAATAGGGTCATTTTGTATAGTGTCTCCTTCCAAAATATCTTTTGAAGTCCATGTGTCTGGTCATGCCCATATTGTGATAAGCAATGTTTCCAAAGGGCTTGACGCATTTAGTTTCGTTGTAGTAGGAGATAACAGGGATGGGCCAGAGACTTTTTCGGAGTTACTTAAGGAAATAGACTCTACTAATTATGCGTTTTGTATCAATACAGGAGATATCGTCCCTTCTGGACGCAAAGAACAGTTTGAGTCTTTCATGAGCGTTGTGGAGGGGTTATCAATTCCTCTTTACGTTTCTATAGGTAATCATGATCTTAACAACAACTCTCCAGAACTTGCAAGTGAGTTTTTAGGAGACCCCACGTTCTCTTTTGATTATTGCAATACACATTTCATAATACTTGATAATTCTAATTATACTATTAAGGATGAGACGTACGAATGGATGCGCCAAAGCATATTGGATAGTAAGAAGGAAAACGTTATATTGGCATGCCATATTCCTCCTTTTGATCCCCGGGAAGGAGAAAACCATTGCCTAAAAGGTGAAGATGCATCTAAGTTCATCGATTTTGCTGCGGATGTGGGGATTGATCTTGTTTTATGTGGACATATTCACTTGTATGATTATCGTTCACTAAAAGGTGTGGACTATGTTATTTCTGCAGGTGGCGGTGCCCCACTTTATGCACTAGAATCCGAAGGCGGATTTTTCCATTATACTATCGTGAACGTGAGTGGGGATACGATATCCCATGAAGTTATAAAAGTTATTTCTCCGTTATTTACCCCAGAAATTGCTGCTGAAAGGATTCAGAAGGCACAGATACTGTATGATGAATCTTGTAAAACATACATCCAGGCAAAAGATCAGGTCGATGAGTTAACAAAAAAAGGAGTTGAGGTGGAATATTGTTTAAATATGCTAAATGATGCTCAATCCAGCTTAACTATTGCATTGAGTAATCTTAATGCTGCAAATGAATATAATATGAATGGCTTTTGGCATGATAGTATTTCTTCTGCAAATACGTCTTACACGTATGCATTATATGCAAGTGTCACAATCGATTCAGTACTTGAATCACTTTTGACTGTAGATACCGACACCAATAATACAATAATATTGTATGCAGGCATTGCACTAATTGTAGTCGTAATTGCTATAGGCATTATAAAGAAAAGGCGCTAAAGATCTATTAAGGCCATCTTTTCATATATTTCTTTTTCTATATTTTCTCCTTTTATTTCATACATTTTTTGTAGAAGGGATTCATCTTTTATTATCTCTACTTCTTCTACATTCTTTTCTATTTCGTCATCCAATATTACTATACCCGCAGCATCTCTTAATTCTTTTATGCCAAATGATACGGCTTTTGATATCTGTTTCTTTCCAGATAATCTTATAAGGAACTCTATGGGAAGTTTTTTTGCTACATTATGTCCATTTTCAAATACACGTTGTGCAAGTGTGGCCGCTAATAAAACTTGTTCTTTGGAATACACATACGTTGGATTAAATACAAGTATTTTGTCATTGTACCTTTTTATCATCCTTTGAAGGTTCTTTATGGGTATGATATATGCTTCCATAATAAATATAATACCCTATATAATATAAATTTTCTTTTGTATCATTTAATGTATATGAATCATAAACTTACTTTACACCTTTGTAATAATTAACTACCTTATAACACCGAAACTTTTATAAGTAATATTATCTCTATATGTATTCAGATAATATCCTCATACTATAAAGGTACGATAAAAATGCAACTAGTTTCAATACAAATTCCTGAGGCATATATTGCAGGCATAGATATACTCGTGGTGTATGGTTATTTTCCTAATCGCAGTGAAGCTATTCGCAGTGCCATTAGAGATCTATTAGAAAAGGAGCTTGGAGGCCTCAAAGGCATAAGAGAATCACAGCTAATGCTAAATAATCTTGGTGTTCGTGAATCAAGCAATGAGGACATTAATGAATTATAATTTCAACTATAAAATATACATAAGGAGGAACTAATAGATGAAAAGCATTATTGAAAATGCAAACCGTTACACTAATGGCACTAATGTGATAAATGAAGATTCTTTTGGAAAAGCACGTATCGCTGTCGTCGGTTGTGGTGGGGCAGGAAATAATACAATCACCAGATTACATCTGTTAGGTGGGATATCTGGTGCACAAACATTAGCGATAAACACAGATAAGCAACATTTGGCGATAACGGAAGCAGATGCTAAAATTTTGATAGGCAAAGAACTGACCCAAGGTCTCGGAGCAGGTGGAGATCCTGAATGCGGTTATAAAGCGGCAGAAGAAAGCCGACAAGAGCTCAAGGCAGTCATGGAAGGAGCACACCTGGTGTTTATTACTGCAGGTATGGGCGGCGGAACTGGAACAGGTTCTGCATCAGTCGTAGCAGAGATTGCCAAATCTATGGGTGCATTGGTTATCGGCGTAGTAACACTGCCTTTTAAGATGGAGGGTGTACCTCGCCAGAAAAAGGCTGAGTTGGGCCTTAATATGCTTAATTCAATTGCAGATACAGTTATTACTCTTGACAATAATAAGTTGCTTGAGCTCGTTCCAAATCAACCTGTAAATTATGCTTTTTCCGTTGCAGATGAAGTGCTAGCCGAAATGGTAAAAGGGCTTTCTGAGACAATAACAACCCCAAGCCTTGTCAACCTTGATTTTGCTGACATCAGGTCAGTTATGCAAAGTGGAGGATACGCAATGATAGGAGTTGGGGAATCAAACACTAAGAATAGGGCCGAAGAGGCAGTACACGAAGCACTCAAAAACAAGCTACTAGAGGTTGATTTTAGTAATGCCAGGGGCGCATTGGTCCATGTATCCGGTGGCCCAGACATGAGTCTTTCTGAGGCAAACTTTGTCGGAGAGCTTGTATGCAAACAGATTGGAAAAGATGCAAATGTTACATGGGGCGCACGTGTTGATGATAATTTAAAGGATTCAATGCGAGTTATGCTAATATTGACCGGAGTCACTTCTCCTTGGATATCAGGGCGTGAAGCTGATGGCGGCACGATAAACTTTAAAGATTTCAATCAGTTTGGGGCAAAGCGTAAAGGCGGCATTAATTGGGCTGATTTTGGCATCCATAGGATAAAATAATCTTTTAGAACGAGCCGCTAGTTCTATTGGCTAGCGGATTAATTAATTTATTATTGTTAAATAAAAAAAAATATGCTTATCTTATTTTAGCTCCAGCTTCAATATCCTTGTCGACTGTAAGAATTGTTACATCTTTATCAGTTTCTGCTGCAAGAAGCATACCTTGGCTTTCTATGCCGAAGAGTTTTGCCGGCTCAAGATTTGCAACGATTATTATTTTTTTCCCAATCAATTCGTCTGGGCTGTAATGCTCTGCCATCCCTGCGACAATCTGGCGTTTCTCATTGCCAATATCCACTATTAATTTGAGCAGTTTTTTGGATCCTTCTACTTTTTCTACACTCTCAACAAGAGCTACCTTAAACTCACATTTTGAAAAATCTTCGTATTTTATCATATTGCTCACATTATCCTCTTTTATTTCTTCTTTGCTGCCAACGTATTTTTCCTTTAATTTTTTAATGAAATCTTCTTCTAGCTTCTTGAATAGAATTTTTGGTTTTCGCATCTTCTCTCCACCTTTTAGGTGGATTTGTTTTGCTTCGCTCCATAATAGATGGTGGTTGCTTGCATTAAGATTTAAGCTTTTCCATATTGTTTCTGTTGTTTCAGGAAGGTATGGTTCAAGCACTATTGCTAGAGTAGCACAAAGATTTAAAGAAGTCTTGACCGTCTGGGCGCGTCGTTTTTCATTCTTCCAAGGTTCATTTTCCTGGAAGAATTGATTTCCCATCCTGGAAATCTTCATTGCTAGCTTCAGTCCAGTTTTAAGATGTGTTTTTTCAAGTTCTGTTTGCATCTCGTCCACAATATCTGAAACTTGCCGATAAAACTCAATATCTTCTGGGCCGTCTTCTACTTCGGGCACAATGCCTTCGTAGTACTTGTTAACAAAAGACTGCGCACGGTAGACGAAGTTCCCTAAATTACCAACAAGCTCTTCGTTATTGCGTTTTTGAAAGTCTTCCCATGTAAAATCTACATCTGATTTTTCTGGTCTATTGATATAAATATAATATCTCCAAATATCTACTGGGATTTTACTATCTATAACATCAGTCCCAAAAATTCCCCTATTGCGAGATTTCGAAAATGCCCCACCCTCATAGTTTAGATACTCTGTGCTTGAAATTTGGTGGACTAATACATAATTGTCGTTTGCAGCAATGAGAGTTGATGGAAACATTATTGCATGGAATGGAACATTGTCTTTGCCCATGAATTGATAAAGTAAAACTTCCTGGTTCTTCCACCACATTTCCCAATCTTCTCCTTTTTTGCTGCAATAATCCGCTGTGATGGATATGTAGCCTATGCATGCATCGAACCATACATAGAATACTTTGTGCTCCCACCCTTTAAGTGGCACTTTTACTCCCCACTTTAGATCACGTGTGATACAACGGGGTTCTAGTCCTTCCTTAATCCATCCAAGAGAGAAATTCTTGGCATTTTGGGACCAATTGTTTTTTGATTCTATCCATTCCTTAAGCTTGTCTGACAATTGTGGCAGATCTAGAAATAGGTGGCGTGATGTCCTAATCTCTGCAGTGGCCCTACATAAAGTACATGTGGGATTGATGAGTTCTTTTGCATCTAGCACCTTGCTACAGTCTTCGCACTGGTCCCCTCGTGCGTTATTGCCCCCACAATGGGGACATGTCCCTTCTACAAATCTATCTGCTAGGAACTTTTTGCACTTGGGGCAGTAAGTCTGGTCTAGGTCCTTTTCGAAGATGTATCCATTGTCATAAGCTTTGAGAAAGATATCTTGAGTTATATTATGTTGGAACTGTGTTGAGGTTCTGCCGAAATGGTCGAACGATACGTTGAACCACTCATATATCTCTTTGTGTTTAGTATAATACTTGTCACAGACCTCTTGAGGCGAAAGCCCTTCTTTTAATGCTATTGTCTCTGTTGTAGTGCCATGTTCATCTGTTCCACAAATGTAGATCACTTCATTTTCAGTATGGCGTTGGTATCGTGCGAAAACATCTGCAGATAACACTTGGATAATATTTCCTAAATGAGGGATGTTGTTTACGTATGGTAATGCACAGGTAATTAGGATTTTTTTCTTTGGCATCTTTACACCTCTTTTTTTACACAAAAACAATTAATTGAAAACTAAGAAGTTATATTTAAATAGTTTAGCTTTTTTAGGTAGTTCGTGATGTCATGCTTATAAAAGGGGGGCTTGTGTATGCTGATGATAAATTTGTACGGCGCGATATCGGCGTTACTAATGGAATAATTTCTTCATTAGGAAAGGAAGTGTCTGGGGAGGACGTATTTGATGCCAGGAATTTTATATTAATACCTGGTTTTGTCAATACACACACTCATCTTGCCATGACGCTTTTTCGTGGGGCTGGAGATGACGTGCCACTACACAAGTGGCTTGAAGAGCGCATATGGCCTTTAGAAGCTAATCTGACAACTAAGGATTGCTACTGGGGAAATATGTTAGGCATAGTTGAAATGATTCGTACAGGAACAACATGTTTTAACGACATGTACTTTCATATGGATAGTGCAGTTCAAGCTATAAAGGAAAGTGGCATGCGAGCTTGCATTACACAAGGGATACTTGATTTAGGTAATAAAAGCAAGGCTAATGCTGAGATGAGGGAATCTATAAGGATCCAGCGTATCTGTAAAGAAGAACCAAATATCACGTTTATGATGGGCCCCCATGCCCCTTATACGTGTTCAAAGGAGTTCTTGTTAGAAATCAAGCGATACGCGCAAGAGCATGCTTTACGTATCCACATACACCTTGCAGAGACTCAAAAAGAAGTACAAGACATTAAAAAAGAGAGGGGCATGACACCTGTAGAATATCTTGAGTCTTTGTCTTTTTTGGATGAAAACGTTGTGTTGGCGCATTGTGTCCATTTAACAAATTCAGATATTTCCATTATGGCAAAATGTGGCGTTTCTGTTGCACATTGTCCTAATTCCAACCTAAAACTTTCATCAGGAATAGCACCTATAAATGACATGATGTCTGCAGGCATCAACGTTTCTTTGGGAACCGATGGTGCATCATCTAATAACAGCCTTAATATGCAACAAGAGATGAAGTCGATGGCACTTATACATAAATTAAATGATCCAACACATATAGATGCTAAAACGGCTTTTTCCATAGCCACAAAACATGGCGGACAAGCTCTAGGCTTGAATATTGGTGAGCTTTCCCCAGGATATGCTGCCGATATATTGTTTATTAATCCTTTACATCATTCTATGATACCTTCAAATAACATTATTTCAAACATTGTTTATTCTATGAATACAGAAGCAATAAGCCACGTCATGATTAATGGCAAGTTCGTTATGTTAGATAGAAAGATCATTAATCTAAATGAAGAAAAGATTTACAAGAAGGCATCAGAACATGCGCAAAAACTGGTGGAGAAATTGGAATGAGGATTTTAATTACTAACGACGATGGCGTTCACAGTCCTGCTTTAGTGTACCTGCGCGATGCACTAGTGCGTTATGGACAGGTTGAGATAGTTGCCCCTGAAAAGGAAGCTTCGGCATCGTCACATGCTATTACTACCCATCATCCACTCCGATTCTACCCATGTACTCTCTCTGATGGAAGTGTTGGATGGGCAGTGTCTGGGACTCCTGCTGACTGTGTGATTCTTGGCATGCTTAAGTTAGGCAAGCCCGATATTGTTATTTCTGGCATAAATCCTGGTGCGAACTTAGGCGATGATGTCACTTATTCAGGCACAGTCGGAGCAGCATTTGAGGCAGCACTATACGGCATAAATGCACTTGCGATATCAGTGCTCGATTATGATAATCCTGATTATGAGGATGCAGCAAGAATAGTCACAAGAATTTTAGATGGATATGATGATATCTTAAAGCCATTTTTTCTTAATGTGAACATTCCTTCGAATCATAAGGATGAACTGCGAATAACAAAACTTGGCAGGCGTCTTTGGTCAAACAATGTGCAGGAACGCATGGATCCTCGCAACAAACCATACTTTTGGATATCAGGCGCTCCTAAGGAGATCGTTGATACAGATTCTGATATTTATGCAACAAAGAATGGGTATATTTCAATTACACCCATTAGCCTTGACCTTACGGATTACACGAAAGTTAAGGAGTTACGACAATTTTTTAATTACCGAAAGAATAATAAATTATAAGAAAATTGTGGAAAGTAGGTGTTTGCATGCTTGATATTCGTCTTTTTAGAGATTCACCAGAGAATATAATCAATAATTTACAAAAGCGGGGAATGGACACAAAAAAGGTCCAGGAAATCATTAATATTGATAACGAGAGAAGAAAATTAATAACCAAAGTAAATGATCTTAAGAAGGAACGTAACGATGTTGCCTTGAAAATAAGAAATATGCAATCAAGAGGAGACGACATATCAAAAGAAGTTACTCGAATGCAGTCCTTCAAAGAGGATATAGTCAATCTTGATGCCAAGGTTAAGGAAACACAAATACTACTTAATAGAGAACTCATGCGAATGCCAAACATTTTGCATGACACTGTGCCAATAGGTGATGAGAATGTTACTATTAGGGAACAGGGCAAAAAAGACGTTTTTTCATTTGATGCAAAAAGCCATATTGATGTGCTTGAAGGATTAGGAAAAGTTGATATGGAGCGTGCTGCAAAAATATCTGGTTCACGTTTTTACTTTCTTAAAAGTGATCTTGTCATGTTGGATTATGCCCTTATCAAGTTCTCGTTAGATTATATGCAAGAAATAAATTACACACTAATCGAACCCCCCTATATGATGAAGCGTAAACCTTATGAAGGGGTCACGGACCTTGGGGATTTTGAAGATGTTATGTACAAGATAGATGGGGAGGACCTTTATCTAATTGCAACATCCGAGCACCCACTGGCTGCAATGCATATGGGCGAGATTTTCGATCCTGATGAATTACCAATCAAGTATGCAGGTATTAGCCCATGTTTTAGGAAAGAAGCGGGGAGCCATGGAAAGGATACAAAAGGCATCTTCAGGGTACACCAATTCAACAAAGTGGAACAATTTATCTTTTGCAAACCAGAGGATTCATGGGGCTTTATTGAAGAGCTAATTAGCAACGCTGAATCTATTTACAAACAGCTTGAGATTCCATATCGTATTGTAAACATATGCACCGGCGATATAGGCACGGTTGCAGCAAAAAAATACGATTTGGAGGCATGGATGCCTGCTCAGGGAATGTACCGCGAACTTGTATCGTGCTCAAACTGCACTGACTACCAAGCCCGCCGCCTAAACGTTCGATATCGTACAAAAGAAGGAAACAAAATGTGTCATACGCTAAATTCGACGGCAATAGCAACAACTAGGACGCTTGTTGCAATCATTGAGAATTACCAACAAGAAGACGGATCGATAGTTATACCCAAAGTATTGCGCCCTTATATGGGCAACAAGAAGGAGATTGTTTCTCAGTAATATTATTCTAAGGTAGATATATGTGTGGAACGAATTCATAACAGACAATCATATGCATATAGATCCACTCCATGGACTAGGCCTAAAAGCTGTTAAACAGTTCACTAGTGCCGGGGGGACGCACATAATCCTAGTTGGAAAAACGGCACGCGACTGGGGAATTGAGGCAAAGAATGTTGATGATTTCCAAAATGCATATGAGAAGACGATACATTTGGCAGATATTATTAACTCTGAGACTGATGCTAAGGCATATCCCATAGTGGGATTTCACCCATCAGAGTTTATAGGATTGGCTGGTGCATATGGGCTTGAGCATGCATATTCTCTTGGATTGGATCTTTTAGATATATTAGAAAATCTTTACGAAGAGCGCCGCATCTATGGTATTGGGGAGATTGGGCGCCCGCATTTTCCTGTTGACGTTAAACTTCTTGATGCGTCAAATAATCTCTTGATGGAGTATTTAAAAAGAGCAGCGGATTTGAATTGCCCCATACAATTACACACAGAACACTTTACAGAGGAAAAATTCGATGAACTTTTCGTTATGGTGCAACATGCAGGAAATCCAAAAAAAGTTATCAAGCATTTTAGCCCCCCCCTACCAACAAAAGCACAAGAATGCGGGGTCACGGCATCAATAGTATCTTCAAAAGATGCAATAGCTACTGCTATAAAGGATTCACCCCATTTTTTGATGGAGACTGATTATATTGACGATATAACCCGTCCTGGTGCGGTCCTTGGACCAAAAACAGTGCCTAAAAGAACGTTGCAGTTCATTGAAAGAGGGATATTATCAGAAGAGGACGCCGCATACATACATCAGGATTTAATATCTTATCTTTATGGCATTGACATGGGATAAATCTTTTTTCATGACTATTTAACACAAAAAATTATTTAATGGATAGGATTAACTACGTATCGTGATATAGTGGCTGCAAGAAAGGTTAGGATTAAGGATGTCGTTTTTGGAATGATAGGGCAACAAGGGCGTCTACTAAATATATCGACGAATTTTGGTAATTTTGAGGAAGTACGGCTTTGTGGAACAGCAATATCAAAATTTATCAATGACGAGGCGACATATGGTAATTTTGTACTCGATGATGGATCAGAAACAATCATGGCTAAATTCTGGCGTGGCGATATAACTCGTTTAGATGAGATTAAAAAAGGCGATATACTAGATATTATTGGCACAGTTGGAGAGTACAACGGCGAGATTTATGTGCAGCCAGTAAATATTTTCAAAACAGATATTAACACATTCTTAAAGTTTCACTTAGAGGTAGCACTATCTATAAAACAGTTACGTGAGAAGGGCGAATGGAAGGATGTTATTGCGCCACAATTAGATTCACCGGACATGCCTACGACACAAACTTATGAGGATGATTATAACATACCCAAAAGCTCACCTGACCACGACCTTACAGAATCTGTTGAAGGATCATTTGAAGAGGATAACATAGTATTTGATGATGACGAGATTACGCGCGTGGTCCTTGAGTCGTTGTCTGACAAAGGAATATCAAAGGAAGACATAATACAAAAGACCGGACTTGATGAAATAGACGTCATGCTCTCCATTAAAGAGTTACTTGAAGGCGGCGAGGCATTCGAGGTTGACGGCTTGTACAAACGCCTTTAGAGTTTCATCTCGTCTAGTCTATGCAGGACTAACACTATACAATGCGAAGCGTGTAGTATTAGAGGTGACACACTTATTTTTAGCTTGGCCCTGGCAAGTAGTTCTTCTTCTTTTTTCGAAAAACCTAGATGATCCCCCAATACGAAGCAAGGGTCATCAAAAGGAATGCGACTGGTAAGTTTTTCACCATTCTCATCAAGCACGATTAGTCTTTCTTTAAAGCGTTCCACAAGCTCGGAAAATGTTGTGTCCGAGATAAAAACACCAGGTGTAGATTCCATCTCTTTTCCAGGCATATAGGCTCGAAGTGCTTTTTGTATTATTATTGCTGTGCTTCTCTCATCTGGCGAAAGATGGCGTACCTGATCCCCACGAACCCTTATGCATCTAGGCGGATTTGGTTCTCCTTCTAAACAAAGGAAAACTTCGATGTTCTTACGTATACCATGTGAAACTAGGAGGGAGCTTGTGAGACATCTGCACATAATATCCATCCGGCCTCCTGATCCAGGAATGTCCTTTAGAGAGAAATCGGGGGAGGTGAGGGTTTTGTTGCCTTTTATTAAGAATGTAATCACAAAATGCATTGCACTGTTTTTACATAAAAAACTTTGCAAATCCTTTTTAATTGCCAGAAATTAAAAATCTTTAAATAGGTAGTAGTACACATCTGCATAATGCGTGCTTTGTATATTGGAAGATTCCAACCTTTTCATAATGGTCATTTAGAGGTAGTTAAAAATATCCTATCAGAACATGAAGAACTAATTATAGCTATAGGGAGCGCACAGGAATCACATACACCAAAAAATCCTTTTACTGCCGGGGAACGTTTTGAGATGATACGAGCCACAATTGCACAAGAACCTTATGACTTATCAAAAATTTATATGGTGCCTGTAGAAGATGTGAAGCGAAATGCTATATGGGTGGCGCATGTAAGGAGCGTTGTTCCAAAGTTTGATATAGTTTATACAAACGAACCGTTAACAAGGTTTCTTTTTGAGGAAGAAGGGTACAAAGTACAAGAAACGCGTTTGTTTTCGCGTAGTGAATTTTCATCAACAAATATACGAAAAATGATTCTTGAAGGAAAATCATGGGATAACTTAGTGTCAATTCCTACTAAAAGGATAATATTGAAAATTGGCGGAATTGACAGGATAAAACGTATCAATAGTAATGACATAAAATAAAACTGTTAATCGAAACTTTTATATAATAGTATATATTATTATGTATTAGATTGGAGTGATGTTGATGAACAATATTGTAAAGAGAGGTATAGAGAGAGCTTCCAAGAATTACACTGTTTCAATACTTGTTGATGAAGAGGATACTGATGTTTTGCAGTCACTTACTATTCCCTCCTCTGTCAAAGTTGACACAAAAAAAGGAAAGAATGGTACTTATATCACTCTCATCGGCGAAGCGATGGCAGTTATGGAATTAGAAGAGTCATTATATCTTCTGCTTACAAGAAACTATGCGCGCCAGACAAACACTGCGAGCACTGCAAGCACGAAAATATAACTTTTTTATTTTTCTTACCTAATTTTTATAATTTTATTTGGATGTAGCAAAGCATTTTTATATTGTGAACATGCCCATGATTTATATGGATGGGAGGAGCAAAGGCCTTTTGTTTGTAATGATATTTTCTATTATTTGGGCTTTGCAAATAATTATGTCAAAGATTGCTCTTAATAATGGTGCATCTGCTTTTGCATTTCTTTTTCAAATAATGATAGTTGCCGCTATTATACTGTTAGTATATATTCTTATTTTTCAGAAAAACACTCTTCGACTGGTGCACAGACAAGATATGCGAAAACTCCTTCTTATAGCTTTTATCGGAACTGCTGTGGCAAATACGCTTGGTTATTACGGCCTTGAGCATTCTACATCCGTAAGCTATGGTTTTCTTGTAAAGACTGCTGTGTTCTTCACGATAGTGCTATCACATTTTCTTATTGACGAGAAGATAGATTCGCACAAGATAATACTCATGATAGCTTTGCTTGCAGGTGTTTATCTTATAACAACAAAAGGTGTTGCACTTGTGCCAAATAGATTTGATATACTTATCGTTATGAGTGCATTTTTCTATGCATTGGCAAATACGGTTGCAAAAACTGTACTTCGCGATATTCCTGCAGATGTTGTAGCACTATTTCGTTTAACATTTGGGGCATTTTTTTTGTTATTGCTAATGCCTTTATTTTGTCGGAATTTTTATGTTGTTGTAGATTATAATCTCGTGATAGTTACTGGAATATTGCTTGCGATGATGCAGATAATGTTGTATCGCACACTACAAATAACAAGTGCGTGCTATTTGAGCATGATGTCGATGGCAACCCCCCTTATTGTAACAATAATAGGTGTATTTATACTAAAGGAATCGTTTTCAGCTGTACAAACGGTAGGGGGTGCGTTGATTATAGTTTCAGGTATCTTAATTCATGGGAAAGATATTTAGAAAAAAGTCAATTTTTTAAATAAAAAGAGAAAAGATAAAATTTTATTTTTTAAGGATAGTTCTTCCTAAGTTGGCCCCGCTTAGGTCTGCATTATGGAGATTTGCTCCATCTAATTTTGCGCCGCTTAAATCAGCACCACATAGGGCAGTGCCTGTTAGATCAGCACCACAGAAGTTCGCATCATGCAAATCGGCATCACAGAAGTTCGCATAACTAAGATTTGCTTCACGAAGGTCAGCTCGTCGAAGATCAGCACCACAGAAGTCGGATTCGTGAAGATCAGCGTCGCGCAAATCGACATCCCTCAGGTCAGCTCGTCGAAGGTCAGCACCATGTAAGTCAACATTACGAAGATCGATTCTGCTCAAGTCGGCGCGTTTGCCTGAGGGCTTATCCATAAGCCATTTTTTATGGGCGCTCAATTTTTCTTGTAATGTTTTTTTATACATTCAGTTTACCTCATATTAACTATGTAATTAATCATATAAAATAATATCCTTATTTTGGAAAATATACATCTGGAAAGAGGCTTTAAATGATTTATTTATTGTCTTTCCAAGAAAGAAATGCATCAATCCCGTGTTTATTTATTTTGGATAGATTCTTTAGGTGCGTGTTTTCGTGAATAGGTTTTAAAAAATCTAGCTTTTCACATTTTTCGAATTCTGTGCATTTCCAACAACCAACTATTTCTTTTTTCTGGCAGCATTTACGGATTTTACATGACGGGTTCCCACCACCATCTTTACACGCATGTTTGCAGCGTAGCCTGACCATTGCACCAAGCACTTCATAACAAGTGTCGTACTCCTTGAACTGCTTGAAATATTTTGAAAGGCCTACTGCTGCTAAACTGAACTTCTCTTCCCTAAGCTTCTTTCTCAAATCTCTGGCTAAATCTGCAATTTCTCCTTTGTAATTAAAACAATCTTTGCAATACAATCCACAATAACCAATTAGTTTGCTCTTATCGTCTTCCAACATATCTTCCTCCTTTTCGGTAATAGAGAATTATGATTATCTCTTATTTTTAGTTTTCTATCTGCTGTTTTTATCTTTTGAGTGCTCCTTTGGTAGTAGTAAACCTATCTAAAAAGCAGTTTCATCAATGGAGGAGTAATTAGAGTAGTAACAAAGGCCATAACTATTACTGAAGAATAACCTGGTTGTGCAATAACGCCCTGAACAAGACCTGTATTTGCAATGACAATTGCAAC
>JAUVXU010000039.1 GCA_030603445.1 Methanomicrobia archaeon | reverse complement strand
ATTTACACATCGTGAATGGCATTGCCAAAAAGTAAAACAAAATAGAATATATTAAATACGCAACAGCAGCCCATAAATTAAGATAATATATCCCCCAGGTGCCAAGAGCTATTAAAACTAAAATAATCAATACAGGTACAGATTTATAGAAGGGACACTTTGGGAATATTCCCAAAAAAAACAGTTTGGACTTCTGTTCCTCCACCATATTCATTCTCTTCATTTTTTCTTCCACCTTTTTTGTTATTATGTTCCAGAGTTATGACTGCATTTCCCTTTTTGCCCCCTTTTTCAACATAGCTATGAGCTAAGATTTTTCCTTTGTCATAGTGTCCATCCTTTCTGCATATTGATTTCCAGATAATGCTGCCTAATATTACTATTAGGTTTTGTTATTATATTCCAAAGTTATTACTACTTTTCCCTTGAGTGGTTTCAAAAAAAAGATGGAATCGGCTCATGCTTCCTGTTTAGGCCACTTCCATGCATACCAAACAATCAGTACATTAAACACACTTCCTACAATCATCAAAAATTTGTCATAACCCCAAGGGTATGAAGGCAAGCCAATGAGATTAAGAACAAAAAAGAATATGGCTACGATGATGTTTGCCCTGCGATTCGCATTATACTTCAACGTCAGGGACAGGAAAATCATAATAACCGGAATCGTCATCCATATTGCACCTACCAACCACAACATTTCCTGAGATATCAGCTTACCTCCTATATCATCTCCCGATATAAAGTCGCCGCTATATAATCGCAGCACATCCCCCTGTTGCCAAATGAACATTAGAGCTACCCATAATGCTGAAAGCTTTATCTGCACATCTTCCAGAATTCTTGCAGTTTTTTTGTTTGTATTCATTTTTTTTCTCCTTTATGAATGAAAATAAACAGTGTCACATATCTGCTACTTGTTTTTATCACTTGTGGCGCGCGCAACCCTGCGACTCTTGCATAAATCAGTGGCGATATTTCTGCGGTACAGGTTGTCGTTTGTTGTTATGTTCCACAGTTATTACTACGTTTCCCTTTTTGTGCCCTTTATCGACATACCTGTGAGCCTCGGCAGTCTGTTCCAAGGGATAGCGTCTATCTATAACCGATTTTATCTTTCCCGCCTCAATAAGTTCTTTGAGGAAGATTAAATCTTCAGTTCTATAGCTTGCATTCCCAGCTATTACTTTCTTGCTGCTTCTCCTCGAAGTCCTTCGCCCTCGAACACTTCGTGACAGCCCAGGGTTAGCTAAAAGATAGATTCCTTTTTCCTTT
>JAUVXU010000043.1 GCA_030603445.1 Methanomicrobia archaeon | reverse complement strand
GAAACTGAAAAGTGTGTCTTGGGTTTTTCATCGCAACATAGATTACTTCCCAAATGATTGTTGACAGAATCCAATCCCCAAACAAATCCGCCATACTGCAAACGAATATCTTGCTCGGTTTCTTTAATTCATCAGGTTCTTTTAATCTTTCGGGATAAAACTTCGGCTCGTAATTCGGGTTGTCCTTGAAAAATCTTTTGGCTATCCTTTTGCCGTAGCAATACCAACAGTTATGTTTGCAGCCGACTACAGGGTTCCAGCTCCACTGCGTCCATTCAATTTTTGTTCTATTCATAGTTCTTCTATTGCTTTAACAATTTTATACTTTTCTTAAATGCCTCCAAATTAAAACCCTTCCATCGGCTCATACTGCCCGACAAGCTTGCCTTGCTTGAATAATGATGTTGGACATTCTCATATATTTCCTGCCAATCTGCTTTGGGATGTTTCTTGACATAATTTTTGATTCTATCCAAGACAACAAATGCTGCCGAAATTCCCTTCTGGCAGGGTAATCCTGCCTCGTCATTGTCATTGGTTTCAAAGGTTGAAAAGTCATACTCCTTATAGGGCTTATGTGCCTTCGCTTCTAACGCTTCAAAAATAGTCCCGTGTGGCAATATCTGTAAAATGCCGATGCCATTAGAGAAACAAGTGTCGTATTTTTCTCCATCTCTTTTATTCGTATCCTTGTTAAAAATCTTTGCCTTTTTTACTGGATAAGCGATACAACTCTTATGAAAAGATGATATATTTGTATATGCTTGATACACTACGCCTTTGGTAAATCCTGTTTTCATTTCAACAGCGTTATGCTCTCCCTTCCTTACAGCGACGAAATCAACGTTTCTGTAGATACAAGGAACCTCTGCAAATACTTTATATCCCAATTCATTGAAGTATTTTTTCAGAGGGGGAAATAAATCACTTTCCTTGGTCATAATTTTCTATTCATGTTTTTTTATGTTTTGGATGATACGACTTTTCTCCTATCGCCATATCAGTCAGATACCATCGCCCGTTTTCTCCCTTTAGGAAATCGCAGGACCAATACCCCTGAAATATGTTTGCCACATACTGAGCCATGCCTAGGAC
>JAUVXU010000019.1 GCA_030603445.1 Methanomicrobia archaeon | reverse complement strand
CCACCCCCCATTGTACCCGATGACGATGGAAGACGCCCCCACCTTGCAGGCATGCCCGACGAGCAGCTTGCTCATATGGTGGAGGGCGTTTCTTACCTTTCTGTTCCTTTTTTCGGAAAGTTTCCTTATCCTCTTGGTCGTTCCCCTCCCCGACCTTGTGCATATTGACCTTAGGCGGGCAAGCTTCTTGTTGTAGTACTGATTCATCGATTTGAGAGCTCCACCCTTGACGATCCAGGGCCTGCTGCCCTGATCATCCACCACGGTCATGAGGTTCTCAAGCCCGATGTCCACACCAAGCACGCATCCGCTTGCCCTGTTGTTTACATCTATCTCCTTCCCATAGACGATCTCCGCTACATATGAGGATCCCCTTGGAATTATTCGCACCATCTTGACGTCTGCTCCCTCCGGCAGTTTGTGTCTTATCTGGTATCGCCCCACCTTCTTTGGCAAAAGGACCTTTCCCCTGCGGTGCGAGATGTGATTGCGGGGGAATCTTATCGTTATCTCTCCGTCCCTGTCCTTGTAGCGGGGCGGCCTTGGCCTTCCAAGGAAACGGAACGGGTCACGGCCATACGACCTCATGGAGCCGAAAAAACTTGTCCACGCCTCATGAAGCGCCCTTAAGACCTCGTTTGCAACAAGCGAGGGAAGCTCCCTGTACTCCGTATCGTTCTTGACGAGGTGGTAGAGCTCATTGTGCGCTATGTAGCGCCCGTTGTTGAAGTACTCCTGGCGAACGATGTAGTTAGCATTGTTGTATACGTTCTTGGCCTTGTGGCACCAGCATGAGAAGTGATTGCCCTTTAGGGCCACTTGCTGCGTGCGCGTGACGTACATGATTAACATTGAAATAATAACAATAAAAGCCCATAGAAAGAGGGCAGGGGTAAAGTGAACGCAAGTTTATGTTAGCTTTCTGATATTTTATGTTCCGTGGTATCCTTTATGTGCAAAGCCTGTTTCTACAAAAGATTTATTAATGTTTTAGATAGTTGGTGAGAATATGGATCCTGTGAGTCTTTTGTCAAATATTGTTGCAATCATGTTCTCTTTAGCCCAGTCTATAGCGCAGGAGATATCCGGTGCAAGCAAAGGAATAGTTCCTGCCGAAGCTGTAGGGGTCTTTAGCGTTGTGATCTTACTTGTACTGATAAGAGCAGGATTCGATTTCACAAAAAAAGTAATAGATATCCTGCTAGTTATCTCTTGCATTTATTTAATATTAGCTATCTTACCAAATTTTCTGTAGAGGTATGTGGCAATGATTTTTATCAAGACGTATGGTTGCACGCTTAACAAGAGTGATAGCCAGTCTATGAAGTACTATCTTCAGGATGAGATCACAGATTCATTAGATGACGCTGATATTATCATCTTCAATACATGCGGGGTAAAGGGACAGACCGAGCACAAGGTCCTAAAAGATATTGCACCATATGTTGGAAAAAAGAAGGTCATCGTCGCAGGATGCCTTCCCCTTATCCATTATAGTGCTATTCCTGAAAACGTGGAAGCTATAATAGGCCCTGATCAGATACCAAAGATAGCTTCTATAGTCGATTCTGTGCGCCAGGGAAATAAGGTGAGGGAGATAAAGCAAACTTCGTGCAAGCCGATGCCTCTTCCACAGGTGCGTGATGGGGTGGTCGCTATAGTTCCAGTATCACTTGGTTGCATGGGTTCATGCACTTATTGCGCCACACGATTCGCACGTGGAAAGTTGCGAAGTTACGCCCTTGAAGACATCTCGCGTGAGGTGTCTATGTTAGTGGAAGAAGGATACAAGGAATTTCAGCTGACATCACAGGATACCGGGTGTTATGGCATTGACATTGGAACATCACTTCCCAAACTTCTTACAACGCTTGCTGAAATTAGTAAAGATATTCGGATACGTGTCGGCATGATGAATCCAAACCATGCATTGATGCAACTTGATGAACTGCTAGAAGCATTCGATGCACCCAATATCTATAAATTTCTTCATCTTCCTATCCAGTCTGGTTCGAATACTGTGCTTGAGACTATGAATCGAAAGTATAATGTGGAAGAATACATGTTTGTAGTGGACGCATTTAAGGATAGATTCACTGACCTATATCTTGCAACGGATGTAATCGTTGGATTTCCACAGGAGACGGAGGAGGACTTTGAACGTTCTTTGGATATTATGTATAGAAGCTTTCCTGACAAGGTCAACATAACCCGTTATTCTGCAAGGCCAGGCACCATATCTTCAAAATTTCCTCAATTTCCCGACCGCATAAAAAAAGACAGGTCAAGAATATTGTCAAAAATTGTTCATAAACATTCACTGGAAATTAATAAGCGCTATATTGGGAAGCAGCTTGATGCACTGATCGTGGAGAAAGGTAAGCGGGGAAGGTGTGTTGGTCGCCTAAATAATTATAAACCAGTGATATGTGATGGAAAAATAGGTTCATTTACAAAAGTGATGATAAAGGACGCCACGTCTACTTATCTTATAGCATGACGTTCATTTACGCATTATAAGCATAATCATTGATAATAATATCATGGTAGAAGAGTATAGTATTAGGGACGTTTCTTGCGCCAAAATCATTGCGGCATAGTTGGGAGGGAGTACGGATTCAAACAAACCTGCACCATAACATATCAAAAAGATTGCACAACCAACTATGAACGTTATTCGGGCAAGGTACATATCCTGTATGCGTTGTTTGGTGTTATTTATTAAATAGTCAATACGGTAATGGAAAATGCTATACCCCATATAATCACAAAGTTATTGTTTAAGGACTAACCGTATATCTTCTCTTTTTACCGTTTTTCTTTTTACGTGTCCG
Source organism: Methanomicrobia archaeon (assembly GCA_030603445.1). Classification (GTDB taxonomy): domain Archaea; phylum Methanobacteriota_B; class Thermococci; order Methanofastidiosales; family NM3; genus NM3. The sequence continues at coordinate 22,538 of JAUVXU010000019.1, read as the reverse complement.
GCTAGCTCGACCGCTTCTTTAGCTATCTCTATGCCTTCCTCTTCAAGGATCTCTGCCAATCGAATCGCTGCCTCACTTGATACTCTGTGCGCCCCTGCTTTTCTTATTATTTTATCAATTGATGCCTTTGCTAATATCATCTTTTCACCAAATAAAGGTATGTTTTTCATTATTTAAATATTCCGGTATAATATTTGTTCTTTTTAAAAATAAAAATAATAATCCTTATTAACACCTTGTTTACTTCATTATATCTTTTATAACACATAATGCGTACTTCTTATCTATCACTTGCGCCCTAAGCTCACGTAAAACCCTTTGAACTGAAACTTTTCTGAAACGCCTATTCTTTTCATACACCAAATCCAGGAGTGAACATCCAAATACATCGTCAGCCATCTTTTTTGCATAAAGTTCAAGATCGTGTTTTGTTAGTGCAAGCGCTGCAGGGAGGTTTATGACATATAGCCCATTTTGTCTTGTTATGGATTGGGCGCCACTTGAGAGCATATCTCCAAAGATTACCACGTCATACCCATTGCAGTTGGCATATTCTGTTATTGTATTTTCGATTAGTTTATGGCATCGCCCGCAAGGGTGCAGCTTTCCATCTTTTGCACTTTTTATTATCCTTTCAATACCTTTTGGAGTTTCAAGCACGATATGGGGCACGTCATGTTTCATACACCATTTTCCCATTGATTCAAGCCCCATATGATCTAAGCATACAGTAGCTGCATGAGTTTTAAATCCCATTTCCTTAGAAAGGAATATGCAGGCTGTGCTGTCTATACCCCCCGACCATGCGACTAGCGCGCTTAGGTTTGTGTTAGGGGGGGAATTGTTAACAAATGCGCATAGTGCATTATGTATTTCAGGTGCTGTTTTTGCTGCATGCTTTAGGGCGTTTCTTCTTTTATACACCTTATCAAATGCCCCCATCATCATTGGATCAAATGCAATATCAAAATGTTGTTCTGGCCAATGTAAATAGATGTTGTTTGCAGCCTCATTTGGTTCAATAAGCCCCTCGTAAACATCCTCAAGCATCTTTTTTATCAGATATATTTTATTTTCATCAGATAGATTGTAGATTTTGGCCCTGTACTTTTTTCTCTCATAAGTGTGTTGTGCCCATGCAGATATATTAAAAAATCGTTCTGGATTTATAAGTATTATATTTTCATGTATTGTCATAGATTTTTCAAATGCACCAAACACGAGATTTATGGCACGCTCTCTTGCGATTCTTATCGCAATGTCCGTCATTTTCATAATCCTAATATTATAAGGGGTAGATGGAACATCCGTTTCGATGTATGTTGTGTTTTCATACGCATCTTTGACACGCTCATCCACATGGCCGGAATGCAGAAGTATTGGGGAACATCCGTTGCTTTCTAGAAAGCCACAAGCCCAGTGAAGCTCTTCACCAAGCACCAAAGCTGTTATGGGTGTCGGCACGTGCCCTTTGATAAGGGATAATAAAAAAGATCTAGTTTCATAATCTATCTCGGCATGAGATAGTTTGCGCATCGACTCGATGAGGCGTCTTGTGTTTTTAATATTATCAAGGCGCGATTCTATTGTTATGTTTTTGACGTCAAACTCCTGAGCTAGCTTTCCAACAACCCAACCACCCGTCCCAATTATAACGCTCTTGTCAGCACGATCCTCACATTCGATATAGAGTGCCTCTTCTTTCTTGAAGATTCGTGTTATTTTTGGCTCTCTAGGCGCGATGCTTAGCTCTGCACGGATGTTTTGTATTGCGGCAAGAATTTGATCTTTCACGCTAATAAAATAATGCAGAACTTTAAAGAAGTAACGGTCTGCTAATATACAATCAACTAAATTTTCGAAGTAGATAGTTATATATACTTTTTTTTCCTAAATTAGATTTAACTGGAGCTTGGAATATCAAATGTTTCCTAATATCTAAAATCCTTAAATGTATTATTTACTTGTAGTTAAATGATTTGTATTAACTTTTTAATGGCGTTACGGTGTTTAAATGTATGGATATGCCGGAAAAATAGCCTATATTGATTTAGGCAAGGGGAAATGTTCTTTTATAGAAGAGGACAGATCTTTTCAGCGTGCATTTCTTGGTGGTCGCGGATTTACTTCAAAATTGCTCTTTGATGCTGTAAATCCTTCTGTTAGCCCGTTTGATCCTACTAATTGTATAACACTTGCTCTTGGACCTTTAGCAGGGACAATGAGCCCTTCATCGGGCAGATTTACTGTGGCCGCAAAGTCTCCTCTAACAGGAATATTGGGGGATGCAAACTCTGGCGGACATTTTGGGGCCGAGCTTAGATATGCCGGGTTTGACGGTTTGGTTATCACTGGAAGGTCAAAAGAGCCTTGTTATATTTTTATAGAAGATGACAATATTGAGATTCGTTCTGCTAAGGATTGTTGGGGAAAAAGAGTTTCTTTTACAGACAAAATATTAAAGGAGGACATTGGAGACAACGAAGCGCATATTTTATCTATCGGCCCGGCCGGAGAGAACATGGTACTTTATGCGGCTTTGATAAATGATGTGCATCGCGCCGCCGCCAGATGTGGAATAGGTGCAGTATTTGGATCAAAACATCTGAAGTCGATTGTTGTAAGAGGCACACAGGGCGTGGAAATTGCATCTTATGAGTTATTCATGGAGGCATTGGAGTTAGCGTATGATGCGATATACAACGATCCGATTTATCCTACGCTCTCTGAGCTTGGTACTCCCTTTTTGATGGATTCGGCTCAACAGGATGGAGGATTAGCAACTCGCAACAATCAGTCTGGCGTATTTGAGAAATATGATGATATATCACAGGCGGCTTATACAAAAAAATACAAAATGCGCTCTTTTGCATGTTTTTCATGTCCAATCCACTGCTCCAATGTTTCCAAAGTCTTGCTAGATGACGGAAGGCATATTGTAACGGAAGGCCCGGAGTATGAGTCGCTTGTCTGTCTGGGTTCAAAATGCGGCATTTCGTCCCTTTCCACAATAATTGTAGCAAATAAACTTTGCAACGAACTGGGGATTGATACTATATCTTGCGGCGATTCTATAGCGTTGGCAATGGAATTGTGGGAGAAAGGAATACTTACTTCAAAGGATACTGGAGGATTGGAACTAGGGTGGGGAAATGAGGAGCTTTTGCTCCAGCTGATAGAGTCTATTGGCAATGTTGATGGATTTGGTGCGTTCTTGGCCAAGGGCGTACGACGCATGTCAGAATCATTAGGCCCGCAGGCAGAACGTTTGGCGCTTCATGTAAAAGGCATGGGGGTGCCTGCTTTTGATGGCAGGGCCGCCAAGGGATTTGCATTGGGATGGGCAGTCTCAACAAGGGGTGCGGACCATTTACGTGCTTTACCAAATTTTGAGCTCCTTGGTTTTACTGCTAAGGAGTCTGAGGAGAGGTTTGGAAGCCCTTATGCTTGTGACCCTTATGAAGAGAGGGGAAAAGCATCACTAGTCTATTGGCACGAGAATTTCAGCGCTGCTGTTGATTCTGCAGAGATGTGCAAATATGAGACATTCTCTACATATGCCGTCACACCAGCGATGTTGTCTTCTCTTATCAATGCTGTAGTTGGCTCCAATATTACAGAATCGCAGCTTCTACAGATTGGTGAGCGCATAATTAATCTCGAGAAGGTAGTGAATATTTCTTTTGCAGGAGTACAGCGTGATACCCTCCCCCATAAAATCTTACATGAACCATTGCCATCCGGACCTGCCAAAGGCAATGTTGTTGACCTTGATAAGATGATTGGCGAGTACTATTCTTTAAGGGGATGGGATGAACAAGGCGTTCCAACAAGACACATATTAAGTTCATTGGGGCTAAAGAAGGAGTCAGCGCGGCTATCAAGCATTATTTAGTAGTTGCAATTGCAGCTTCTAATATTTTTTATTAATAATTTGTATAAAAATAATTAGCACACTTTTTAAAAAATAGTCATGTACAAAGCCTTTACAATCAAAAATTTTATTAATCAAAGAAAAAAATAACTATCATGCTTTTATTGGATGAGGGTAGGAAGTTGGTAGAAGTTGTACGCGCCACCATTGAATCCTACTTAAAAGAAGATACATATGTCCAAAAGGATGTCCCAAAATCTTTCTATAAGCAGTCTGGCGTGTTTGTTACACTTAAGTCATTCCCAAATAATCATTTAAGGGGATGCATAGGCTTTACAGAGCCGGCGTACACACTGCTTGAAGCATTGCAAGACGCCGCTATAGCAGCATCCACAAGCGACCCCAGATTCCCTCCAGTTACTTTGGATGAACTGGAGAGAATCACAGTGGAAGTGACAGTCCTAACGCCTCCTATGTTGCTTGAGGACATGTCTGGCAGTCAATACCTCGATTCGATTAAGATAGGGCGTGACGGCCTTATTATAGAGAAAGGATTCCATAAAGGGTTGCTGCTACCCCAAGTCCCTTTAGAATGGGGATGGGATAAGGGGGAGTATATATCTCAAACATGTATTAAGGCAGGACTTCCTCAAGACGCATGGGTTTCTGACGATGTGAATGTATATACATTTAGTGGCCAAATATTTTCTGAAACTAAGCCTAGAGGAGAAGTTGTGGAGCAGGAAGGATGTGACTAATCAATGGAAAAGATATTTCTACAAAAAGGTTTTGAAATTGCACATGTCCTTAAAGCAGATGCTGTTTTATTTTGTGCAGAATCAAAAAAGGAATTAAAAAATGCAATGGATATGAACCTTTATAGCAACTTGAATCCTATTGCAGTTGTAGTTGATAAGAAGCTAACTAATGTGTGCGAGCGTGCTATATTTCTAGTGACCGAGATACCGGATTTATATGAAAAAATACGTATTTCTGTCGCAGGTGCTTTGAATGAGGGTTTTATAAAAAGCGATGATTTGGTGGTGTTTATAGATAACACCGGAACAGAAAGCGATAATGCCATAATATCCATACGAGCAACACCACTCATTGACGACGGCATATACTCTATTCTTGCTCATACAGACGGAATAGAACCTCTTGTAATCCACGCTGCACTGCGCATAACAACACAACTTGGAAAGAAGGGTAGAGAAGGCAAGCCTGTTGGTACCACATTCATAATAGGGGATTCAGGGGATGTGCTTAGACATTCAACCCAAATAACATATAATCCCTTCGAGAGCAGTTATGTTGATCTTAAGGACAAGGGCGTTATAAGCATGATAAAAGAGTATTCTCGACTTGATGGTGCATTTGTCATTAGTGGCAAAGGCAAGATAGTTGCAGCATCAAGATATCTTGAAAGCGGAAAAGATGATATAAAATTACCACAAGGCCTTGGGGCGCGGCACATGTCTGCGGCATGGATATCAAAAATAACCAATGCCATAGCTATCGTGCTTTCAGAATCAGACAACATGATACGAATATTTTCAAATGGTGCGATGATTCTTGAATTGGACCCAGAAGAGATGGGGTGAAAGGATGCAAATAGATTTTGGAACAATCGCGGACAAATTATCCGCAAACTTAGGAGATATAATCCTTGTGATTGCCATTCTTATTTCGGGATTGATAATTGGCAAGATCGTAGGCAAACTTGTTAGGATTATAATGGAAAAAACAGGCCTTATAAAAATATTAAAGGGAAGCAAGGCTCAAAAGAGAACAAAGGAGACAAGCTTTACTATTGTTAATTTTACTGAGATAATCATCAGATGGACGATTTATCTTATTGCAGTAGGCCAGGCGATTGAGATTTTGGGCCTTGAGAGCTTAAATGCAGTGACAAACGATCTTGTTGGTTACTTGCCAAACGTTGTAATAGCCCTCATAATAATGATATTTGGTTTTATAGTTTCTGATAAGATCATAATCGCACTCGATGAGTTCTTGCAAGAATCTAAATTGCCTAATTATGCCTTTTTGACAACAGGTGTGCGTTACTTCATATATTTTATCGCCGTAATAATGGCACTTTCACAATTGCATATTTCTACACAGGTGCTACTGATAATAGTTGCAGTGGCCTCGTTTTTAGGAGCAGTTTTTATTGCTATAGGGGCTCGTGAGCTAGCAACAAACTTCTTTGCAGGAGCACAAATCATATGGCACAAGACAATAAAGGTAGGCGACCTCGTACAAACAGGCGAGTTTGAAGGAGTTATTGAAGAGATAGGCATTATTAATACCCTTGCCAAGACTAATAAAGGGGAATACCTGATAATTCCTAACTCTAAGCTTGCAAATGGTATAGTCACTAAGAAAAAGTGACCATCCATTATTTTTTATGTGCACACAAGGAATTTGAGAAAATGGCCTATTTTACATACTGGTATTTATTTCCTGTTGCCATAACTATTGCTGTTATTGCAATTTCCGCAGGAATATCTGGCACTAATTTTTGGATACCAGTTTATCTTATCTGGCTAGGTTTGGACGCAAAGACTGGATTTTGGCTTGCACTACTGACCATGATATTCGGATTTGGTTCAGGCATTATTAAGAATATACGGCAAAAAACCATCAATTGGTATATAGTAAAAGAGTATCTTAAAATAACGATCCCGGCAGGAATCATCGGATCTTTGCTAGTCCCCTACGCACCATCAAAACTACTGCTCTTCGCGTTTTCATCATTTATATTGGCATATGGATTATTCATGCTGTATAAATATTATAAGTCCCCTACTTGCACAGAAAAAACAGATGAAGTTAGCCACGAAAAAATATATTGGATGCGAGCAGCAATTGCCGGTTTCCTTAAAGGATTGATTGCAACAGGATTAGGGAAGCTGATTCTTCCTGGGATTCTCAGGCATAAAAAGATAAGTTCTGCTGCAGAAGCTGTTGGTTCAACGATTTTTATTATTTTCATTGTGAATCTAGCAGCTGTAGTTTTTAGATTGAACCCTGATTTTTGTTCAGTTTTGATATTACAGAAAACTAAAATAGTGCAGATAATGATGTGGGTGGCACCAGGCGTAGTTATTGGCGGTCAGATAGGGCCAGCTATTGCAAGCAGGCTTTCAAAAGAAGCAATGCAGGTATATGTAGGTTGCTTGTTGGTATTTGTCAGCATGTTGATATATTTAAGGGCCTTTGCCCTATTTTAAAATAAATTTATTTTTTAACTAGCGGCAAGGACGCTGTTCATTCTTTTTCTCTGTTATTCATATTTTTGTCCTGTTAAAAGAGATATAGCTGATATCATTTTCTTCATCTACAAGAGCAAATATCATCTCTTTCTTCACAGTGTGTGCGAGTCGAACATGTCGAATGATGTCATCTGTTATGATGGAATCTTGTTCTATAAAGGACTGTACAAGATATTCTGCATGTTCTTCTATGGAGTTGCGGTATACCCTGAAGTGGCATCCGTACTTGAATCCTGTCTTCACAATATAGCCTCTGTCCCTAAGGTCTTTATAGACACAGTATTTTGCGTTAAAATCAGTTTCCTTGTCCGCAAGCGATTTTATTGTTGCGCCACTTATGCTTTTGTTATTTTTGAGGATTTGCAGCTTATCCTTTTCAAAAAGATAATACGCTTCAAGAAGTGAAAGATAAAGTTTTCCATTTCTCATGATGCCATAGGCACGTTTTCCATAAAGTTTTGATATGGAGGGATTGTCACTTACTACAATCTTGTTGTTTTCTAGTTTGCCTTGCATCATGATAACTTCTACTATGTCTCTTATTTTAATTTTTTCCTTAGAATATGGCAAATATCAGAGTCTTGAAATCTTTTCAATAAATATGTTTTCAAGATTGTATTTCATATCCTTATAATCAATTTTCAATTTAGAATTGAAGTTCTCATCAAACATGATAAGTTGCGGCATCTGCTCCTCTTTATCAAAATCTTCTGGTAAGAACACGTCTTCTTCAAATAATCTTATGCCCAAGTTTGGGTTATCTGCTTCGAGATAGATTCTAAGTATTAGTGGGATAGTAGCGATACAGTATGGGCATTTTTTTGTCGTGGCTACTACAATATTTCTTTTCATTGCGATGTTTATTATGGCATCTAGTACATTCTTAGGGGGATCGTAGCGCTGATATCTTTTCCTAAAGTAATAATTTTTTAGATTTTCTTTGAGAAATGGTTCAACAGTTTCTCCTTTGTTGAAATCTTCATCGTTCATGATAAGACTTATATCCTTTATTTTATATATTTTATTCTAAAATATCGTTCATGTTACGCTAATTATCTAAAATATCTCAAAAATGCAGCATTATTGAATAGTTTAACCCCGAACTATGGTCCCTTTCTTTTCTCCAGAGAGTAGTTTCAAGATGTTTTTTGGATCGCTTCCATTAACGAAGTTAAGTGTGATTTTGGAGCGAGCAAGATTTTTGGCAGCAACAGTATCAAACATTTCATACTGTCCGGCGCCTGCGCCTGAAGAGGATATTATTTTTTGCAGCTGCGCATATGTTAGCTCCATTTGTGGTTTGACGTCCTTATATTTTTGTGGGTCTTTGTCATAGACGTAGTCAACGTTACTGGCATTTATTAGGTGTGTTGCACCCATCGCCTCACAAAGCAATGTAGCAACTGCGTTTGTGGATTGTCCTGGTTGCATGCCTCCTGATACGACAACCTTATTTGTTGCAACATAGGCTACTATCTCTTCATAGTTTGTTGGCGGGTAGGGGCAGCATATGTCGTCAAGGCGCGAGATAAAAAGCATTGCATTAAGTCTAGTTGCAAGTACTGCAACATAGTCCTTGCTTGCCTCGGGATAGTCCTGTGACAAACTTGATATATATTTTCGGGCAGTTGCGCCTCCTCCAATTACAAGTCCAACATCATTCCCTCCATCAACTAGGGTTCGTATGACAGAGCATACTTCATCAATGCGTTGAATCTCTATGTCACCATTCTTAAAAAGCAGTGAACCGCCATATTTTATAACTATCTTCATACATATCACTCTTCTACCATAATTGTTGTCTCAGTGTCTTTTACACCAGGTATGGGGCGTATTTTGAAAAAGACGAATTCTGATAACAACTTAATACTATCAAATTCTGCAAAGATTATAATATCGTGGTACTTGTTTACCTTGCGGATGAATCGTACCCCTTCATAACCTCTTAGTCCCTTGATTACTTTATCGGGATCCGATGCTTTTATTCCTATTAATCCTTTTGTGACGATGAATTCACCCCATTATATGAGTTTCATAACGTGTACTTCAAGGACACCTTCAATTTGTTCTATCTTTTTTATAAATAAAGATAACGCTTCTTCTTCAATAGATACGAAGAAAATTACATCAAAACATCCGAATGCTTTAAAAATATGTGTTATTTCATGGAAATGTGCAGAATATTCCCTTATGTTTTTTTCCTTTCCAGGAATCACTTTTAACCCAATAATAATAGTAATTGATTCATAGGGAAATGCATTTACATTTTCTACAGCACACATCATTAGTGTTATCGTATCTATGTATATATAAATATTGCAAAGAGCGCCTTTTATTTGTTGAGGATATGCCTCATTACCATGCCACCATCTTTTTCTACAATAAAACCATTACTTGCAAGCTCTTTCTTGATAGTTCTTGTAACAGGTATATCAAGCCCCATTATGACCCTGTAGTTTTCGTGTGCCATGGCAAGACTTGAGGTAAGTATCTTCGCATTCTTCCACCCCGGAACTAGGATAGTTGGCTTGAAGTTTAGACCCATATTATATATCTTTCCAACTTCACAAAATCCAATGTGCAGTACAGACGAATCCATGACGATATTTTTGTTTCCTTTGTACATATGCGCCCCTGTGACAAAAACTAAGAAGTCTTTGGCTGTTAGGTCGTCAACAATCGACTGCATATCCCATGTACAAGTCGGGCTTGAGGCACCAAAAATGACTACTGCGCCTTGTATACTGCCTGTTTTGTATGCCTCGTTTATAGCTGCAGATTCAATGTTCATACCCGTTTTGTGTAGTGTTTCTTTAGGAAGTTGTACTATATTGTCCTTTCTTCCTTCAAAACTTTTTATAGCGGCTAGTATTGATTCTGTAGTGTTTCCTCCTGAAAAAATGCTGTCAATGCATCCTGTTTGAAGTGCATCATCCAAGACAAGGTAATTTCCAATACATGGTACCCCAAGTTGGTATGTGACTTCTGCACCAGGATACCCTAATGAGACTATATTTATTCCTGTAGAACCAGCTTCTAAGGCTTTCTTGCATAACCCGCTGTTTTTGGCTGCAATCACAAGGTCATATATTCTTTGTGGCGTTGCAATTGCACACACATTAATGGCATCTTCGCGTAACCCCCCAAGTCCAAATGGCACCTTTTTGGTTTCCCTGTTTTTGGAGAGCAAGGACTCCATTTTGGAGGTATAGCTAATAGAAGGCGGTATAATATTTGCAGCCTTTTCTATAAGTGTGCTTATACTGTATGTTGTTGTTAGGTGCCGGGTGGACGATTTGTATTCCCCTAATCCCTCAATGATTTTTTCGGCCAGATTTTTCAGTGCCATCTCGTCGGGAGTGATTCCACAGGGAACACTATTTGATCTGTCCGAGATATTAAATTTGCATGGCCCCATGTCACAGGAGTCACAGAGAAGCCCATACGTAGCTTCTTCTTGCCGAGGTGTTTGATCGTTAAGTGAGTTTTTTATTTTATCATACATGTATTCAGATCCACCCATGTTTTTTTGCAAACGACATGTCCAAGGTTGCAATCGCTTGGTTTTAGATTTTGCAGTTTGAGTATAAATGAGATGTATTAAAGTTTTTCCATAGACTTCATTGCTATTTGTCTGCAGTGTGCGAATTGTAATACAAATAAAATTATTTTTAATTTTCGCATTGAGCAATAAACCTTATATTCTTGCCCATACAGGTATGAATGGGAGGAATTTTCATGGTGTCTACAGTCATTGAAATAAACCCCTCAACACGGCTTGAGGGTCATGCTAAAATAATACTCGATACCGATGACGATGGCATAATACACAATGCCTATTTTTTATCTACTAGTATGGTGCGCGGATTTGAATATCTTATCCGAGGCAGGAATTTTGGTTTTGCAAATACTGTTGTTCAACGGATATGCGGCATCTGCCCAATCCCTCACGGACTCGCATCTGTGGAGGCTGTTGAGGATGCGTTTGATACATCAATACCGCCTGATGCCAAGCGACTGCGTGAACTGTTGTTAATTGGAAACAAAATACAAAGTCATGCATTGCATCAATACTTAATCCTTGATGATTTAGCAATAAATGGCGAAAATAGGGCGGATATTATAGAGCGTATCCAAGAGATAAGGCGATTGGCACAAAAGATGGTGGATGTTATTGGTGGCGAGGCAATACACCCATCTAACGTTTGTGTAGGCGGAATGCGCACTAACATAACACCCTATGCCGCAGCCATGCTTTATCGTGTCATGAGAAAATGTGAACGTATTGCAAAGATCCAGCGTGATTTTATGGTGGAAACTATGGAAAAAAAGATAGAAGAACTACCATTTTCCATTAATCATTATCAAGAAGCAATGCTCTCAACTCACATGACATATGGCGATAGGAACGGTATCGATATGTCTGCTATAACTGAGATAACGCCTTATAGATTTTATCAAGCAGGCGAAGCTGGAAGGAATACCAACATAATGATACCTCTTTATTATGGCGATACTGTAGAGGTAGGCCCAAGGGCACGGTACACAAAGTATAAGGATTTTCGGGGCGAGACACCATTACATATCAATATCGCACGTGCACGTGAGATGATGATACTAGTATATCGTGCTGTTGAGATCCTTGATAAACTTTCTACATCAAAACCTGTTTTTAAGGATTACACTATAAAATCCGGGACGGGGGTAGGTATTATAGAAGCCCCCAGGGGAACTAATCTTCATGAGGTAACTTTGGACAAAAAAGGAATTGTGACTAACTATAACATGATAGTCCCAACGACTTGGAACATGCCTACTATAGAACGCGCCCTGAAAGGAAACCATCATTCAATAGCCGAGTTTATAGTCCGTTCATACGACCCTTGTGTGGAGTGTGCAACACATCAAATAATTTTACGTGATCTTGATAAGAAAGTTTGTGGGCGGAGGTATTTCAAATGATCAATGATTACTTCAATGCACGCGAGTTAATCCTAGGTTGCGGCAACATACTATTTGGTGATGATGGTTTTGGATGTGTTGTTGCATCATCACTTTTGGAATCAGAAGCTCTGCCAGATAGTTCCTATGCAATGGATGTTGGAACGGCAGGGGCATACATGCTAAACATGCTTCAGGCTGCAGAGGTGCATCCTCCTTCTCTGATTATAGTTGATTCTGGTGATTTTGATGGTCCTATTGGAACAGTGAATAAATTTTCCATGCCAGATATCAATGCGTTAGAACACCCAGTAAGCCTACATTCGTTTTCATTGTGCAACGAGGCTGCATATTATGATGGGACTGTTAGTCTGCTGATATGCCAAACAGAAAATATATCTACAGATTCCCTAGCCGTTGGACTTAGTCCCAAGATAGAGAAGGCAGTGCCTACAGCTTGTAATATGGTTTTGGATATTATTGGGGGAATTTTATGAAAAAACCAGTAGTAGCATGGGTCGAGCTTTCCGCTTGCAGTGGCTGTAGTATATCATTTTTGGATAATTACAAAGATATGTTTTCTATACTAGATAAATTGGATTTACAGTATTGCACCCTACTAACTGATAATAGGGTAATTCCTAAGAAGATAGACCTAACTATAATTGAGGGAGGCTGCGCCATAACTGATGAACATATCCAGCTTGTACGTTGCTTACGTGATCGTTCGTCCGTCATAGTTGCAATGGGCGCGTGTGCAGAGACAGGAGGCGTGCTAAACTACGCTGAAGGAAATCAGATGCCCATGCCAGAATTGGATGCGTTTCTACCAATACACACCCTCATTGAAGTTGATTATGCTATTCCCGGCTGCCCTCCAGCTCCTGAGGCAATACTTAAATTTTTAGAGGCTTACTTATCTAAAAACACAAGGTACCTTGCGCCATACAAATCTATCATCGGAAAGAGCGAAGGAAAAATCAGGGATATAGTGAAGATGGGTCTTTGTGTATCTTGTGGCATTTGTGGTGCAACATGCCCAACTAACGCCATCTCTTTTGTTGAAGGAAAGCCTGTCATACGCGATGAATATTGCATACTTTGTGGAGAGTGTTACTTCCAGTGCCCCCGCTCTTTTTTCTGCGACGTTAAAGCAATTAATCTAACATCTAAGAAAAATACAAAACCCTCTGCAATAGGGGAGTATATCGAAGCATATGCGATGAGAACAACAAATCATGCTATTAAGAAGGCTGCCCAGACAGGGGGAGCTGTTACATCAATTTTTGCATATGGGCTTGACAACAAGCTGCTTGATGGTGTGCTAGTTTCTAGAAATAGTGAGAATAACATATGGATGGGTGAACCCATAATAATAACTTCCTCTGAAGACCTGTTACAAACAGCTGGAACAAGATATTCTGTAAGCCCTATTCTTTCTCCCCTAAAAACTGCTATAACTTCTTATGGATTGACCAAATTGGGTGTAGTTGGTCTGCCATGCCAACACGAAGCGTTAAAGAAGCTTTGTGACTATCCACTTGGAATACGACACGTATCTTCTAAAATAGCCCTTAGAATTGGGCTGTTTTGCACCTCAAACTTCAGGTATAATGCATTTATAAAGATGCTTGAGGAAGTAGGCGGCATCAGGCCAGAGGACGTAAACAAGGTAGATATAGGTGTTGGAAACTTTAACATATACTCTGTTACTGGCGAGGTTATCCACATTCCATTGAAGGTTGTTCATAATTATGAACAAGAATCTTGCAAGATATGCCCGGACTTCACATCGGAGTTTGCAGACATCTCTGTAGGTTCTATAGGTTCTTCTGATAAATGGTCTACTGTTATTGTGCGCACAGAACAAGGAAAAACAATTATTGATGGGGCTATCGAGGAAGGATACTTGCAGTCAAAGGATTTAGATGAAAAGTCGCTTTCCTTAATTGAGGATATTGCACTTAAAAAGAATAAGAAAGGAAACAAGTATGTAAAAATTCGCAACGAATATGGTCTACTTGTCCCTTTTTGTTAATCCATAGTATATGGTTTTAGCACTTATAAGAGTTTAAAGGCGCATTAGTAAGTTGTACTTAAGTTTTTGGATTTACAAATAGGTGTCATGTTTTTCATCAACACAATAAACAGATTATTTGTTAATCTCTTTATCAATCATAGTAAGCATCTGCTGGATTTCCTTGTTTATGGTAGTGACATCTGCGTGGATCTTTTTCAATTCGTTTAGATATTCATTTGTCGTGTGTTCGTAGAGCTGCATCTGTGTATTGTAGATTTTTATTCGTTCATGGAGGAGTTTTATTTTTTCTTCCATGATTATATTATCTTTCTCATAATCTATATATCTTGCTATTATTTAGCATGAAATAGGGGGATTTTCTATCAGGGAGCATCTGGCTACAATATATTTTTAAGCAGCAGACTCATAAGCTCTTCAGCATACAAAAGAGGCGTTTTAATGGTTATTTCGATTCTGCCACTGCATCATATCCCCCTTATAAAAGAAAGCGATGATATAGGAGAAATTATAGTTAATGCACTAGACCTGTCTGGAATAAATATTGAAGAAGGCGACATCATAGTGGTCTCTTCTACGATAGTTTCAAAGGCGGAAGGCGCGTTGCTTGATCTTAATACTATCAAACCATCAGAGCGTGCGTTAGAGCTTGCAGACGCTTCAGGTAAGGATCCTCGCCTTTGTGAGGCGATATTGCGTTCATCAAGAAGCATAATTAAAGTAGGCATGGGCCCAATAATTGCTGAGACAAAACATGGATTCATATGCGCTTCTGCAGGCATAGATACATCTAATGTTGCAGGGAATGTAAACATGGTTTGCACATTGCCTGTGGATCCAGATGCATCAGCCCGAAAAATTAAGGAATTTATAGAGGCCGCGACTGGAAAGAGGATAGCCGTTTTGCTTTCAGATACACAGGGCAGGCCATTTAGGGCCGGTGCTGTTGGCGTTACTGTGGGCATGTCCGGAATAGATCCCTTCTGGTTTTACAAAGGAGTGAGGGATCTGTATGATTATGAACTTAAATCCAGTGTTATAGCAAGAGCCGATGAAGTTGCGTCTGCAGCGGACATGGTAATGGGCCAAGCAGATGAGGGGATACCTGTTGTTATAGTTCGAGGTGTTCGCTACCAAGTTTCCGAAGTTCCAGCCACCACTTATAATAGGGAGAAAGAGAAAGATCTGTTCAGATAATGCAAGTTATATGGCCTGTTTAGAGTGATTCTATTTCTCAATCAACAAGCTTATATGTCTCTACTACTTAACTAAATTGATGCGTATAATACACAAAGACCTCTCAAAAGATGAGTTGAAGGTTAAGGTCGAAACTCTTGATGACCTATGGCACTTGTCCCAAGTAATAGAACCTGAGGATGTGGTCTTTGATGTTACATATAGAAGACAGCAGTCAAAGCAGGACATGATACGCTCAGATAAGACAGAGAAGATACGCATTTATCTTGGGATTCGCGTTGAGAAGATTGAGTTTTCCCATTACTCAGACACATTGCGACTTACAGGCACTATAGTTGAAGGTGAACAATCAGGCAGCTACCATACATTAAACATTGAAGTGCGCTCTACCCCCAAGATAATAAAACATTGGAAACCGCATCAGCTTGATAGGATAAAAACTGCAGTCGAATCAGCCAACGACCCCCAAATACTTATTGTAGTAATAGATGAGGGCGAAAGCGATTTTGGGGTTATGAAACAGTACGGCATTGATTTTGTGGCATCAATATCCCGTAATATATCTGGAAAGAGAGACACTTCTAACAGGAAAAGGGAGAAGGATGCATTTTTCAAAGAAGTTACAAACAAGATTGCATCATACCTTGAAGAATCCGGGATATCTTCTGTAATTGTTGCAGGCCCAGGTTTCGTTAAGGAGGAGTTTTATTCATGGGTAAAGGAGAACATGCGCGCCCTTGCACCCAAATTGCATATAAAAAGTGTTTCAGTTACCGGGAAGAGCGGCATCTGGGAAGTTGTAAAGAGGGGATACGTTGGGGATGTTTGCATGGAATCGCGCGTTGCTAGTGAAATCACCCTAATCGAAACACTTTTTCGCAAGATCGTTACAGACGAAGCTGTATACGGATTAGATGCTGTTAGGACCGCTGTTGAAAATTCCCAGGTAGAATATATCCTTGTAACAGATGAACTGCTTCGCTTATCCAAAAATGTTCAGAAACTAATAGAGTTTGCAAAAAGAATGCGCTCTAAATCATATGTGATATCTACTTCCCACGAGGGGGGAGAAAAGCTTCGGGCGTTAGGGGGGTTGGGTGCGATTTTAAGGTTCAAGACTTCTTATTGACTGATAACAAGTTAAGCTTATTCTTTTTTGTCAGTATAATATACTCTTTTTGCTCTAGTCTACGCATCATACGCCACGAAGATGTTTTTGGGATATTAAAAGCAGTTCTTATCTCTGACTCAAATGTGTTGCCGTGTTCGTACAGATATTCCATTATCTTGTTCTCAATTATATCAAGTTCGTCATCGTATTTCCATTTTTTGGGCTTCTTGTGGTGTTTAATGAGAACATATCCAATAATCGATATTATTGCCACAATAAATAACACTATCATATACCATGATTTGCCTTTATTTTCTGATTCTGGACCAAAAATGTATGTGATTTCAATACTGCCCGCCCCCATATAAACTGAGTTTGTTGAAAGGTCTATCTTTTCAGGCATAGGAGAAAGGTAGATAATAGTTGATTCTTCTGGGAGTATTATGTGGGTAGTGTCATCGGCCTCTAGCGTAATACCCCATAACGCCCCTTCCTTGCTAGTTATACTGGACGTGTCATAGTAAATTCGCGCAACTTCTTCGCCAAGAGTAAAGATTGTTAATGTAGTGCCATTTACTTCATAGTTTAGAGGGATGTCGGCTGCATCAACAACTAGTAAATTTTCAACAGTTTCAGATAAGAGTGTTATGTCAATAGTGCCGATAAAAGGGTCTGTATTGACGGTCTGTTCAATATGCACGTAACCATCTCTATATACTTCCATCGTTGTTTCAGATGCTGTTACAGGAACAGCCATAACAGAAAAAATAAGAAAAAAGTAAAGGAGTTTGTGCATGATGATTATTACTCCTTTATGCATTATTTAATGCTGATGCTAAATTCTGGATCTCATATCTCAGTTCTTTGCCTATTTGTGCTGATATGCGTATGTGTTGCAAGCTCTGAAATATATTACCCTCTTGATACATCTCTTTTGCGTTTTCTAATTCTATAGTGAAGCTTTCTAATAATTCCTCTGCTGTTTGTGTGTCAAGTCCTTGTGCCTGTGCTAACTCAATGATTTTTATGGCTATTCCGAGTTTCTCTTTTACGAGTGAGAGGTATGCTTGTATATTCTCATTATTTTGTGCATGTTCCCTGAGAATTTCCTGTATATTTTGTAGGGATGCACCGGCCTGTCTTAATTCATTTTTTGCAGCGATATATTCTCCTTTGTCGATATGGGAGGATGCTTGTTGCAAAGACGTCTGCACGTCCTGTAGATTTTTATCAAGAAGGGAGGTATCAAATCCTTTCTCATGCAGGCTTGAAACTACAATAGATGCTTTGTGGTATGATTGTTCTAAACGTTTTAATTGTGCATTCAATGCGTTTTTCGGTATTTCTGGGGGGGTGTCAAGTAGCATAGCGGCATCTTTTATCTGTTTCATTGCATTTTTTGTATATTCTATGGCCAAGGCATTATCTCCTTCTTCCATAGAATTTTTCGCATGTTCTAAGAGATTTCTTGCTTCATCAAGCAACAAAGTAATTTCGTCATTTGGCTGTTCTTGTTTAGAGTTTTGTTCTTCTACTGCAATTAAGGCTTTTTCTCCAATATGTATGTATTGTTCAAGTCGGGACTGAGTTGTTTCTTCAGCTTGTATAGGTAAGATACTAAGCGAGAAGATTAAGATCAGTGCTATAGAGACTATCTTTTTTTTCATGTTTTTCACCTCACCCGCTCTTATCATTCATGTAATTTAAGGGACACGATTGGAACGGTCGTTCCATCATAGCGACTGCAAAACACTTCCATACATAAAGGGTAATATCATTGTCGCGTCGCCTTCAATTGTCACGTATCTTGCGTCTTCCTTTACTTTTCCCCAAGACACTGCTTCTTTTATGCGTGCACCGGAAAGCGATCCGTCCCATTCTGGCGCGGTCGTTATGTACACTGCGTAATCAAGCCCCCCTCTGAACTGATTCCACCATATGGTGTGATGTTTTGATATTCCTCCACCAATCATGAGGGCACCGGTCTTTGGTGCATCAAAAACTATGTCAGCTAGTAGTTTTTCATCTTTTATCAAATCAATTGAAAAATCATGATCCTGTGCGAAGAAAAATATCTGGCTTCCTACGGATCCGTCCGTTATTCCTGGTATTATAACAGGTATCCTATTTTTTGCAGCCCAATAAATTATGCTGTCTTTATCATCTATCCTATCTCCTATTTCCCACACCAGTTCGTATGTTGACAAGCTAGTTTTCCCTTCGTCATATATTTCCTGAAGCATTGATTGGAGTTTGTTTTCTAGTATCTCCCCATAACACTCATTTGGGATAAATATATTACCCAGCCTGTTTACTCCCTCTTTGTGCAGTTGGGCATCATCGGCATCCCACTCACCATGATAGTAAGGTTTCCATATTCGTGCAAGGTCATGGTCAAGCGTTCCACATGTAGTTATGAGGGCGTCGAACTGTTTCTTTTTTACCATATCCTTTATTATTCCTCTAACCCCTGTGGAAATGATGCATGCCGGAAATGACAAAAAATTTGTGCATTCCTCTTTTAGCATCTTGTGCAATATATCTGCGCCCAAGGAAAATTTTTGCCCAGTAAATCCACCCGCTTCATACATCTGTTTTGTAATCTCATTTAACGATGTATTCTTTTCTATGTGGATATCAGAAACAGCTTTCTCTAACTTCATGGTATCATCTCAGGTATGAGTGGTATTAATCTCTTTTTATAAATGTGTGTGCTTTCACTTTTCTTTTCCTCTCTTGCACTAAACAGTTTATCTCTTATGTTTTACATATTTTATGGCAACGCTACAATGTCCTTTTTGCGGGGGCATGATAAAATCTGCACATATCATGGAACAAGATAAGTTACTTTATACGCTACGTTGCCCTTATTGTTACAAGGAGGAAAGATACGTTGTTGCCAATAGCTGGTTCTCATTGCACTTCAATGATGATAATTTATTCTTTCCCAATCATCCTTGATACATTTTCTGGATTTGTAATCTTTTCTTCTAAATAATTTTATAAGCAGAAATCCACAAGCGAATCCACCTATATGTGCAAAGTATGCTACTCCCCCTTCTCCACTTGCTGTAAGGGACCCAATGCCGCTGAAGAGCTGCATAAGGAACCAGAAACCAAGTATTATTACCGCTGGTACTTTTACAATAAAATAAATTATTAAGGTAACTACATTGGCTTTTGGAAAAAGAAGCAGATATGCTCCAAGCACTCCTGCGATTGCACCTGACGCGCCTATCATCGGTATCAATGATCCTGGTTCAGTGAGAATTTGGGCAAAACCAGCTGCTACCCCACAGGCAAGGTAAAAAATAATAAATTTTTTATGCCCCATCGAATCTTCAATATTGTTCCCAAATATATAGAGATAGAGCATATTTCCGCCAAAATGAAGGAATCCTCCGTGCATAAACATGGATGTGAATATGGTGTAAAGCCTCTCGCCGTTGGATACAAAGTAAGGGATAATTGACCAATCATAGTAAAATTTTGCAAGTTCGTATGGCCCAAATACATACTCTATTAAAAACATATATAAGAACACGATAGTGTTTACCGCGATCAAGGCATAAGTTACATATGGCCTTTCATAAGTAGGATTCTCATCATAGAGTGGAAGCATTGAAAATTTTCACCTCATAAGCATAAATATTTTGTCATTATTAGTTTCCTCAAAACTGAAGGGGTGATGAAAGCCGTTCTAAAAGTGCGACAGCAGAGTATCCTGCCAATAGGGATGTTGCTTCATTTTCTGATGGCACATTATCAAAACACATTGTGATAGTACCCACATCTCCTCTGATTGTTATGTTATGTTTATTTCTATGTGCGTTTGGGTCGGCCACGATTTTAACAATAACGTTTTTTGATCGTCCTATGAGGGATAGTGTTACAGCAACGTTTATGTTTTTGGGAAATTGTTTTATTGCATCATCGGGCGTTCCTTCGAATATCTTTTTTTTCTCTTTAACTTCTACGGGAAGTGAGGAGGCAGGTTTTGTGGTCTCAATTAGTATGCTTTCTATTTTTCCAATACTTGCTGCAGATAACGCATCAAGCCCTCCAATGGCGCCAGACGGTATGTAGATCTTTTGTTCTAATTTACTTGCTAGAGACAACATCTCCTCATAAAAGTCTTTATCCGCAAGTCCACCTACGCTCATTATCATAAGGTCTTTTCTTGCCTTAAGCACTTTCTCGCCTATTTCCACAACAGCATGAGGGGATGCGGCCTCTACAACAAGCGTGCAATCCTGTTTCAATAAGTCTTCAATTGATTTGCATATTTTGGCTCCAGTTAGTTTGGAAAACTCTTTTGCTCGCTGTTCATTTATATCAAATACTGCATCAATGGCAATGTTTTTGCTTTTTTTAAAAATGAGGTGGGCTATATTTCCACATCCTACAATCATTATATGCAACATCTTTTCACCCTATTTTTTATTTTATAGAGAGGCTATGCTATTTATTTTTTCCTATGCACCAAGCATACAATAAATATCATATAATGTTTGTTTGAAACTTTCTTATCTTTTAAGTGTTATTATATTGGATAAAATGAAGTATATGCTAGTATTAACCAATCTCTTCTCTTTTATTATCAAACATCCCCTAATCATTATCTCTACTTTTCACTATGAGTATTATCGATATGGCTATAAAGACACCTACGGTCACAAACCATGGCGCAGTGTTTTCGCCAAAAGTTGATAGCATGCATTTACCACCCCCTTCTTCTTCTATCAGGAACAACAAGCACAATGACAAATATTATGGCGACGATAATCATGAATATTAAAATGTCTCTCTGGACATCTTTATCTATGGCGTCCTCCATAGTATATGACAAATTGAATCCCACTTCCTCTTCGTGAGTTAACGTTACCATGACATCTACATATCCTCTGGTAGCTGGCCTTAGATAAAATTTTTGCCCAGTGGAAACCGTATCAGAGAACAAAATACTTCTTTTTGAATCTATAACTTCTATCGTCAAAGGATACTTGGAATCTGTAACTAGCTTGAACTCATACTCCCTGTTTTGGTAGTATTGGTAATAATGGATGGAGTTATTGTCACTTGGGATGAGGGTCCCATTGTACATATCAGCTCTCCCCCCATAATCATTGATGTATGTAGTTGCAAACATTGCAATTGAAACAATTATCAAGGTCCATGCGCATCTGACGTATGTTGGCCTCATGACAATTCCACCCTTGCAACAAACAGATAGTAACCTATGCCTATGGTGACGGCTGCCATCATCGGCATAAACAGCACGGCTAGGTTGTTGTAACTCTGCCCCACCACAAAATAAACGATATCTGCCATGGATCTGGAAGGAAAGAAGGGCAATTCCCGGCTGCTGATCATATCAAAAAGATAGAATAGCATGAATGTACTGATGGCCGTTACCGCCGTATTTTTCGTGATTAGAGATATTATGGTGCTCACACCCACAATAAAGAGGACAAGGGCCGTATATGCAAACAGTATCGCCACCATGAATTTAAGGACGTGCGGCGTGGAGAAGAAGTGGGCTGGGTCTATCATGAACAACATCGATATGGTTGCGATGGACGACACCGCTATCAAGGGAAGGCTCACTGCAATAATCTTCCCGAAAAATATATCTTTCTTCGATATGGGTGAAGAAAAATATTGGCGCAGTATGCCTTTCTCCATATCATTGGCAAATGAAAGGGCTAGCATGAAGGATGAAAACACTATGATGATTGTATAAAGTAGTTGGACCCTTTCTGGAGTGAGCAGCATAAACATCGTAAAGTATCCGCCGTTCGCTATGCTCGATAATTCCCCCTCGCCCGAAATCATGCCTATGGGGATAACAAACAGTTTGCTAAACATTGTGAAGAACACTATAAACACTATAAGTTCTGGGAGAGGGAATCTCAAAGAGTTTTTCATCTCCCATCTTGTAAAGGAAAGTATTCCATTCATTCTGGCTCCCCCAGTATCGATGTGAATATGTTCTCAAGGTTATTTGTGCCTAATCTTTTTTCGTATTCACTCAGTTTCCCACAGGCAAGCTGGACGCCTGAGTTTAGAATCATTATATCAGAACAGATCTTTTCC
>JAUVXU010000032.1 GCA_030603445.1 Methanomicrobia archaeon | reverse complement strand
ATTGCCAACCATTTGTGTCAGAGGTAGCCGCTCTTTGGCGTCGGTAGAACCTCAAACGATTTATTGCTAGAGCGAGGCCTAGATGTTGGGAGCAATCCAAAAACGGTTTGGAATAATCCGTGTTCGCATGGAAGTGGCTTGAAGTATTATGACGACTATCTTGAAAAATAATCTGTTGAATCCTCAAAGCTAGCTAGCCATCAGGTTAGTGTCTGTTTAAAGAAAGCAATCGTCCGTTTCCAGGCAAGTTTGGCTGCTTCTTCATGATATCGGGAACTTGTGTCGTTAAAAAAGGCATGCTCAGCGCCTTCATACATGAATATCTTGTAATCTACGGATGCTTCTTTTAGAGCTGCTTCGTACGCTGGAATGCCTTTATTAATTCGTTCGTCGAGACCAGCATAATGTAATAGTAAAGATGCTTTTATCTTGGGGACGTCTTCAGGTGCAGGCTGTCTGCCATAGAATGGAGCTGCAGCTTTTAAATCTGGAGAGTTGACGGCAATCTGATTTGTTACTCCTCCTCCCCAACAGAAACCCGTGACACCCACCTTTCCTGTTGACTTAGGATGCGTCTTCAAGTACTTTACTGCTGCAACAAAATTTTGTATTGTAGACTGGCTGTCAAGTTTTTGCATCAGTGACCGAGCCTCATCGACGTCTTCTGGAGTTCCCCCTAAGGGCGATAAGGCGTTTGGGGCAATCGCTAAAAATCCCTCCAATGCGACGCGTCTGGCTACTTCTTCGGTGTGGGGATTAAGACCCCTGTTTTCGTGGATAACGATTACACCAGATAATTTTTTATCTCCTTTGGGCCTTGCAAAATGTGCAAGTACCTCGCCTGTTTCGCCTGGATATTTAATATCTTCCACATACAGGCGAGGATCGTTCTTTGGAACGACTTGGGCTTGCGCACGTGCGCGTTTTTGAGTCATAACCTTCTCCCTTTTTATGGACACTCAATTGTGTTTATATTTATTGTCCTATAGCTAGCTAAATTTTTATTCTTTCGTATAAGGTTTATAATCGCTTGGTGGAATTGCTCTCCCCACAACACCAGCTAACACAGCGATTGTAATCAGGTATGGAATCATCAAAATTATTTGTGGTGGAAGTATTCCCAAAGATTGAAGTCTCATCTGCAAAGCCTCTGCAAAACCAAATAACATACTTGCTCCAAAAGCTCCTAGAGGCATCCATTTTCCAAAGATCATTGCTGCCATTGCGATGTATCCTCTGCCACCAGTCATTCCTAAAACAAATAGGTTCACATGTCCTATTGATAGAAACGCGCCTCCCAATCCTGCGAGCATACCACTCAATATTACACCTAAATATTTGATTCTGAAGACATCGATTCCTGCAGTATCAGCTGCTGCAGGATGTTCACCTATAGCTCTTATCCTTAATCCAATTGGGGTTCTGAATAAAACGAAATAGGAAACAGCTGTTACAATGAACATTAAATATACAAGCGGTGAATGCGTTCCTACAATCTCTCCTATTATCGGTATATCTTTCAATAATGGTATGGATATTGTTCCAAGCCCTAATACGCTCTCAGATGCTCCTCTAGATCCCCATATTACTTGACTCATATATGCCGTGAATCCCATCGCGAAAATATTTATTCCTGTTCCACTGACAATTTGATTAGCACTAAATTTTATTGTCAATATAGCGTGTAAATACCCCAATAAGCCTCCAACTAAAATAGCTGCTAGCAACCCTAACCAAGCATTACCCGTAAAATAACTTACTGTGACACTGCTAAATGCACTTGTTAACATTATACCCTCTAAACCTATATTCATTATTCCCACTCTTTCAGAAAAAATACCGCCTAAAGAGGAAAATGCTATCGGTGTTGCCATTCTTATGCCGGCAGAAAATAGCCCTACAGTAATAATATCTAAGATTTCTGTCATTTGAGCCTACCTCTCTTTAAAATAAAACGTATCAACTCAGGAGCTGCTACATATAGTATGACTAAAGCTTGTATGAGAAAAATTATATCAAGTGGAACTCCAACAACTCTACTCATAGTCATTCCTCCACTTC
>JAUVXU010000017.1 GCA_030603445.1 Methanomicrobia archaeon | reverse complement strand
ATGCGCCTAATCTCGTCTGCAAGGAGCTTAAGTGTTTTTGTTTTCGAATGCTTCTTAGATATAATCAGCCTACCGTCAAGAGGGTCAGTCATTCTGGCGCTATCGCCTGGAAAATGCTTTTCTTTCTCCTTTTCACATTTTATGTCCAGATTATGCGCAGCTTTTGAAAGTTCCTTAATATCGGGGGATTTTATGGCCAATCCTTTTGCAATCTTTCTGCCTTCTGAACGCGTGCGATCTGCATCCATGTTTGCCATCCATATTATCATTGAATCTTGCACTTTCTCACCTCGTGATTTTTACGTTCCTAATCTCTTCTAGCATCTTCGCGTGCTTGGGTTTTTCAAAATGATCTCTAGCAGGTTTTAACAATTCTACAAGCTTATCCCCTACTGCATGTTTAAGATCCATTGGATGAATATCTCCTTTGCCAAATGCATTTTCAAGAGAATTGTAGTTATAAAAAGTCACATCCCCTCCAAACTTTGTTGGACGCTTTATTTCAAACTCGACATCCCCATTACGAAATATTATGGATCTTGCCCAATCTAAGACCGGATTAAAATCGGTATTTTTTGCAGGGCAAAAAGCTTGTTTTAACTTATCAACTATCTCTTTTGGAGAATCATGAATAAACACAGCAGACTTCGGCACAGATTTGCTCATCTTCATTTGGGACCATAGTTCCTTGAGATTATTCTGCTCAACAGGCCAGACGGGGGGTTGAGTAAGCCCTAATAAAAGTCTATGGTGTACAGCCACTGGTTTTTCCCTGCCTATCTTTTGGGCAACTTCCCTTGTGATAACATGGGCTTTTCGTTGGTCCATGCCAGAGTGCACCAGTGATAAATCTTGCTCAAATATATCTGCCACCTGCATAGGAGGATATATAAGTTGGGCAAAATTAACCTCATCTTCCTGTCGCCTCCCCATAATAGTAATAGATTTTCTAACACGAGCAAGGGTTAATTGTTTGGAGACATTTATGACATTTGCCCAGTAAGAAGGATTATCTTCATAAAGTTTCGAACCAAGAATAAACTGTACTTTATCAGGATCTCCGCCCATTACTTTTATTGATATGGCCATCCCTTCTTTAAAATAACCTACTGCAATTTTTTGTATGGTCTCCATATCGCCCCCAAATTTATTGTTTATCCATGCATGCCAATCTGCCAAAAAGACCCTACACTGTATGCCTGCCTTTTGGAAATCTGCTATCTTTGAACCTGCCATAAGCCCTGTACCAAGATGTATCAACCCAGATATTTCAAAGCCGATATAATGGTCAATCTTCCTTCCTTCATCAAAAAGATTTTTCAAATCATTCTCAGTTAGAATCTCCTCGGTTGGAGGCCTAAGAACAAAACTAATTTTTTCTTCTGTATCCATGTTACCACTTCTTGATTGCTCGTGTAATTATGTTTTCAATAGGTATCTTAGAAAAAGGATTGTGTATAGTGTTTGATGTAATTATTGGGACATTGTATTTGGAAAGCCGGTCTATGGCGCCGCTAGTAAATATGCCATGTATAGCTATAACATGTATTGAATCCGGATTTTTCTTATTAATAAGATGAATGGCATTTTCAACAGTTCTGCCAGTAGATATTATATCGTCCACAATTACTACCTGTCGACCGCGTAAGTTTGGAATTGATCCGCGGGTCTTTACCTCTCCTGTGTTAATGTCCCTGTTCTTATCAAGCGCCACATGCTCCGTCCCAAGACTATGTGATATTGCATCAGCCCACTTTTCACTCTCGCAATCTGGCCCAACTATTAGGGGATTATCAAAGTTTAAGCTATTAATATAATCCACAACTGCATCTACCACGCTAATATTGACAACACGCATTCCTTCTGTTATGCCAATTATTTCTGTTAATCTCGGAATATGTGCCATCAATGTATAGATGCGTGAAACCCCGCTTTTAGAAAATAATTCAAGGATATAACGCAAAGAAAATGGCTCCCCTAATCTAAATGACCTGTCTTGACGGCCATATGGGAGATAAGGCATGATAAGTTCTATTCTCTTAATTCCAATGTCACTTAATGTCTTAACCATAAGATAATAGTTTAGTATATATTTATTTGGATCAAAATTCCTATAATCTAACTGATTAAAAAGATAAACGCGCTCATAATCGCCGGTCTGAAGTATCCTAGGACATACCTCCCCATCAGGAAAAATCCTCATTTCAAGGGGTATATATGATATTTCTAATTTATGTGCCAGCGCTTCTAACATGTCGGATGCAGGCCCCATTATCACTTTCATTATATAAGACATGTAACGCAAATTTAAAAAAGTTCCTATAATCTTCGGATATTATAATAGTTCCAGATCGCCCGTTATCTTATCAATGGCATCCTCAGGTGCAGGCCCAATACCTGCTACAGTCAGTGTTCCTGAAGGAATTTCCGTATGCCCTGCATCAGTTATCATGCAAGAAGGGATACCAGCTTGTTTTGATATCATGTAATACTTTATCATCTCTTCTTTGTTTGAAACCTTTAACACTACTTTTTTCTGTCCTTCTTGAATCCACTTGTTATACCACTCTTTGTGCGACCCTCTTGCTATGTTTGAACATAAAACAGAAGCGTGTGCTACCTGGGCTGCAAGTTTTCCCTTTGACAGTTTCAGGTCCTGGCGGGTTATAATTACTTGTTTGTAATCAAAGACCATTTTCATCCCCTAAATAAATGAATCTGTCTAGCTTGCGTGAAAAACCACTCCAGATACTTTTTCTATTAATATCAAGCTGATCTTTTACCTTTAAAAATTCACTCGTTTGTGAATCTAGAAGATCTGCATATGATAAGACACATGCTTCCTCTATCATTGGAACTACTGGTGAGCCCCATTCTTTTTTTCCATGGTGAGAAAGTATCATATGCAACAGCCGTCTTTCGAGATCTTTTGGAAAATCTTCTTGATCCCTTATTTTAGCCTTAATTTTTTCATAACTCATTACAACATGGTCATAAAGCCCCCCTTCAGGTGTCAAATCTATGAGGGTGTCTACCTTGTAGCTTTCTATTTTGCCAATGTCATGCAAGATGGCGCCTGTAATTAAAAGGTCTTTATCCAACGCAGGATATAACTTTACCATTGTCCTGCAAATAACCGTAACAGAAAACGTATGCTCTATTAACCCACCCAAAAAATTATGGTGATGGGACTTTGCACAAGGAGATACCTTAAATCCTTCCTCAAAAACGGGATCGTCAAAAAAAGAAGTTAACAATGCCTTAAGGTGAATATTTGTAAATGACTTTGTAAGTCCCCTTAGCTGTGTATATAGTTCATTAACATTTTGTTTTGTGCTATCGATGAATTGAAACCTATCATAATTCTCGACTTTTTGTACGCCGCGAAGAGTAAATTGAAGCTGTAGATGGCCATTATAATATATAACATTCCCGCGAACTTGGACCACATCGCCTATCTCAAATTTTTCAGATGCCTCATACGCCTCTTCCCAACACTTCCCCCAGATCTCTCCTGTCCTATCCTTGAACTTCACTTGAAGATAGCGTCCGGGTTTTGATTTGAAATCGAGCAGTTCCTTTTCAGCAATAACAAAACAAGAGTCTACTGCCGTTCCATCTTTAAGCTGAGAAACAAATACCTTGTCATCCATATGCCAACTAACATCACTAGAACATAAAAACATTGTTCATTAAATTATGTGTATAAATTAAAGTTTCATGCGAGAAAGTGGTTTTGCCAAATGCCTTCTAGCAATTATTGGCACTTCGTAAAACCCTTTCTTCAAATCCCTCTTAATAGATATTGTCTCAAGAGCAGATTCTGAAATCTTCTTGCTGCATTTTTTACAGCGATATCCTTTCATCTTGCCAATAGAGCGCATCCTCTTTCCACAACAAAGAGGAATCTTGTACCGTGTTTTTTGGACAAGCGATAATACATTTATTTTCTCAAGATTAAGTGTCATTCCGTATGCTGTGTGTTTTACGCCTCCCCACACTTCAATCTCATCTCCTGGAAGCAGCTGTGCTACAATTTTACGAAATTCCTTTGTTGGTTCATAAGCAGCACACAAAATGCTCTTTGCCCCATCTTCAACAGAGAAGAATAGATGGCCCTTATGCTCAAAATGAGGGGTCTCTGTTACTTTACAATTTATATGCACGGAGTTGTATTCTTTAATGCTGCAGATTGTTTTTGTTTCTATATGTGCATCTGTTGCCTGATTAGTAATGAATACCTGCTGTTTGAACACCTGTTCTGTTAATAGTTCATTGGCAGCTTTTTGTATGACTTTATAATCCCCTCCACGCAGTCCATACAACACAGGACATGGGGCATTTGGCGCAATTGCGATATAATTATTATGCCAATCGTATGTATCGAATATTATCGGATTATAAAGCCTATCAATTCTTTTAACACTATCCGCATCAACATGGCGGGGGGTGCCGATGTTTTCGGATTCCCTATATGCTATAAGCTCAAAGGTATAATCAGGTAGATCTGCCCCGATAGACGCAAGTGCACCTATGATGCCTCTGCCATTTCCATAAAACATTGTCTTTGCACCAATCTCCTTAGCTAGGCTATGTGCTTCTTCAATAGTAAGAATCTCATGAAGAGCACGATGGTAAAAATCTGTCAATATTTTTGGGATCTCGCCCTCCAAAAGCACTATTCCTGGATTAGTGGATGGATCGTCAATTAGAAACTCTCGTATTCCCTTCTTCACAGTTTTCCATACAAAAGAGGGATCGCCGTCAACTTTGAATGAAAGTGCACCATTGCCCCTTGTCTTATAAGGTATATTCGGATTAAGTCTTATAAGGCGCGGAAAACCAACTATATGGGCCTCTTGGGATATATAATCCATAATAGTTTTACAAACAAACGTTGTGCACATGCCGCTACGAGAATCTGTGTCATCAATCCCTATGAACATGAGAAACGTTTATAATATATTTATTTTTAATAGTTACCATGGGAAATGAGAGGATTACCCTTATTACCGAAACAGAAAAACTGTTCAAAAAAGTAGGATTTGACACTTCCATTTGTACATTGCGTTCTTGTTATGACCTTATAGTACATGGTTCTAGTATTACATTTCTTATTAAAATAATCCCAAATATAGATTCTATATCCTCTGACCACACCCAAGCACTAAAATGTTTATGTCATTATATCAATGCTCATCCCCTTATAATTGGCATACGAACAAAGAGCGAATACCTACAAAGAGGTGTTGTGCACACTAGAGATGATGTACCGGTGCTATCAATTGAAACTCTAGAAAATACCATAGTAGATGACGCCCCCCCTTTAGTCTACGCAGACAGGGGTGGATTGTATGTTCGAATTGAAGGCGAACTGTTGCGCAATGTTAGAGAGAAATCAGGATGCTCACTCTCTGAATTCGCAAAAGAGTTAGGTGTATCTCGCAGTACTTTGTATGATTACGAACATTCTACTCGTGGCATTGAAGTAGACACTGCTATAAAAATAGAGAAAGTCATTGACCTTCCCATCATCAAACCATTCAATCTCTTAAAAAATATAATTCATAATGAAAGTAAGATAGAAAAACACACGAAATCAACACTTGAGAAAAGTGTTTTTGAAAAGTTTGATGCCATAGGGCTTATAGTGCATCCTACGAGCCACACACCATTTGATGCTGTTATAAAAGAAGATGAGAACAAAAACAAAGTGCTTATGCTAACAGGAATTAGCGATATGGATATACGCACTGTGAAAAAACGCATTATGGTTGTCCACGATATAGCGGATTTACTTAATAAAGATGCATTTTTTGTGCTCGACACAAAGATCTCTCACTTCACAATTGAAGGTGTTCCAATAGTTCTAAAAGATGAGATAAAACGCCTGACAGATAGCAATAATATTATTGAAGTTATACATGAAAGAAAAAAAGAATCAAAGAAAAATATAGACTAACTTTCTGTATATTTACTAACTATTAAAACCAAAAACTTTTTATATCAATAATAATCCTTGTTTTAGTGTACCCCTTGAGGGGAGTTCGGATAATAACAACATTAAACTACTAATTAATGAGGAGATATTAAAATGGCACAAATGAAACAACCAATGTCTGTCACCGAAGATGGTGGACAAAGATTTATTGGAAGAGATGCACAAAGGATGAATATCCTTGCAGGACGAATTGTATCAGAAACTGTAAAAACAACACTAGGCCCTCGTGGAATGGACAAAATGCTTGTTGATTCTATGGGCGATGTTGTCATAACAAACGATGGCGCAACCATCCTAAAGGAAATGGATATCGCACATCCCGCTGCAAAGATGATTGTCGAAGTTGCAAAAACACAAGACGACGAAGTAGGGGATGGAACAACGACAGCAGTCGTCATAGCAGGAGAATTATTGAAGAAGTCTGAAATCCTGCTTGACCAGAACGTACATCCAACAGTTGTCGCATCAGGTTACAAGATTGCTGCAGAAGAAGCAGACACTATATTGAAAAAAATGGCAATAAAAGTAGATATCAACGACAGTGATATGCTCTTAAAGATAGCAAACACTGCCATGACTGGAAAAGGGGCAGAAAAAGCAAAGGACACCCTTGGAAAACTAGCTGTCGATGCTGTTAAACAGGTCGTTGAAAAAGTAAACGGTAAATGGGAAGTCGACACAGAGAACATCAAGATTGAAAAGAAAGTCGGCGGTAGTGTTGAGGACTCTACGCTTATTCAAGGTATTATTATTGATAAAGAACGTGTACACTCTGGCATGCCAGAACGCATAAATAATGCAAAAATAGCCCTCTTGGCCACAGCAATGGAAGTCAAAGAAACAGAAACTGATGCAGAAATTAGGATCACCGACCCCGAGATGCTTCAGCGCTTCATAGAGCAAGAAGAAAATATGCTAAAAAAGATGGTTGACAAGATTAAATCAGTCGGTGCAACTGTTGTATTCTGCCAGAAAGGTATCGATGATCTTGCCCAGCATTACTTAGCAAAGGATGGAATTCTTGCTGTAAGAAGGGTAAAGAAGTCCGATATGAAAGCGCTTGCCCGTGCAACTGGGGCGCGTATCGCAACAAAAATCGATGATCTTGAAGAATCAGACCTTGGAACAGCCGGACTTGTAGATGAAAAAAGGATATCTGGCGACGAAATGATCTTTGTAGAAAAATGCAAAGACCCAAAATCAGTAAGCTTGTTACTACGCGGTGGAACAGAGCACTTCATTGAGAGTGTAGAGCGCGCCCTTGATGACGCCGTTGGAGTTGTTGCATCTGTAATAGAAGATGGAACGATAGTTGCCGGCGGCGGAGCATCTGATATGGAACTAGCCAAGGGATTAAAAGATGTCGCAGACAAATACTCTGGTAGGGAGCAGCTTGCCATCAAAGCATTCGCTGATGCCCTTGAAGTAATCCCCCGAACACTTGCAGAAAACGCAGGTCTAGATCCAATTGACCTTCTAGTAGAACTAAGATCTCTCCATGAATCAAATAAAAAGAACTTCGGGATCGATGTCTTTACAGGTAAGGCTGTCGACATGTTTGAAGCAGGCGTTATTGAACCCATGAGAATTAAAGAACAGGCCATAAAATCCGCCTCTGAATCTACAATCATGATCCTAAGAATCGATGATGTAATAGCTGCATCTGATCTAGGACATGGTGCACCACCAATGGGCGGACCCGGTATGGGTGGCATGGGCGATATGGGCGATATGGGAATGTAAACAATTAAATATTCCTTTTTCTTTTTTTTATTTGGAGGATTAAATTATGGATGTAAAGAAAGGTACAACTACTGTGGCACTTGTATTCAAGGAAGGAGTAGTGCTCGCTGCAGATAAACGTGTTTCATTAGGGTATTTAATAGCCCATAAAAATGCAACAAAAGTATTGAAAATTAATGATCATATAGGCGTTACAACCGCTGGTAGTGTAGGCGATATTCAAGCCCTTGTAGGGTATATGAAAGCCGAAGCTAAACTATATGAAGTAAAAAATGGAAAAAAGATGAGCCCAAAAGCACTAGCTAAGCTTACATCATCAATTCTCCAAAGCCAAAGATATTATCCATTACTTGCATGGCTAGTCCTTGGAGGTATGGATGGTGAAAATGGTTATGTATTCTCTATAGACCCAATAGGGGGCGTATCTCAAGATAACATGGTTGCTACAGGCTCCGGCATGGAAGCCGCATATGGTGCCCTTGACGATAGATATAAAGAGAATATGGAAATAAAAGAAGCAGTTAAGCTTGCAACGCGCGGAATTCTTGCTGCTATATCCAGAAATATGGGTACAGGCGACGGTGTTTGCATAAATGTTATTACAAAAGACGAATACAAAGAGTACTCTGCAGAAGAAGTGGATAAAGTTATTAAATCATTGAAGGGTGGTGATTAAAAATGGTTTTTGGCCCAAGAGGAGGAGGTTACGATCATGCTATCACAGTATTTTCCCCAGATGGAAGCCTTTACCAAGTAAGTTATGCAGCAGAAGCTGTTAAAAAAGGTTCAACAGCACTTGGTGTGAAATGCAAGGAGGGAATTGTGCTTGCTGTTGATAAGAGTCTGCCTTCTGAGCTTGTTGAATCTGAATCATT
Source organism: Methanomicrobia archaeon (assembly GCA_030603445.1). Lineage (GTDB taxonomy): Archaea > Methanobacteriota_B > Thermococci > Methanofastidiosales > NM3 > NM3. Next base: position 18,783 of record JAUVXU010000017.1, on the reverse strand, counting down.
TGAAAAAATATTTCAAATAGATGACCATATGGCAACTGCATCATCTGGTATCATAGCCGATGCAAGAGTGCTTGTTGACAGAGCTAGAGTGCATGCTCAAATACATAAGCTTACCTATGATGAGGAAATTAGTGTCATGGCGCTCACAAAGAGCATAGGCGACCTCAAGCAGATGCACACACAATATGGGGGTCTTCGACCATTTGGTGTTTCACTCATAATTGCAGGTGTGGACTCAGATGGAGCACAGATATTTGTAACAGAACCGTCTGGTGCATTTCTTGAATGGAAAGCCACAGCTATAGGCTCCGGAAAACCACAAGCGATGGAATTCTTTGAAAAAGAATACAAACTCGACAGCACAGCAGAGGAATCAATACTTCTTTCACTTAATGTCCTACGAAAATCGATGGATGTAGAGATGAACGAGTCCAACATAGAAGTAGTAGTTATAACCACTGCTGACCGCAAGTTCAAACGATTGTCAAGCAAAGAACTTTCTTCCTACATATCTAAGCTTCCACCTATAGAGGAAGAAGAAGATTTAGAAGAGGATAAATAATCCTCTATACATTTTTTTGTATAAATATTTTTAAAAAGCATAATTCTCACAGTATAATATGCGCTATATCATTGTGACAGGCGGGGTGCTTTCAGGCCTTGGGAAAGGCCTTACAACTGCCACCATCGCGAAATTGTTACAATCCATGAATTTTTCTGTTAACCCAATAAAAATAGACCCTTATGTCAATATTGATGCAGGGACTATGAGCCCTATAGAACATGGCGAAGTTTTCGTGCTAGACGATGGAAGCGAAGTTGATCTTGACCTTGGAAATTATGAACGTTTTCTCAATATGTCCCTTACAAGTTCCCATAATATAACTACTGGCAAAATATACAAAAGTGTTATAGAAAAAGAACGCAAAGGAGAATATCTTGGAAAAACTGTACAGATAATACCCCATGTCACAAATGAAATAAAGGATCATATTAGAGCAACTGCCAATAATCACGACTTTATGGTAATTGAACTAGGTGGTACTGTCGGCGATATAGAAAGCATGCCATTCTTAGAAGCTGCCAGGCAACTGGCTAACGAAGAGGATGTCATGTTCGTCCATGTTGTCCCAATACTCCAACTATCAGTTGTAGGAGAACAAAAAACAAAACCTGCCCAACACTCTGTACGAGAGCTTATGGCTGCAGGTATAAAACCAGATATGTTGGTGTGTCGCACATCCTCCTTTTTGCAAGAAGCAGTTAGGAAAAAAATTGCATTATTTTGTAATGTAAAAGAAAGCCAAGTCATAGAAAATCAAGATGTAGACGACATATACAAACTTCCCCTTCTCTTCAATAAACAGCATGTTGGAGAACAAATAATGTATAAGTTCGGCCTTAAAGGAACTGTCGATCTCAAAAAATGGGAATCCACCATCAATGTTGAAAAAAGAGAAGAAGTCCACATAGCGCTTGTAGGAAAATATACAAAACTGCATGACTCATACATTTCAATCCTTGAGGCCCTAAAACATGCATCATACAAGACACATTCAAACATAAGAATACATTGGATAGGTGCCGAATTTATATCAACTGATGAATTTGTAAACTACGATGGAATATTAGTTCCAGGGGGTTTTGGACTAAGGGGCGCTAAAGGGAAAATAGATTCTATAAAATATGCACGCGAACACAACGTTCCATTCCTTGGTCTATGTTATGGATTCCAACTAGCAGTTGTTGAACTTGCCCAAAATTGCGGAATAAAAGATGCTACATCTTCAGAATTTGAAACTAAAGGCACATGTGTCATCGACTTTTTGGAATCACAAAAGCATTTGGAAAACATGGGTGCAACAATGCGTCTAGGGGCATCTAAAATACTTATAAAAAAAGATACGAAAGCTTATGATATTTATGGGAAAAGCGAAGTATATGAACGCCATCGTCATAGATTAGAGGTGGTTCATTCATTTATACCCACATATGAGGCAAATGGCACCGTATTTTCTGGAACATCCCCTGATGGACGAATGGAAATATTAGAAATACCATCACATCCTTTTTTCCTTGCAACACAGTTCCATCCAGAATTCATGTCAAGAGTAGAAAAACCAGCACCTACATTTGTAGGATTTCTAAACGCATGTAAACTATATAGAAAACAAAGGGTTAATCTTTAAGCATTTTCCAGCTTAGCACAGGATTTCGTGTTGCTTTGACCATATCAAGCTTCCTTCTGGTAGTATTGTGCGGTGCCCCCAAAACTAGTTCTGGTTGTTCATAACACTCTTTCTTAATTTTTATTAAAATGTCTGCAAAATTGTCCAGTGTCTCTTTTGTCTCCGTTTCCGTTGGTTCTATCATCAGGGCTTCCTTAACAATAAGGGGGAAATAAACAGTTGGAGGGTGTATCCCAAAATCGAGCATCCTTCGTGCTATGTCCATTACTGTAACGCCAGTATCCTTATGTATTTTCTCACACGAAATTACAAATTCATGCTTACGTAGGGGAGTGTTATCAAGATAAGGTATATCAAAATCCTTCTTTAAGCGATTCATAAGATAATTTGCATTTAAGACCGCCATTTCAGACACAGAAGAAATATCTGTTCCAAGGGAAATCAAGTAAATATATGCTCTGATAAGCACAGCAAAATTCCCATAATAGCTTTGCAATTTCCCAATAGAGTATGGTGCGCCGTGTAAAATTGTATAATGTTCACCATCTTTAAAGATGCGCGGCATAGGAAGAAAATCACGTAAGAATGATTTTACACCTATAGCGCCTGCACCAGGCCCGCCCCCTCCATGTGGTGTTGAAAATGTTTTATGCATATTGAAGTGTACAATGTCAAAACCCATATCACCCGGGCGTGCCTGCCCCAATGTAGCATTTAAGTTTGCTCCATCAAGGTATAGCAAACCCCCTGCTTCATGAATTATATTAGAGATCTCCCCTATTTTCGATTCGAAGATACCTAATGTATTTGGGTTTGTAAGCATAAGCCCTGCAACTTTTTTGGAAGCAGCCGCTGCAAGTGCGTCGATATCCACCTGCCCATAATCATCTGATGGAATCTCAACAACACGAAATCCTGCCATAGCTGAGCTAGCAGGATTAGTGCCGTGAGCTGTGTCGGGTACTAACATCTCATCGCGACAATCTCCGTTATTTTCATGATATTTAGCAATTATCATCGCACCCAAGAACTCAGCCTGCGCTCCTGCAGCAGGCTGTAATGTAACTTCATGCATCCCGGAGATATCACATAAAATTTGTGAAAAACGCCAAAGCAACTCCAGATTCCCCTGGATAAACGCCTCAGGATCTAGAGGATGATGAGACGTTACATCAATACTAGCAGCAATTTCCTCATTAAGTTTGGGGTTGTACTTCATGGTGCAAGACCCAAGGGGATAGAATCCAGTGTCAACACCATAATTCTCCTGTGAAAGCTTTATGAAGTGCCTTACAACGTCTAATTCAGTCAATTCAGGGAGGATAGGTGGGCTGTCGCGAATAAGTGATTTGGGAATATCTGGAAGAACGCCAAATGGGGCATCAGAAATGTAGCCCCTATTACCTTCCCTGGACAATTCAAATATCATTGCCTCATTATTTTTTGCCTGTTTATACAACATTTAAGCCCCCCATTACCTCACAAAGCTTGTTTATATCTTCTTTTGTATGTTTATCAGTGATACAAAAGATTGCAGTATGATCGTCGACAGGGATGCCTCCGCTCATGCCTATGGAGTTGAGGGCTTGTTCAAGTTCTGCAACTGTCTTATCTGATTTTACCATAAATTCCCTAAAATAAGTTGCCTTAAAGCAAGGGGCGGTAAACCCATTTATTGCACCTATGTTCAAATACGCATAGCGTGCGTTTGCCATGATCGTTTTTGATAACTCCTCAAATCCTACCTTTCCCAAAGATGAGAGATATGCGGCACAAGCAACAGCGCACAAAGATTCATTTGTACATATGTTCGATGTAGCCCGTTCACGTCTAATATGTTGTTCACGAACCTGCAAAGTCATTACATAGCCGTTCTTTCCTTCTTTATCAGTAGTCAGGCCGACTAGCCTTCCAGGCATCATCCTAAGAAGGTTCCTATCATTTTTAATAGCAAAAATTCCAAGAAGGGGGCCCCCAAAATTTATTGGATTTCCAAGATGTGCCGCTTCCCCAATAACTATATCTGCACCGTAATCGCCGGGGCTTTTTACAACTCCGCATGAAAGGGGGTCTATGCCAACTACGCTAAGAGCGCCGGCATCCTGAGCAATTTTTACTAATTCAGATGGATTATGTTCAAAGTAGCCATAATAAGTGGGCGTCTCAAAATAAACGCCGGCAGTATTTTCACAAACCAGTTCAGAGAGTGCCTTGCTATCCAACTGCCCGGTTATTGGATCGTGCCCTACTGTGCGTATTTTTATGCCAACTCTATGCACATAAGTCTTAAGGACCATCATACGTTCCGGGGAGATAGATTCTGGAACAATAAACTCATTTCGTTTAGTTACCCTAGAGCACATAAGTGCAGCCTCTCCAAGTGCAGATGACCAGTCATAGAGCGATGAATTAACGATAGGAAGCCCTACAATCTCTGCCATAAGGCTTTGGTATTCAAATAATGCTTGTAGCATCCCTTGGGAGACTTCGGGTTGATATGGTGTGTATGAGGTGTAAAACTCATTTCGTGCAACTATTTCTTTAACGTGCGAAGGGACATAATGGTCGTAGATTCCTCCTCCTTTGAACGAAATGACATGGTGATTTTTTTTAAATATTTTTTCAATATAGCGTCGTGTTTCTTGTTCGGTTAAAGGCTTAGGTCCTATTTTTGTATGCATCCTATAACTGCTAGGAATATCTGCAAAAATATCTTGTCTTCCTATATACGAGTACATAATGTCCTTTTCTTTTTCATTAGGGACATATACCATTTTCACACCTACCATACTGTATCCAAAGAAAAATATAAAACTTTTTGTAAAACATAATCAATAATATATAATCATAGATTATTATAATGGAAATTCTATATCTAACACTAGCGATAACGGCGTTTTATATTTGTATCTTTGTCTGCAAGTTTTTTTAGTTCCAACTCTATGTTAGAATCCGGTGGCAAATGCCTATACAAATATACGCCTGTCCTACCAAGTTTATTTCTTCTATTTAATACCTGCTGACGTTCTCGTATCAGTCCAATTGGAACACCAACTATTTTAGCTACATTTGCCTCCCTACCAGTTATCTCAGACCCGGTATGCCCCGTTTTGGTAGGTTGAATTAACATAAGGCGTTTATCAACACCTGGAACACGTCTGTCATCTATGATATCTTTTACAGTAACAGCTCCACCGAAATAGTAGAACTCTTTCTCAAATCCTTTAAAATCCACAAGAGGAAATGTCACAGTTACACCGTTCGAAAGTACGATATGTGCCTTGATTAAATGCCAAGGTGTGGCCATAGCTATAATTTTTTCCATAATTCCAAAGCAATCTAATGCCAATTCAAATACATAAGATGAAATCACATAAGGTACGAAAATATCAATATCACTTCCTTTGTGCACGTCCCCTCGTGCCACGCTCCCATATACCACGGGATTGTACATTGCGATAACTTCAAGAACAGAAAATGCCTCCTTTCGCAACTGTTGCAGTAATGCCCAATGTTCGTCCGTATAGGTGACATCCTCTCTATGAAAGGCTATCGTCTTTTCTTTCATGATTTTTGTCCTTCATATTGTTGAAGCAACTTGGATACTTTATTCTCTAGTTTGTCTATAACTTTCATATACTCATAAGCCGCCTTAAGCTCGCCATTCTTTCGTGTAAGCTCTTCTTTTATGAGATCAAACTCATCTTCCTTACGTTTGAGCATGCGCAATCTATCAAGAAGCTCCAAAAACTCATCTTCTTTTTCTTTAAGCTTATTCGTGACTGCATCAAGCTCCTCTTGGCATTCTTTGTAATGTTTGCGCAAGCCCTCATTCTCCACCATGACCATCTTGAATCGCTCAATGTCCTTGAGATCTGGAATCCTACCAAATCCTATTATAATGCAATCCTTTCCGACAGATACTATATCTTTTGGAGTTAATGTAAGCTTTATTTTTGGACCATACTTGTTCTTATCAAGGACTCCTACATTATATGAAGGTGTATATTGGTACATTTCAAGATTAAAGAAAATTTCCCCATCCTTTATCTCAACATCGACATTATCCACATATCCTCGTATTTTTCCATCGATGTCTACGGCATATTTTCCATACAATTGCCCATACAGCGCATTATCATCCATATTTGTTAGCCACCAATAAAATAAAAGAAAGAGAAAGTTAAAAAAGGTTATGTAATAATCCTATCTAAAGACTATTTCTGCTGCTTTTTTTGCACCTAGAAGAGATGAATGCAGAGGATCTTGTGAAAGAACTACATTTACGGCATCAAGGTCAAGATTCGCATATCCGGCAATGTGTTTTCGAACTGTTATGTCAAGGCCACGTATTGAAGATATACCGCCATTAAGAAGTATTGCTTTATACATATTTTTTCTTACGGCAAATGGGGACTTACCAATAAGCTCAACTATCTTTCGGGCAATATGATCTATAATAACGTCTACTGAAGATATTATGTCCTTATCAATGATTATGCACTCTGCAGTACCTTCCTCAGTAATTATGTCTTCAGTAAGCTCTGGAAGCTCTTTTCCCAACACAACATACTCATAATAAGGGCCGCAATAATCTTCTTTGATTCGCATGCATTCCTCAAGCGGAACATCTACGCCATATTTTCTCTTAATATTCTGCTGGATAGCAAAGTCTATATCGCGCCCACCATTTGGGATTGTATCAGCTACAACATCCCCCATCTCATCTTTTACAGCTAGCTTTTGATGTATGAGAGTAAAATCTGTAGTGCCATGGCCTATATCTGCACAAACGCCTGTTACCCAATTATGGTATATCAACGAACCCAATGGTTCACTTATTATTTTTACCTCAGAAACAAAGTCTTTTAATAGCTTTTCAAGCTCTTCCTTTTGATTCTCTGCAGCAATGGAAGGCGTAGCTACAAATATTTTGAGATTCTTTGAGTCTGTATTGTTGAACTTTTCCGCATGATCGAAAAGATATTCCACAAGATAATATGCATCTTTTGTTTTCACAACGCCTTTGTTCACAATATAAATAAGCTCTCCTAGCCCATCATACTCTAAAGCTGTGGAACCAACAATAATGTCTGGTACCTTGGTAGACTTTTCGTACGCGGTGGACTTAAATATTCTACGCACCAAGGAACGAGTTCCTATGAGTTTGTCGCCTGCAGTAATATTTGAATTCGCAGTGCCTAATTTTATAGCCCCGATATATGTTGGGGCGGTTGAAACCTTCTCTTTTTCTTCTTCTACATCATTATTACTTTTACCAAATAACGCCACATCATCACCCATTATATTTTAACGAAAACTCTATGTTATTACTTAAATAGCTTTGTATTTATTCTAAAATATTACATATAAATATATAAAATAAAATATATAAAACATATTAAAAATATAATAACAGATACATATCCATATATAAAGTAATCTCATCAAATAATTCTTATGAATTTTAAAAAGTTACTAAACAAAAAAAAATCTGTCTTCGACATACTCAAAAAGAAAAAATTAATATTACTTAACCATTAAAACATACATATTAGTATAATATACAAAAATATGAAGGCTAGCAATATGACCACCTCACAATCAAAATCTCTTTCAAAATTAATCTATCCCTTTTCTGTTGCTATTATAGGAGCGTCTGCAAATAAGAAAAAGATAGGATATGAAATTTATAAGAATATCAAAAAATTCAAAGGCCATATATATCTTGTAAATTCAAAAGGAGGAAATATAGGTGGGAATAAAATATATTCTTCCATCATATCAATCAAAGATGAGATTGATCTAGCCATAATTGCAATACCTGCCACTTATGTCATAGATGTGATTGAAGAATGTGGTAAAAAAGGTGTGAAAGCAGCTGTTATAATCACTGCAGGATTCTCTGAGACAGGAAACGAATCTACAGAACAAGAACTTTTAGCAGTTGCGAAACAATATGGTGTTAGGATAGTTGGGCCAAATTCAGTTGGTATTGCAAACAACGATATCACAATGAATGGCACATTTATCATGGACTCAAAAAAAGGCCATATCTCTTTTATATCACAAAGTGGCGCTTTGGGTGCAGCAATAGTATACAAAACCATATACGAAAACATTGGATTTTCCAAGTTCATTTCACTTGGAAATATGGTTGACATAAATTTTTGTGATATGGTGGAATATCTTGCTACAGACAATGACACTAAAAGCATAGCGCTATATATAGAAGGAATAAAAAACGGCAAACGATTTATAAAAATTGCCAAACGCTGTTCCCTTAAAAAACCCATTATTGCCCTTAAATCAGGAAAATCTAATTCAGGATCGCGTGCCGCAGCTTCGCATACAGGCAGCATGGCAGGTGATGATGATATATACGAAGCAGCATTCAGGCAGGCAGGCATACTTCGCGCTGATACAATAGATGACCTCATAGACTGGGCCAATGTTTTCTCACTCAACAAAACAACAGGAAATAGAGTAGCGATACTCACAAATGCAGGGGGGCCAGGAATACTGGCAGCAGATGAATGTGAAAAACAAGGTCTAATAGTGGCAAAGCTATCAAAAGAGACCTCAGAAAAACTAAAAAAGATATTGCCACCATACGCTTCTACTAACAATCCAATCGACACTATTGCACAGGCAGGATATGAAGAATATATAAAGAGCTTGAAAATACTACAAGAAGATACCATGATTGATGCCATTTTGGCTGTTGTAGTGGTACCAAACTTCACAAACATAGGAATGACAGTTCATGCCCGGGCACTTGTTGATGGATGGGACAAGGAAAAAACCTTAATTACGTGCTTCATGTCAGGAGAGATTGCAACAGCATCCATGCGCTATATGGCGGCAAACGATATTCCCTGCTATCCATCGCCAGAACGAGCAGCAAAAGCCTTGGGTGCATTGTGGTCATATTCACGGTGGTACAATGAACATAAAAATAAAGACACAGATATACCCAACAGAAATTGAAGAAAAAGTAAGAAATGCACTTTACCTGCTATTTCCTAACGTGGCATTTGAAGTTGATGGTGATCTCCTTATCGGTTCCACAGATAAACTTGAGGATCTGGAAAAAATAAAGGAGGCAATCCTAGCGCATGCCATACGCGACACTGCGCGACGCATACTAAAAAAAGGGACGTTTGGTAACAGTGTCACGTTCTCCATAAACAAGCAAGTTGCAACAGTGGGAAAAGTTAACTTCTCAGATGAATGCCCAATGGGCCCTATTAAAGTACGTATCGTTGGGTCTGTAGAGGAAGTATATGATTATCTTGCCCCAAGCACAATATACTAACATTGCACCAACTCCATAAATAATATGTGCTATTTTTTAAAAAAAATTAATAATAATTACCGAAAACTTTATATAACATATTTTCTTATTATAAAAAGGAAAACAATATATAAATATGCTCATAAATAACCATAAAAACATAAGGAGGGATATTATGGCTTTGCCAATTGCAACGATTGAAAAGATTATAAGAAAAGCAGGTGCATATAGGGTCAGCAAGGGTGCAGCAAAAGAACTTTCAGAATTTTTAGAAGATTGGGGCGTCGAGATTGCTCAAGAAGCTATGCGTCTTGCAGAACATGCTGGTCGAAAAACTGTAAAATCAGAAGATATAGAACTAGCTATTAAACGCTTATAATTATAGTTCTATTTTTATTTTTTTATCATCCTTTTCTATGTAGATTTCGACATACTTGCGCAACCCAGTTGTCATGAGTTTTTTACCCAATATTTCCTGTATTTGGAAGATACCAGCATTATCATTTAACAATACCTCTATTCTAAGGGGTTTATCGCCACGCATCAGCCGTACCTTGTCTATGGCCATGGCCGATGCAGAATGAATATCTATTCTTCCGCGACTAAAAGGTATTCTCCCGCGACCCTCTTCCATATCAGTGCCATCGGCAATCGAAACAATCCCTGCCTCGGTTGTAAGGCACTGCGCATGTTCATCGTGTGCATAAATAGCATGCAAAATTTCTGCCATGATAGGTATATGGCCATTGTAGAACTTAGGGAGTATATCATTTAAAATGGGTTGGGCTAGTGTAACACTGTGAGTATTGTGATAATCTCTGTGTACCATGTTTCCTATGTCATGCAAGAAGGAAGCTGCAATTATAACAATAGTACTATCTTCCACAGACCCTATTTTATCTTTGACAATGCTTAGTGGAACGTCGTCTTTAATAATATCAAGTATCCTTAATGCATTGCGAGTTACTATTTTTGCATGTACTATTCCGTGGTCATTGTATCCCAATCGCCCCATAAGCATCCTATTAGCACTACTAAGATAGGGAGAATATTTTTGCAAACTATTGTAAAAATCAAGAGGTCTGCCTTTGAGTAAGGAACATATGTCATTATCAATTGCATTCATTTCGTCACCATTTTTAAGTCGTCTAACCACTTTGCAGATGAAATTAGGGGAAGCTTAAAAAATTTGCCTATATTTTTCGGGTCTTTAGCCTGATGATATTTGAAATATATGAACTCATCATCTTTTGAAATAATTTCTATCTTACCAGTCTTATGGGACATTATATATTTAAAACGCTTTGAAAGACCATTCATCTGCTTGTTTGCCTCATTTATTATATCCAAGCCATGTGCTAACGTGACTTGAAAATGTGTCACCTTCTTAACAGGGCGACATTGGAATATATAATAAGGATTTACACCTGCGGAAACGAGCATATTTTGTAGTTTGGCGATGACTTTGGGAGAATCATTCACGCCTTTCATAAGTACAGTCTGATTATGTACAGGTACTCCACACTTGAGAAGGACGTCAATTGCCGCACGTGCTTCTTTTGTTACTTCATTGGGATGATTGAAATGCGTGACAACATGAATCCTCATGTCCGGTGTAGAATACTTTAAGAATATATCCTGAAGCTCCTTGTCCTCACTTATACGTTGTGGAAGAACTACAGGTATGCGTGATCCAAAACGCACAAAATCCAAATGATCAATCGTTGCAAATGACTCTAAAAAATGTTCTATAATATGATTTTCCAGTGAAAACGGATCGCCTCCAGTAAGAAGAACATTATTTATCTCTGTGTGTTCAGAGATGTATTTTTGTGCCACATTAAAGTTTGAGATTATCTCTTTATCAGAAAAGCCGACAAGCCTTTTTCGAAAACAAAATCTACAATAAGAAGGGCATTTATTTGTCGTAAGGATTAGTGCTGTTTGTGCATATTTGTGCTGAAGGCCTATTGCTTTTGTGTTAGTTTTCTCCCCACTAGTGTCAAATGACCCAATTCTAGATAGCTCATCTAATGAGGGTACAACCATCTTACGTATTGGATCTGTTGGATCATTTGGGTCTATAAGTGATAAGTAGTAGCGCGTAATACTCATAGGATATGTCTTTATTATCTTAAAAAGTGTGTTTTTTTCTTTTTTTTCTAGAGAAATATAACGTTCCAGTTCATCAAGAGTTGCAATATTGTGTTCCAACTCTCCAACTAGATCATATTTATGAAGTGATTTTTTAGAACTGTCTTGGGTATTCATTGAACTAGATAAAATTCGGCCTTATAAATAATTTACCTAAAAATGCCAAGATGAACAAAAAAGCTATAGATATTTAAGAAAAAGAGAAATAGGGGTAAAATAATTAACCCTTTGCACCTAAAAGTGCTTGCTCACATTTACATGTGCGCTCCAAAGGTATTGATGGAATAACATCAAGTAAAAGCTTGTTTATTGATTCCTTATTTTTTTCCATTATATCAAGTACCTCTGTATGTGTAAGCTTCTCAGAAGATGTGCCTGCAGCATAGTTTGTTACCATAGCTACAGAAGAGTAACACATCTCTAGTTCTCTAGCAAGTATGACCTCAGGAACGTTTGTCATACCTACAACATCGCCTCCAAGCCCAGAGAACATGCGTACCTCTGCAGCGGTTTCAAATCGAGGGCCCTCTGTACAGACATAGACTCCTTTTGGGACCATTGAAAGCCCAATTCTATTGCCGGATCTTATAACAACTTCCCGAAGTTGGGGGCAGTACGGGTTAGTCACATCTATATGCACCACATCTTTTTCTTCGACAAGAGAATTAGTCCCCTCATAAAAAGTTAATGGACGCCTTTTAGTAAAATCTAAAAAGTCGGATAATACAACATAACTGCCAGGCGTTATAGGCTCTTTCAGAGAACCTACTGCAGATGTAGACACAATTCTAGTGACACCTATAGATTTTAATGCCCACATATTTGCCCTATAATTTATCATGTGAGGTGGCACTGAATGATTAACCCCATGTCTGGGCATAAAAACAACACTTATATCATTTAATTTACCACACATTGCATGTACAATTCCAAATGGTGTATTTATCTTTCGCATTAACACTTCATTTAACATACCTGGATTATATATCCCCGATCCACCTATAATTGCATACATCTCATGCCCCCACTTTAATTTTATTTAATAGATCTTTTAATTCATTGAATCTCTCAAGAGAAGCTCCTTCTATAATAATACGGATTTTTGGCTCGGTTCCTGATGGACGTACTAAAATCCATGAATTGTCATCAAAATTCATCCTAATTCCTGAAGTTTCATCTATACTTTTTCTCTTGTTGAAATGAAGTAGCATATCTTTTGCGCGAACCATGAATTCTTCTTTCTCTTCAGAAGAGCTCACTTTAATATTTAGTTTCTCATAATGAGGTGAGGGGATATTGGAAAATAAAGATTCAAACGATGAGTTATATACAAGACATGAAAGAATAACTGATGAAGCTATACCATCTATCCATGGACCAAATCCAATATGTATGTGTTTCCATGGTTCTGCGGCAAACACAGGATTATATCGTTTTATTCCGTCATGCAAGTAACCCAAAGGGACTCGTATCACTTTTACCCCTTTTTTTCCTACAACTTCCTCAATGCGCAATGATGTATCAATTGATGTCACGACAGTGTCTCCTGATTTAGAGTAAAAATCGGAAAAAAATGCAATTATTGAATCTTCTGGTATCTGTGCCATTGACTTGGAGAACACATTTATGCGATCTGCATCCCCATCTTGTGCTATTAATATGCTTGATGAAATTTTTTTGGTATAAGATAATGTTTGTTTAAGACTTTTTTCAGTTGGTTCTGACGGTCTTCCAGGGAACAATCCGCTAACATGTGAATTACATGTATCAACAATTGCACCTAAGCGCGTGAGTGCCAACAAAAGCACTTGGGTTCCCACCCCGTTGCCCCCGTCTAATGTAATATGCATGCCCCTCAAGGATAAATTAGGAAATAAACTATCTACGTAACGATGCAAACACATAATATATTCATGCACCATATCTACAAAAACATATTTTCCACACCTTTTCCATAAATATGAATCATCGGGGCAAAAGTAGGCATTCTCTATCTCCAATTCATCATCTCTTCCCATCTCAAAACCATTAATGAAAAATTTTAGGCCATTGTCTTCAGGGGGATTGTGTGAAGCTGTTACCATAATCCCTGGAGAAGCAAAATGACGCGTTGAAAATGCAAGCACGGGTGTTGGAACTTGTCCAATATCAATGACATCTATGCCTTTGTAAAGCAATCCAGAAATTATAGCATGATGGAGAGCAGAACTTGACGTTCGGCCATCACACCCGCATATCATGTTTTTGTATCCTTTATGTTTATATATTGAAGCTATGGCTTTTCCCATATTTAAACAGAAGTCTGTATTTACCGTTACATGCGAACTCCCGCGGATGCCTGCAGTACCAAACAATTTCCCCGTATTATCACCTTTTGCTAAATCCTAATTCGGGGAAAAAGTATTTTTTACCTGCATGTTTCTTTAAATCATCCCATTTATAAAGTATTTTAACGGCGTCACATGCAACCTTTGAAGCTTTATCTTCGCCACGAGTAATAAACTCATTTGTCTTTCTATTCGCAAATACAGTACAAATGCATCCTGTGCGTAGTTTGTATATATTTCCTAGTGTGAAAAGAGTTGATGCCTCCATCTCAAAATTAAGAACATTCGCGGCCTCAAGAGAATCAATAATGCTCTCTTTATTGGAGGGAAGATAATTATTAAAACCTGGCCTACCCTGTCCAACATAAAAAGAGTCTGTCGAGGCAGAGATTCCGATATGATACGTTATCCCTGCTGTTTCACATGCTTGAATGAGGGCTAATGTCACTTCATAATTAGCACTTGCAGGATACTCTGAAAAAATGTATTGCTTAGATGTTCCGTCAAAGCGCACAGCTGCTGTATTTATGATGACGTCACCACATGAGATATCCTCTTGAAGAACACCTGTGCTACCTACACGTATGAATGTATGGCACCCTATTGAAGCTAATTCTTCTATTGCTATAGCAGTAGATGGACCACCAATTCCTGTTGAGCATACGCCTATAGATGCACCACCATATGTACCACCTGCAGAGGTGTATTCCCTATGTGTTGCAAGCGTCCTCTTGTCCTCAAGCATATCTGCAATTATCCCAACACGTGCAGGATCTCCAGGAAGAAGGACGTATGGGGGTATATCTCCCTTTGAAAGATTGATGTGGTATGCTTTTCCTTTTATTTTTGGATTCATTGCAGATGAAAATTCCATTGTATATATTAACAAACAAATTTATATAAGCCTTTCCAATTTTATTAGCTATGGTGAACTAGATGAATATTGTTGTTGCAGGAACATTTGATATTATACACCCAGGACATATCTTTTTTTTAACAGAAGCAAGTAAGTACGGGGACGTGTACGTAATTATAGCGCGAGACAAAAATGTACAAAAAATAAAAGGAAGAAAACCTGTTTTCAACGAAAAAGAGAGAAAACTTATAGTTAACAATCTAAAAATGGTAAAAAAAGCTGTTTTAGGCGATACCGAGGACCTATTTAAAAAAGTTGAAGAATTAAACCCAGATATGATATTTATGGGTCCAGATCAAGAAGATGAATGGTTGAAAGAGAAAATTGTTGATGCCAAATTAAACATCAAAATAAAGCATTTAGAAAATCGCTTAAACTATTCCTCTTCCTGGACTAAGGATATTTTGCAGCGAATACACAAAAATTTGGAGTGTGAAAAAAAATGAAAGCATCTTTTCGTTCAGATCAAGTAGAATATGCAATCAGGGATGTTGTAGTTCCTGCAACTATATTAGAAAAACAAGGGGCAAAGATAACTAACTTTAATATTGGAGATCCAAATAAATATGATTTTAAAACGCCCCCTCATATGCTAGAAGCATTGCAAAATATAGCAAACGATACCGAGATGGGATACGCCCCATCAGAAGGCAATCTAGAACTTCGTGAAGAGATCCTTGCTTTCGAACGTTCTAAAAACATGCTGTCCGCAACAGAGGACGATATCTTAGTTACTAGCGGAATATCGGAAGGAATACAGATGCTTATTGGTGCAACTCTAAACCCCAAAGACAACATATTAATCCCTGGACCGGCATATCCCCCTTATACGTCCCTAACACGTTATTTTGGGGCAGATCCAATAATTTACAACACATTAGAGAAAGAAAACTGGGCATTTGATATTGACGATATACGTAAAAAGATAAATGCCCATACCAAGGCAATTGTACTAATCAATCCTAACAATCCTACGGGAGCCTTGTTGCCAAAAAATCATATAAAGGACCTTGTTGACCTATGTGGTGAACACGATATTTTCATAATCTCGGACGAAATATATGATAAAATAGTCTATGATGGCAAACATTATTCACCCTCTTCATTTAGCAACGACGTGCCAGTAGTGGTGGCAAACGGTTTCTCAAAAGTGTATTTAGTGCCTGGATGGCGAGTAGGTTACATGGTATTTCATGATCCTCAAGAACGCATCTCTGAAGTGGAAGATGCGGTCAAAAAATATAGTCGACTACGTATATGCGTAAACTCCCCCTGCCAAAAAGCCTGTATCTCTGCACTAAAAGGTCCGCAGGACCACATTTCCAAGATGGTATCAAAATTAAGAGAACGCAGAGATTATATGTACAAAAGATTCAACGAGATAGAAGGTATTGAATGTGCAAAACCACAAGGAGCATTTTACATGTTCCCAAAAATAACCCATCCTGCATGGACTAACGACAAGCAGTTTGTACTAGACATCCTAAATAACTGTCATGTACTCTTTGTACATGGATCAGGTTTCTCAAAAGAACAAGGGCATATGCATTTTAGATCTGTGTTTCTCCCGCCTATAGAAATAATTGAAGAAGCGCTATCCAAAGTAGAGCGCTACCTTGACTCAAAATGAATAAATCTTAATAAAAATTCCTAAGAGTTGATTTTATGATATGTAAATATCCAAATTTATTTGATATTGTTACAGAAGAAAATATTTTTAAATAGGTTGTTAATCCCCCTCTTTAGTTTTACGGTAAGCTACAAATCAATAGGGCGTCTGTTACATCCCAGATAGGGGGAAAATTTAGGTTTTCTTTGCAACTTTGAGACAGTATATACACTACATTTATCCTCCATAGTTTATCCGATATCCCCTGCGACAGAAGTTATTTTAAGAAAATGGGAAAGAAAACTTAATAAATGTTGAAGATTCCAGTTAGTATAGGGATATTATATGAAAATATATTCTATAACAAAACTAAATGGCGATTCCATTACACTCTCTTCGGAGATGAAACAACTTCTTGGCATTTCAGACGGATCTTATCTTCTCATAGAGGTAGACAGGCATGAACAGGATATAGTTATATCAAAAATCGCACCAAAAGGAGCAAAACTTGTAGAAATGAACATTGTTGTTAAAAATATTCCTGGTACCAATGCAAAGATTGATCTCGTTCTTGGGGAAAATCTTATCAACATACTTTTTGGTGAGGGAGAAGCTATTGATGAAGAAACCTACGTTTCAGTGAAAATGCTAGATATAAAAGATTCCAAATTGTCTCT
Source organism: Methanomicrobia archaeon (assembly GCA_030603445.1). Taxonomy (GTDB): domain Archaea; phylum Methanobacteriota_B; class Thermococci; order Methanofastidiosales; family NM3; genus NM3. The sequence goes on along the minus strand of JAUVXU010000017.1, from coordinate 1,614 downwards.
TTCTGATATTGAAAACAAGCTCTATAAAACAGGCGTGGTAAAAAAAGTAGAGCTTACACATTTAGTCTAGGTGAAAATCAATGCCTCTAAAGAGAAGATTTCTCAAAAAAGAAATCAAAGAGTTAAAAGAAAGTTTAAGGGAGAAAAAGGATAAGACAAGAGAGGTACGATTTCCTTCAAGAATGGCTACAAAAGACATTATGCAAAAATGCCATGAAGTGGATGCTGATATGCCTATAAAAGAGCTGCTCTTGCGCCTGAAAGACTTCCAGACGACAAACTTCGTCGTTGTAAATGATGATAAAAAAATTATTGGCATAGTCACCGAAAGTGACCTTATGAAAATAATATCTAAACCCCTCATTTCGACAGGGATTGGTGGCATTGGGTACAAAGAGGCTTTTCTTAGAACATCAGAATATGTGAAAGATATAATGACATATGATCCCATCACAATTTCCCCAGATCAAACTGTTGAAGAAGTGGCCACGCTCATGAGGAGATTTAAAATAAGTCATATCCCTGTTACAGAAAAAGATAATAAAGTTGTCGGAATGGTTAGCATGAAAGGTATTTTAACGGTTTTAAGAATACTGAGCTAGGCGATTCGATGGACATAATTGTGGAAATATTATTCCTTCTTTTAGCTGCCAAGATTGGCGGGGAAATATCAGAATATTTTGGATATCCCTCCATTATGGGGGAACTTTGTGGAGGGATTATTGTTGGTTCTTCTCTTTTGAACCTTGTTTCCACAGGTAGTGCAATTGAGAGGATTTCATATATAGGCATCCTCTTGTTGATGTTTCTAGCAGGTGCTGAAACCAATATAAAAGAATTATCCCGTTCCGGTCGTAGTTCTGTTACGGTGGCTGTTGGAGGTATGATTTTACCATTTTCATTAGGATATCTCCTTGGTATCTATGTAGGGTTTTCCATCGCAGAGGCTATGTTTTTAGGTTCGGCACTAACAGCAACTTCTGTCGGCATTACAGTCAGGGTTTTGCTTGACTTGAAAAAGCTAAACACAAAAATTGGCAGCACTATTCTGGGCGCGGCCGTGATAGATGACGTTCTGGCTGTCCTGATTTTCACTGTTGTTGTTGGTATCACTACCAATGACACATTCTCAATAATGTCTTTTGGAAAGATAATAGCCGTGATTTTGATTTTTTTTGCTTTCTCGTATTTTGTTGTCACAAGATTTGTAAAAAAAATTGTCAGATATTGGAGAAAACTCAGGACAGAGGAAGCTTCAGAATCACTTGCAATCGTATTTATTCTGGCATTTGCAATTTTTGCGGAAAAAGCCTATATTGCGGGCATTACAGGCAGTTTTATCGCTGGTATTATCTTTGCCCAGACTGGTCAAAAGAACATAATAGTTTCGAAGACTAAAGTTATTGGTTACGCTTTTTTCATTCCGCTCTTCTTTTCTTTTGTAGGTTCGACAGTGCAGTTTGGGGAATTTTTAAATATTGGATGGTTAGGCATTGCTGTTATTGCCATTGCTATTATTGGAAAGGTAGGTGGAAGCTTCGTTGCTTGTAAAGCGATAGGTTTTACAAAAAAAGAAGCACTCAAAGTTGGTGTTGGTATGATACCCAGAATGGA
>JAUVXU010000036.1 GCA_030603445.1 Methanomicrobia archaeon | reverse complement strand
GAATAACATCACGCGAGTATACTACATTAGGTATTTTTTAGGACAAACAATTTTTTATAAATCTATGTATGGTAGTAGGTGGATGATCTGGAAGTGATTTTAGGGGATTTATTTTGAAAAAAGACAAGATTAACTTAGCTTTATTTTGGCCGAGATATAGTAACACAGTTACGTCGCTAAACGATCTGGTGTTGAGATTTGATAAAGAACGTTTTAACGTAATATTTATTTATCTAAGTGGTTATGGCGTCGAAAAAAACCTGATAGAAGAGGCGGGATATGTGGTTTTCTATCTTTCCAATATAAAGCGGATTAACACATTTCGCTTTTCAATTCTGTTTCGGCTGGTTAAAATCCTTAAAAAACATAATGTTGACATACTTCATTGTCATCGCCACAAGCCCAGCTTCTATGGTGCTCTTGCAGGGATGTTTGCGAAAACGCCTGTGGTTTTATCGCATGTGCACGGATTGAATAGAACGAGAAATATGGGAAGAAGATTACTCAACTTCTTCTTGTTTAAAAGAGTTAATAGAATTATCGGTTGCGCCAGAAGTGTACGGGATGATGTGCTGAAAAACAATCCATCTGTTTGTCCTGAAAAGGTGATTGCTTTTGAAAATTCGGTTGACTTTGATTGCTTTGCTAATGTATCAATCACTAAAGTTGAAGCGAAAAGCAAATTAGTTGGTGTACCTGTGGACGCCTTTGTGTATGGTACAGTAGCGCGATTTGGACAATACAAAGGTCATAGTTTTCTCATTAAGGCGTTTGAAAGAGTAAGAAAACAAGTGCCTTCGGCACACCTAATACTCACAGGAGATGGTCCCTTGAAAGAAGAAATACAACAGCAAGCAGCAAAAGCGGGCCTTGATGATTCAGTTCATTTTTTGGGCCGAAGAGATGATATTCCCAAGCTCTTAAGAGCAATGGATGCCTTTGTCTTGCCATCCATCGGGTCAGAGGGCATGCCATTGGTTATTTTGGAAGCTATGGCAGCAGGAGTTCCCTGTATTGCATCTTCTCTTTCGGGGATTCCTGAGGTTATTAATAATAGCGATGTTGGGCTTTTGGTTCCACCAAAAGATGCAAATGCTCTCGCAGAAGCAATGATAACACTTGCCAATGCACCAGAGCAAAAGCTCAAAGGTATTATTGAAAGGGCAAAGGAAAGAATTCGGACCAACTTCAACCACGATGTAGTTATGATAAAGCTTGAGAACACCTATGAAATGGAGATAAACCATTACTATGAAAGTAATAGATGGCAAAAGAGTAACGTATGATTCTGACGAAGAGTTTTACGCTAATCAAGCGCGCCGTTCAAAACGTCGTGATAATAATCGACTTGTAAAAGGACGAATCGCAGAAGCGCTTCGATTTTGCATGTTAGGGGGAAAATTGGACTATACTGATCCGCCTATCGAAAGAACCGATCCTAATTTTGCACCTGATATCAGGATATTGGACATCGGATGCGAAGATGGGTGGTCCCTTGAGTATCTAAAAAGAGGTTGCCCTGATGGTTTTAC
>JAUVXU010000035.1 GCA_030603445.1 Methanomicrobia archaeon | reverse complement strand
ACGACATTTAAACCAATCTCAACCTCATAAAAGTAGAAGAGAGGCGCCAAACCATAGTAAAGAAAGTAGTTGATAATAATATAACCAAAAGAATAGGATATCATTTTCCCCGTAGATGCGATTTTCCATTCATCCGATAATTCTTCTTTTGTAGCCATTATTAATTCTCCTTAATTTTCTTTTTTTTTTAATTATTATAAATTTCTATATAAATTTTTGTCTAAAAGTGTTTTAATTAAATGAAATCTATATCCCTTTTTCTATAAATGTTTTTAATAATTAAATAAATTAGACTAATTCCTATATTTTTTGTATGAATAAAAATTCAAAAAGTAAAAAAAAGAAAAAAATTGTTAGATTTTATAAAATATCTCATTAGCAACGTGTGAGACCCATTTCCTTGCATTGTCGCATTAATTGTGCTTTTTTGTCTCCTTCGAGATCGTAGAATAGATAAAATATCAAAGCCATTATCATGTACATCATCGCTGGGAGCAATGCCGTCTTAAAGCGAATCCCCCATATAGCTAATGGGGTCTGTGTGGCACCCGCGAGAGTGCTATATCCTGTCATAAGAGATGTCAGCGTAAAGACAACACCTACTACAATAATGCCGATGCGGAAGAAAAAGGTTCTAATTCCTTGAAGAGTGCCGTCCTGGCGGTTCCCTAAATTTACTGAGACATCATCGATAGCGTCTGCTGCAATCGGCATAAGAACAGAGACCTCGCCGCCGTAGAAAATTCCCTGAATAAATGAAAAGGCTAAGACATAATATAAGGCATAGGGGCCGGGTTGAATGAATAAAAAGGGTAAGAAAGAAAGTCCGTGTAAGAAAAAACAAGTGTAATATGTTCTTTTGAATCCGTGCTTCTTCGAAAAATTGGACCACAATGGTATAAATGCCATAAAAGCAACTATCATTATTATAGCGGGTAGTACTGCCGCTGTATAATCCAAACCAAGGACATCCGGGTAGTAATAATATAGACCCGCACTCCATAAGGCCATTGATGTTATTTGAACCGTATAGCCCATGACAGATAACACGAAATTTTTTCGTTTAAGAGAAGTTTTCATCACTTGAAAGAAAGTTTGGTCCTCGGCTTTTGCAGCTCCGTCAATCAACATGTTTTTCATGCCTTCACTTTCCTTTAATCCAGCAAAGAGAATGATATTGAAAACAATCAATATACAAACTATTACGATGGAAAGGATAACGAACGTTTCTGGCCTCCCCTGCTTGACTATCAAAAACCCTACGACCTGCAAAAAGGTAAGTACCGCGCCCATAAATATCGTCGCTATAGCAAATGCCCTTCTGCGTTCGAACTCTGTTGGAAACTGGTTAGTGAATCCTCCATATACATGGACATTGTAAATTGAAAAAAATAGGTCGAACATACAAGTTACAACAAGAAAATATATTAAGATAACCATTGCTCCCGCAAAGGTTAGTGGCGTCCATATAAGGATATATAGTATTAACATCGGGCCAGCAGCAAGCATGATCCAAGGTCTCCGCACGCCCCACTTT
>JAUVXU010000022.1 GCA_030603445.1 Methanomicrobia archaeon | reverse complement strand
CCACCCCCCATTGTACCCGATGACGATGGAAGACGCCCCCACCTTGCAGGCATGCCCGACGAGCAGCTTGCTCATATGGTGGAGGGCGTTTCTTACCTTTCTGTTCCTTTTTTCGGAAAGTTTCCTTATCCTCTTGGTCGTCCTTTGCCCCGACCTTGTGCATACGGACCTGAGGCGGGCAAGCTCCTTGTTGTAGTACTGATTCATCAACTTAAGAGCTCCACCCTGACGATCCAGGGCCTGCTGCCCTGATCATCCACCACGGTCATGAGGTTCTCAAGTCCTATGTCCACACCAAGCACGCATCCGCCTGTCCTGTTGTTTACATTTACTTCCTTCCCATAGACGATCTCCGCTACATATGAGGATCCTCTTGGAATTATTCGCACCATCTTTACGTCTGCTCCCTCCGGAAGCTTGTGCCTTACTGGGTATCGCCCCACCTTCTTTGGCAAAAGGACCTTTCCCCTGCGATGCGAGATGTGATTGCGGGGGAATCTTATCGTTATCTCCCCGTCCCTGTCCTTGTAGCGGGGTGGCCTTGGCCTACCAAGAAAACGGAACGGGTCACGACCATACGATCTCATGGAGCCGAAAAATCCCGTCCAAGCCTCATGAAGTGTCCTTAAAACCTCGTTTGCAACGAGGGAGGGAAGCTCCCTGTATTCCTGGTCATTCTTGATCATGTGGTAGAGCTCATTGCGCGCTATGTAACGCCCATTGTTGAAGTACTCCTGGCGAATGATGTAGTTGGCATTGTTGTATACATTCTTTGCCTTGTGGCACCAGTATGAGAAGTGATCGCCCTTTAGAGCCACCTGCTGCGTGCGCGTGACGTACATGATTAACATTGAAATAATGGCAATAAAAGTTCATGGAAAGAGGGCGGAGGTAAAGTGAACGTAAGTTCATGTTCATTTTATGATACTTTATGTTCAGTTGGGTACTTTATGTGCAAAACCACAAAAACCGAAACCTTTTTAAAATGAATAAACTACAATGAAAAATATTCCCGACGTAGTCTAGTCTGGTTAGGGCAGTGGACTGTAGATCCACGGGTCACCGGTTCAAATCCGGTCGTCGGGACCACTTCTTCAATTTATTTTAATTTTTCCCCCACCAATAACGCGAGGGGGTTTGAGGGTTGTTTTTGCCACAATAGCCATATCTGTCGCATCAAATGCAATCTCGCGTTCCAGCTCAAATGTAATAATATCTCCATTATATTCTTTCACGCGCCCAACAGGAGTCTGTAGGCCTATGCAGACAAAAAAAGAAGCTCCAACAGATATCTCATCACTAATAATACTATTGCGGATTAACTGGAAAGTAACAGTTTTGGATACTGTAATGCTATCTTTTTGGGCAATTATGTTCCCTCTTTTAAGATCATCGGGCTTAACACCCTTTAATGAGCATCCAACACGCTGTAGCGTGACTGCCTTTCTGATATCCTTATCTTGTGATTGCATGGATTTTACAAGCACTTCTCTTTGCGTTGGATACACCATCAATTTTGTGTATACCCCAATATTTCCTCGTTTGACAATGCCTAAAGCTACTGTTCCAACGCTCTTAACAGAAAAATAATTATCAATAGGCACCTTTGTTGCCCCATCTGGTTTAGGAATGCGTTCGTAGAACTCATCAGATAAAATATGATCTAATACACAGCTTGGATCAAATGGCAAAATGTCAAAAGTCTCAAGAGATGTATGCATAATAAGGTTTCTCGCCCTCTCTTCACCGAATTTTTCGGAAATGCATAAAATTCCAAGAGGGAATCTGCGTGCATCCACTGCAAGCATCGCCTCACCTAATTCAGGGGATGGTGCATCAAACACCATAATAGGAATATCTACTAAGTTTACGGCTTGTAGCAATGGGGCAACTTTATCTGACTTAGGAGAACATAGTGTACATACATAATCTTTTCCACTATTATTCCTAAACTCAATATCATTAACAGTGCCTTTGTTTCCAAGTTTTTTCAAAAAATTGTTCTGTAATTCCCCAAATACTCCAATTGTAACATGTTTTAATGTGCCCATTGAAAATGTAGGACAATAATATCGCTTTTATAGTTTTTGGAAAACATCAGAGAATTAAAATCCATCAAATAACTAAAAATATCAATAAGATTTCGTGTTCAATACCCCCATTTAGAGCCACATTTTTTAAATATGTGTCTTTTAAAAAAGACAGTGATGCAATGAAACAGATAGAAAGTGATACAAGAGGCATTAAGGGATTATCGGCGTCCTTTAAAAAAATAATGGAGTCTATAGAACATAAGACTACTATTGTGTTTTGTGGGCTGCCATACAGCTGTACCCCAATAATTGAATTTCTAGTTTATGTGATTAGAAAGCAGCCATGCAATTTATTTTACATTCCTTATACCGACATTAGTAAAGCGCGTTCTATACACCTGGGTGAGTACACCATGGAGTTGGGCGAGTGCGCGGAATTAAGAGAAAAGAAGATAGACGTGATAGTACTAATGGGGGGACTAGCTATGCCGGGAAAATGTAAAGCATCAGATGCTCAGTCCATGATAGAAACGTTGTCCAATGAAACAACTAAAGTCGTAGGAGTATGCTTTATGAATATGTTTCAAAGAGCAGGATGGACTGATATCGTGCCATTTGATTACCTAGAAAACAGTGATATGCTAACAAAATTATTTGTTAAGGAATAAAATAAAAAAATATGGTAAGATTTATATGTATATAATACATTATCGGAAAAATGGATCAAAATCCTAAAGTAAATCCGGCAGTCCTCGGGCTTGCAGCCTTTGGACTAACAACGGTATTATTGAACATTATTAACGCTCAACTAATTTCCAGCGAAAATCTTGGAATGATACTTCCTCTTGGTTTTTTCTTTGGAGGATTATGCCAAATATATGCTGGTAGTTGGGAAGTTAAATTGGGAAACACATTTGGGGCAACGGCCTTTACCGCTTTTGGAAGCTTTTGGTTAGCGCTCGTTGCAATGATAATCTTGCAATCACTAGATGTTATCGCACCAATCCCAAAAGCGGGTTTGGCGCTATTCTTGTGTGGATGGGGGCTATTTACCTTGTACATGACGATACCCACCTTTAAATCACCAAAAGCCCTGACAGTTGTTTTTGCTACATTGACCATACTCTTCTTCCTCCTAGCAATAGGCCAATACTATTCATCTGTACACACTTTAGCAGGATATGAAGGGATAATATGCGGTTTTAGCGCTTTGTATCTCTCTGCAGCAAGCATCATAAACCCGACATTCGGTAGAGAAATAATGCCAATAGGAAAACCATTGGTAAAATAAAGACAAAGTTTAACAAACACACGACTTGTTGTTAATTGCTTAGCATACGATCATTGGACGTATCAAAAATATGAATGGTTATGCCAATGCCCCCAACAAGATCGTGTATCTTTTTTGTATATTTTCACAATGACAAAAAAGGAAAGAAAGAAAAGTAGAGTAGGACGGGAGGAGGATAACTATCATAGGAGGGTATCTATCCCCGCCCTATAACATTATCGCATTTTTTATATATAAATCTTATCCTCCTTTTTCGGAATAATATTCATTTCATAATAAAATAAATTAACGCCTATCAAATAGATGGATGTTTCATCGTGTACAAGATTAGATAATCCCTGTCCTATAGCTTGTGCATTCTGCAAGGGATTTTATAATTTTTTTAATAGATGTCTTGTTATATCTGCCAAGCTTTTTAGCCTATGTTTTCTCTCTTAATAAAAAATAATAACAGATATTCTAAAAAACATACAAATAAGTGCGGGGGGCGGGATTTGAACCCGCGGATTCCTGCGAAACTGGATTTCTTATCCAGAAAGGCACATTCCCTTATACATATCCACCTTACCGTATGTGGAACTAGATCTTAAGTCCAGCGCCTTTGACCAATCTCGGCAACCCCCGCCTGTATAATAAAGAAAAGATAAGCATATAAAATATTTTTGCCCTATAATAAGTATAGCGCTTGAGAAGGGCATGCAGCAATGCAATTTCCGCACCAAACGCACTTTTCACACTTTATGTTAACATCAATATCACAACAAATAGCATTTGCAGGGCATACCTCGCTGCAAATAATTTTGCAGCAATCAATGCTCTTCGTTATAAGAAAACAGCACTTAGCATCATCTACAGCTACTGTCATGGTATCACGATACAAAAAGATAAGAATAGTGCATTTATGGATTGCACTACCACTTAAAGTTGTTTAAAGTCCTCTAACTCAAAATCTATGTCGCCGTCTTCTGGCAATGTGCCATTGCTGCGCAACATCTCACGTGCAAGCAAGTAGTATATAAGCGAAAGAGCCTTCCTACCCTTGTTGTTCGTTGGAACGACCATATCCACGTTTGATAACATATTTTCTGAATCACATAGTGCAATTATAGGGACGCCAATACTTGAACCCTCTTTTAAGGCTTGATAATCTGCACGTGGATCTGTTACTATCAACAAATCTGGTTCCATAAAATCACTATTGTTAGGGTTAGTAAGCATTCCTGGAATAAATCTTCCTGCAACTGCCTTACATTTTGTGTGCTTTGAAAACATTCTAACAGGTCGATGACCATAAACGCGTGTAGATACGACCAATATTTTTTGTGGATCGTATTTTGCCAATACTTTTCCAATAGACCTAATACGTAAGTCAGTAGTCTTTATATCAAGCACGTAAAGCCCATCCTGACGGACCCTATAGATATATCGTTCCATGTCCTTGGTCTTTTGTTGTGTACCTATATGAATACCAGAAGCCAAGTATTGATCAAGCGGAATCAACATCTCATCAGACATTATAATACCTCCAACATATGTTCTTTAATTCGTAATAATTCATTAATATCTTCCCTTTTATATATCTCTATATAATCAAATCCCATCCCGCACGCAACATGCCAACTGCCATCCTCGGCGTATTGGATACATGAAGACTTTTCCTGCTTAGATAATTCAGTAAGCGTATCCAGGTCCTGATAGATAATTTTATGTGATTTGGACAACTTATTAAATGTTGAGTCTACAATAGCGTCACCAAATACGATTACAGGCACATTCATCGTGAATATCCCTCCAAGGTACTGGTAAAGAGGAAGACCCAGATATGACGCAGCAGATTTAGCGCAAGCAAGTGAGAATGCAAATCGGATTTTTGAATCCTCCACAACATCCAGTAATATCTCATCAAGCAAGCGTTGCTCCATCACATTTAGGCCAATAAGCTCGGGTACAACGACCGCATAGAGATCTTCTATATCTACGTCGCACTTTACCTGTGCACGTCCAAACGAACTGCCTGTAAACAAGTCGATCTCAAAGAGATTCTTCGACTCAACATACAAGTTCCTCAATGCAAAGTCCTCAATTATACTCACGAAGCCACATCCTTTGACACATACAAAACTGAATTATCATATTGTACTTCAATTATCCTATAATATCTAAATGGTGGGACCGCCGAGATTTGAACTCGAGTGTCCACCACCCCAAGGTGAGAGGATGGTCCAAGCTACCCTACGGTCCCACACAGACTAAATACTGAATTCTAGCACTTCATCTATTAGATCAACGTGCGATAAAAACATCCTCCTGCAGCAGTAGCGCTCCAAACCAAGGTCGTCTAGCACTTTTTTGGGATCCTCAGTCACGATGCGTTCCTTGTATTCATTATACAAGTTGCCTATCGGCTTTCCGCACGTGAAACAGCGTATCGGGATAATCATAGGATCTACCTGTATGATTTCTGTCTCTTGGATCTAGCACCTTGTGAGGATTTGTTTGGCTTGTGAGTCTCGGTCCTGCGCGTATCTCCTTTTAGCATTGAACGATCGTTAGCCATATACTTGTCCCTAAGTTCTATATCTCCAGTAAAGGCGATTATTCCCTTAGCAATTGCCATCCTGCAAGCATCGGCTTGGCCCATCACGCCGCCGCCCCTTACATCCACATTGATATCGACTGAGTCGGCTATGTTGCTGCCTGCAATGATCAGCGGTTCCATCATTTTGAGCCTCGCCAATTCTGGTTCTGCCAAAACGATGGGCTTTTTATTTATACGCACATTACCTTTGCCTTCGGTCACTACCGCACGAGCGACTGCCAATTTCCTTTTACCAGTTGATTGGACAACCTTCATTTATTCACCCTTTAGATATTTAGACAGTTCGGCAACGGTTAAGATCTTGTGAGTACCCAGTTTTGCCCCATCTGCATTTTTAATCTTTACAAACTCTTTTCCATTAAATTCATCAGGAACACCCTCAAAGACCTTCAGGCGCTTATATGCCTCGCGGCCCGATGCTTTACCCCACGGCAACATTCCACGAATTGATCTTCTCACCAAACGTGCGGATGTCTTTGGGAAAAATGGACCCTTGCGAGGATTAGCCCTATCAGCTAGGTCTGTACGGTGCTTGAATCTCTTAAATATGTTCTCTTTGTTACCAGTGATAATAACTTTCTCCGCATTTATTATCACAACTGGCTCTCCTGCGAGGAGCATTTGTGCAACTTCATTTGCCATTCTGCCCAGAATTTGATAATCTCCATCAATATACATAGCTTATTTACCCCCCGAAAATCCTTATATTTGAACCTTTGGGGTTCTTTTCCATAAGCTCTTCTAAAGACCATGTTTCACCAATCTTCCCAATCTTCTCACGTGCAGATTGTGAAAAATTATATGCAGCTACGGTCAGCTTGTGATCAAGCTCTCCAGAACCCAGTACTTTCCCAGGCACGACTATAATCTCGCCTTCCTGAGTATATCTATTTAATTTAGATATATTGACTTCACATTGCGCACGAGACGGCTTTGATAGCTTCTTGGCAAGTGCAATCCACAATGCAACACTGTCCTTGTAACCCTTTGTTCGCATAGTTTCTATAAGACGAACCAGATTTGGGTTTGTTTTTTTCATTTTTTTCATAATATCACTTCCGAACTACGATGCGCCCTTAGACGCTCGCCCAGTATGTGAGTGCGGGGGATGGGATTTGAACCCACGAACCTCTACAAGACAGGGTCCTAAGCCCTGCGCCTTTGACCAATCTCGGCAACCCCCGCCTTAGCCTAATATCTGTTGATTAAGCGAATTTGCCTTATTTTCAATCATCTTTAAAGCAGTTGTTAATAAATCTTTTGCAGTCATATTGCCAAAAGATTCTACCTTAAAGATAAACTTATCATCCTGAGGAATGACTTTTATAAGCGTTTCCTCATTAGAAGATGTGCATGCCTCCATACATGATTTACAAAAAGTACACATCATCACATCTACAACGTTGATGGCATCATCTGTCATTTGCAGAATATTTTGAGGACATGCAGTGCTACACCTGCCGCATAGGTTACATCGTTTTGAATCTATCTTTATTATAGGATAATTCTTGTAAGATGCCAACCCCGACTGCCATCGTGCATGGTCTTTTCCAAAACCCACACAACATTCTGCATTAAAGGAAAGCTTCTGCCCCGGCCCAAGCTTTATAATAGGAAATCCGCCATCGATAGGGGAAACTTCCTCATCATCTGATACCATATCGGCCGAATAAACTGTTGTAGGTCCCGTAGCTTCAAGGCTTATGGTAACCATCCTGCTACTCTCATCTGAATCCAACGGCGTCTTTAAAGGAATAAGTCCCACCCTATGTGCGATAGATTCATCGAACAATGGGCTTGTATTTTCATATACCACAAGCTCTTTACAAGCGTATACGGGTACTTCCGTAATGATTATGCGCCGAATTGCATTAACAAATGGTGCCGTAACGTCCTCTACAATCAATGATATAACATTTTCATCGTCTGAAGATATATACTCAACCTTCATGTTTATACCCTTCTCCCTCTTCTCCCACCTTTTGGTCGCGTTCCATCATGCGGAATCGGAGTAACATCTTCTATGCGACCTATCCTAAGCTTTGCACGGGACAATGCCCTAATAGCAGCCTGTGCTCCTGGACCTGGATTCTTGGATTTGTTACCGCCGGGTGCCCTGACAAGGATATGTACACCTACAATTCCTCTTTCAAGAGCTTCATCCGCAGCTTTGGCTGCAGCCTTCATTGCAGCGTAAGGGGATGATTCCTCCCTGTCTGCCTTAACTATCATACCACCTGACCAGCGCGTTATAGTCTCGGCCCCGGAAAGGTCGGTTATATGGATAATAGTATCGTTAAACGATGCATAGATATGGGCAACTCCCCATTTTGGATCCTTACTTGCCATTAGATTCTACCTCCTCTGATTTCTCTGTAGATTCGGGTTCTTTAGGGGTTTCCTTCTCAATAGGGGCTTCCACAATAGGTGCTGCAGGTCTCAAAGGCCTCCCTATAAAAGGAGAATTTGAATCATATCCGATAGATTCCTCCTCTTCTGCCATTACAAGATAACTTGGGGCATTTATCCTCTTACCACTAACAACTATGTGTCCATGAACTACCATTTGACGCGCTTGATTGATGTTCAAAGCCAGACCTTTTCTAACAACAAGCGATTGTAGGCGCCTGTCAAGTATCTCCTGGATAGTGAGTGCCAACACGTCATCAAGAGTTGCATCTTCTTTAAGTATAGATAAACGCTTAAGGCGCTCAAGAAAATCCAATTTCTCTTTTTCGGATTGGAGAGTTGATAAACCCAACAAAGTACGTGCTTGGCCTCTAAGGTTTCTAAGCAACGAATGGGCTTTCCATATCTCTTTCTTGTTTTTTAAACCATACCTGCGCTTAATCTCCTTTTCCTCATCGATCCTGTCTTTTTGCCAAGGATGAGTAGGAGTCATGTATTTTTTCTTCTTCTTTTTAGGGTCACCCATAAATAATCACCTTACTTTTCCGCTCTTTTTCTCCTTCTAACACCAAGGCTACTGCCTGTCCTAAACGAAGATTTTGTCCTTTGTCCACGTACTGGTAAGCCAGACTCGTGCCTAATGCCTCTGTAAGCACGGATCTTCCTCATCATGTTAATATCTTCTCGCAAAGAAATAGCAAGCTTTGATCCAATTATATGAATATCTTGACCTGTATCCATATCCTTTTGTCTATTAAGCATCCAAACAGGAATGCCATGCTCTAGAGGATTTTCTAAAATCTTTTCTATTTTCTCCACATCTTCATCGGTGATATCACCCATTGTATCATTTGGATCACGACCGATCAACATTGCGATAGATCGTGCTAACATCAGACCGACTCCATCTAATCCAGTTAGAGCTAACTTTAACTTTGTGTCGCCTTTAAGGTCCGTACCTGTCACACGAACTATATGTCTAAATTCTGCCATACAACTTCACCTCATAGCTTTGCATATATTAAGATAATCATCCTATGAATTTTAAGCGCCGGGGCAGGGATTTGAACCCTGGTTCTGCTAAACAGAACAAGCTTTCCAGGCTTGCGCCTTTCCAGGCTCGGCAACCCCGGCAACTTTATTTTCTCGATTCTTTTACCTTTTTAATTCTTTCTATATACTGTATTCATTAATTTGAGCCCTTCCATTGACTAGGATACGTTCCCGGATGCATAAAAACGCGATTTGTCTTAACGACAAAGCCTTTATTCATCTTTTTAAGAGTTGTCGCATCCTTTAAGGAAATGCCGATCGCGACAAGCTCTTCTTTCAAAGACAAAACAGCCACTTTATCTCCTTTTTTAATAGATTTTTCAACCTTTGTAACGCCCGGTAGTGCCAAACTAGCCCCATGGCAAATAGCATCTATTGCAGAGTCACGCACCCATACCCGTGGGAGATTGGAAACTGAACGCTCGATAGGGAATAGTATTTTACGAAGAGGACCTTCGTCTCCTTTTGTTGTAAGATAATAATAAGCATCTGCAATATCTTGCAAAGTTACTATGTCATCCTCGGTAAATGGGCCAACGCGTGTCCTTCTAAGCTCTGCCATATTAGCGCCACAACCAAGTACCATTCCAATATCGTATACCAACTTCCGTATATATGTGCCTGCCTCGCAGTTGACCTTGAAGAGCACAAAACGCTTTTCAATATCCAATACATCTAGTGAATATATCTCGCGAACCCTTACCCTTCTTTTCACTGCAGACTTGACGGGAGGGCGTTGGTATATCTTCCCCTTGAAAAGAGACATAGCACTTAAAATGTCATCCTCACTTATGTCATTATGCAACCTCATGAGGCATACATATTCCTTACCTGTATCAAGCAGGGATTTCAAAACTTTCGTTCCCTCTTCAAGTGCCACAGGCAAGAGACCCGTCACATTTGGATCAAGTGTTCCGCTGTGTCCAGCTTTGTCAATATTAAGGATATTCTTTATCCATGCAACAACTTCATGCGAGCTAGGTCCCTGTACTTTGTCTACTACAAGGATGCCTGAATGCAACAATCTATCAATAGAAAGTTGCTCAGGGCGATTTCCAAACTGAGAGGTCGTCTCTGCTGTTGAAATTTCTAATATTTTTGACATGGATAAACTACCCTTTATTTAGATATCACTGGGAAAGTTTTGTCAGTTCTGTAACTATGTCGTCATCTGTTGCATTTTCCGGGATATCCAATATCTTATCATGCAATTCCAGATGATCTATATTGCATCTGCGCTTTCTTACTTCAGGTCCAATTACCATTACAAAATTCTTATCTATGCGCTCAGTAATAGCACATATTTTTCCTGCTTCCCTACCAAGCAATTTGGTAGAGACCCTTCCTTTTTCTACTATCATTTTTCATCACCGTTTTGTTTCTATTCTCGGGTCACCCTCTCAAGAGAGGTGATGGCTGATTTGACAATGGCAAAAACGCCATTGGAATCCCATTTCCCACTATTTATAACAAGATCGTAGTTAGAAAGGTCATAGATATCGACACCATAAATCTTACGGTATCTTTGTATCTCGCTTTTCTGCCTTTCGACTGTCATCTCATAGGTTTGTTGCGTAAACAACGCCTCGCGTTGTGTGATACGTGCAACTCGCATATCTAAAGGTGCATCCACCCATATCTTTATGTCCGGATTATTTACAATGAACGCAGACATGCGCCCCTCGGTAATAGTATTATCCACGGCAAGGGAGCGTATGCGATTATCGACCTCACGGTCGAATTGCTCATCTTTTTCTGCCAATACACCAAATTCAGATAATGTCAAGCCTTTCTCAGCGGCCATTTCCCGAAATATCTTGCCTGCATAGATATGTTCATATCCAAAACAAGATGCTACCAGGCGCGCAACAGTAGTTGTGCCACTGCCTGGTGGGCCACCGATAGTTACCTTCATTGTTTATCCATCTCAGCTCGTGCCTTGGTTAACATCAAACGCTTAAGACAAGAGTGGCACAGGTACCCCCCGTACGGACGGGACACTGTCTTCTCCGACTTAGCAAACTTACTTATTTCATGGGGATTGCCCCGCGGAACTCCGTTAAGCAACGAACCACATTCCGCACACTTGTGGTGTGCTGTTTTTTTCCTTTTGTAATGAAGTACGCTCTCTCCACCAGGAACTCGCGTATACTTTCTTTTCAATGATCTTGATCTATACATTCCTCGTACCATGTCTCTCTCACCTCATTTTTCTTTTATGGTATTATGCCATATCTAAAATCTTTCTTATAGTATTACTCACAAATGACACGAAAACTATATACCACCCTATTGCGCCCATCTCATTAGCCGCTATTGCCCCATCATGTAAACGTGATAAAAGTGGAAAGTCAAAAAGACTAAATGGCAAATGAATAATGGCCTCTATATTAATTGGTGCGTAGTTATATCTTAACCATGAGTAAAATATAATTGCAGGTATCATAGTAATATACAAGGGTTTAAAGTTTTGTTTCATCATCTTTTGATTAAGTTCATCGATATGTGGCTTTTGCACCTGTAACTTGCGCATTGCTTTCTTATCATTTGAACGCTGGGATTTCATCAATTTTCCTTGATACTCTGAAACCTCTTTCCGGATTTTCTTCAATTCCTGTTGATCCACCATGTAATGTTGCACTAGTGTCATAAATGTACCAACAACTGCGGCAAGCACTATTACTACTAAATACATCTTTGTTGGATCTTGTAATGGCAAGAATCCAAAAATCTTGTCTAAAACCCCGTAAAATCCATCCATATAACCCATTTACAATACCCCCTATTCTTTACCCAAAAACTGTCTTAAAGCCGGGAACATCTCCGATGCTTGTTCCTTGGCCAGTTGCTCATACATCCTGTATATTATACCTACAGTAAGTAAAATACCTGTACCGGTCCCCAATGCCCCTGTAAAATCTGCAAATACTGCTATTAATCCAACAAATGCACCGCCCATCACAGTTACCTGGGGAATATAACGAGAAAGTAGCTTCTCCAATATTCTAATATCCTTTCTAAAACCAGGTATCTGCATCCCTGAACCCTGGAGGCGCTTCGCTATGGCTTTTGGCCCCATATTAGTAAGCTCTATCCACAGTTTTGCAAAGAGTACGCAAAATACTACTACTACCACAAGATAGACCAATCCGCGCACAGGTTCAGAATACAGGACGGATAATGAACGGGGTGGTGTCAAGTAATACAGCAGCCCGCCCGTAATAACATTGCCATCCTGGCTGAATGTACCTATTATATTCCAGTGAGTAAGTTGGGCTATGACACGCACATTAGCAAACAATGCAATTGTCAGTATCATGGGGATATTTGACGCATATATAAATTTGATAGGATACCTGCCTCTAATCCCTTTATATTTTCCATATGCAATTGGGATCTCAATTCTCATAGCCTCAAAGTATACAACTACAAAAAAAACTATAATGGTAAACATAAGCGCTGTTAGGTCTGGATACGGTGCAGGGCGCGTAAATATTCCTGCCGTCTCCCCACCTATTACTTTAGATATAAAATCAGGTATAGCTCCTAAGAACTGTCCAGATTCATCCCGTAAAGGGCTAAATGCTTGCCAAAATACCTGGGCAGATACGCGCGCCGCGATAAAGAGGGATATTCCACTGCCAAATCCCCACTTCGTCACAACTTCATCTGCCATAAGCAAAAGCAATGCCCCAATCGCCATCTGAGCTACCAAGAAAAACAACATGCCGGACGACACTTGATATCTCCATGCAAATGCGAATAGGAAAGCTTCAAAAATACATAAGAATATGGCTAGTAATTTCTGAGATCCTTGGAATAAAGCCTTGCCCTTATGTGTCGAAAGGTCTAACCCAATGATATCAGAACCTGCCAAAAGCTGCATTATTATACCTGCAGTTACGATAGGGCCAATACCCAAGTGAAGCAAAGTTCCGCTATTACCAGCAAGCACAATCCTAAAACCTGCAAACATGTCTTGTATTGTAGCAGGTAACCCGTACAATGGAATCTCTGATAACATAAAGTATACAATTAGTATTAAACCACTCCATGTTATCCTTTCCTTAAATGAAATGTGGCGTTTAGGACTTGTTACTTCAGGAAGTATCCTGAGAACGGGGGAAATTGCTTCAAGTAAAGACATTTTTTCACCTAAAACGTGATGGCTTTTCCGCCTGCTTCTTCAATCTTTATTTTCGCCTTTTCGCTAAACATAGGCGCCTTGACAACTACTGGCTTTGTAATTCTTCCTGAACCCAGCACTTTATGAATTCCCAGATTAGTCACATCAAGTGTGACCTCTCCGTCTTTTGATTCTGCAGTGCCTTGGGAAATGAAAGAATCGATGTTCTGATCAATATAGGATACGTTTATGCCAGACTGATCGGAACGTAGAAAGTCAGCTCGTTGGAATCCATATTTTCCAAGATGATTTGGTTCATATTTCTGAAACCATGTAGCCTTCTGCTTCTTTTCTTTTCCAGAACCTGCATTACCGCGACCACCGCGATGTCCGGCACCACGTCTTTTCTTGGAACATCCACCACCACAGGTCCGCGATCCACGCAATTTATTGATCTTTCTTGATTTCCTAATCATTATAATCACCTTTATATCATCCGCTCAAGCAAAGCATTTATCTCGGTACCCCTGTTACCTAGCGAGCCGCCTTGTCCAAATCCTCTTTTAATATTTTTATAACCTTTCCTGGGGGGATGGATATGGAAGATATCTTTTATACCTAGCTCGGCTATCTCATGCTCAAAGTTCATTACGGCCTGTACAAATTCATCAATATCAAGCCCGATCTTCTCTTTAACATATGCTTCACTAATGCGCTCGTTTCCTGGGAGCCTGCCCCATTTTAATATAAGTTTCTTGATAATCTCGGGAGATGCTTCTCCATAGGTTATATAATCTTTTGATTTTTTTAGCATACCCACGTAAGAGTCCCTATCATCTATGACAACGCAACTAGATACTTTAGATAGCTTTAACATATCAAGTGTGTCCTTGATATTCTTTCGAACACCCACAGTGCCCCTTATTCTCACAACGAACAATCTATTCATCGTTTTCACTGCTCCCCTATCTTTCCAGAAACTATTCCGATTCGTTCTATATGTCGCTGCTGGACCACTATATTATTCGTCTGCTTTAATGCATTGAAAATTGAAGTAGCAAGATTAAGTGTTGTCTGTGTTTGTCCGTATGAACGTGACCACACATCCTTTACGCCTGCCAAGCTAAGCATCTTCTTTCCAATATCCCCCATTGCAACCCCAAGGCCTCGAGGGGCAGGGAGCAATGATACGGATACACTTGATGATCTGCCGTTTACTTGGAAAGGAATTGTGTGGGCTGTACCACAGTTGCATTCCCATGACCCACATCCTCGCTTGATCTGGATTAAGTTGAGTTTTGCATCCGTGACCGCCTTTCGTATGGCTGGGCCTACCTCTTGGGCTTTGCCATTGCCAAGCCCAACATAGCCATTTTTGTTTCCAACTACAACAATGCAGGCAAACTTTACCCTTCTGCCGGAATCGGTCATTCTCTGAACCATATTAACAGATAGAACTTCCTGATACTCTCTTTCAGACAGTTCGGGTAATAGGTAATCGACAATCTCGGTTTCAAGGATTTGAAGTCCACGTTCGAATATCTCGCCAATATCTTTAATTTTCCCTTCCTTGACTATTTTTCCCAATTCGGTTTTTGGGACCCAGGAATCATCAACATTAACTTGATTATCCTTCTTATTTCTTTCTTCTCTAGCCATGTGATCCCTCTACTGCTGTTTATTACTTAAAATATTATCTTTAGTCTTTTCGAATAACTCAGGAATTTTAGTGACATCGACATTTTCCTTCAAATATTTTGAAAACTTTTTAGATTGGTCTTCTTCACTCAATCCCTCGTAATAAGCAACGATGTGCTGACCCTTTATACGCTCCTCGCTTGGAATAATAGATTTGTCGAAGGGTATTTCTACTCCAGCGTCAGCAAATCCTTTAAGACATGCAAATAACTTCGACCCTTTGACAACGTCATAAAGGCCAATGTCAAGTATTGCTTCTTTAATGCCTGCTTTCTTTGCACGAATTCCACAAAGGTATCCTGTCAGGTAAGCAGTAGGCGTATTTGAGCATGGTCCCTTCCAACCATGTCCAGATAGTTCCTTTGAATGTGATGAAACAATTACATTGTCGCCTTTTTCATTCATATCTATGACTTGTGTCCATATATGGTTGATAGATTTTCGCACTACGAATCGCGATTTCCCAGAATACAGCAAACGCTTTCTGCAACGGAAGTCCGTCTTTCCCTCTCTGCGCCTTCTGAATGGTACTGCATAACGTGGGCCTATCATAGTTGTCGCCCCCCTTCCATCATATCGCGGTCTTTCATATATGATTTCATATATCCCACAGACCTGAAGGCTCCACCAGTTGCCATACGGTACAGCTTACGGTACACAGGCGTTGATATCAATTTTCCAGAATACAGTTCCTTTAACTCCTTGCGCAGCGGACGAATTGTATTTATCCATCGCCTCTTTCGAGGAACGCGGGAATACTTTGCTCCTTTTAGAGTCCCATGACCGCGTCTTCTGCCTTTCTTTCTCTGTTCATGACGCTTTCGTGCCCTGTGGCGTGAGATTCCCTCGACTTGTTTCTTGACAATGATGCCTTTCTCAACAAGCCTTCGTATATCCTCGCGGGTAATCGCCATGCTGACCTCATCTGCTTTCTCAACATTTATCCATACGCGGTTTATTCCGCAATCAAGCACCTGGGCAGCTATTCTTTTTTGCACACTTAGATTCATATCTTTCACGCCCCCTCTTCAAGAGATATATTTAGCTCATCGGCACGATCCATAATCTGTTTTTGTATATCATCATCCACTTTAGAAAGACGATATTCACAGATAAATTCCTTTATAGGTTCAAATCGTTCTAAAGTAGCCACAGAATCCACGTATACAAATTTAACTTTTGGATTTGCAACTTTAAGATTTAGTTCCTTGGTTTTTAGGACCATCTCTATTTTTTTTCGTGTTCCAACAGACGATGCTATCCTTATGATAGACTCTTTCACACCATCGATCTGGGATATATTTGAAACATATGTCTCAGGCAACCCACAAGGATGATAATTTCGGACATCTTTTGGCCCCCTGTAACCTATGCTTACAAGTGGCGTCTTTCCCTTAAGCTTCCTGCGCATTTTAGAAGAGTGTCCCCTAGGTTTTCTCCACGTCGGATTGTTCTTAAACTTTTTAAGCTTCCACGTTTCCTGCCTATTGAATTTTGGGCGTTTCTTTGAAGCTTCCTTACGTAATCTCAATAATCTTTCGCTCATGTTCTCACCATCTCAATCCAACACCATCTCTTTCGATTAGGTATATGCCGTCTTGGAACACACGTGGGTCTCGCTTATTAACTCGGGTTGCTTGTTCCAAATTACCGACAGTCTGACCAACATGTTCTTTATTTATCCCTTTTACAGTTATCTCATCGCCACTAACAGTTACCTTCGTCCCACTAACTATCTTCGCGTTGCGCGGATATTTCTCTCCAAGATAGTTATCGATTATCACATTATCTCCATTTACTTTCACAGTAAGAGGAAAGTGTGCATAAACTATCTTCATCTTGTAAGTGTATCCACGCTCAACGCCTACGATCATGTTAGTTATATGGGATTTTATTGTGAAAAGTGCGGCCTTGTCGACTTTTCTTGGATAATCTACTATCAATGCGATAGAACCATTCTTTGATTCCAACCTGACGTTTGGATACTTGAAAGTTCGTTCGTTAGTACCTAAAGGTCCTTTCACCTTCAAATTGTGTCCACTAAGTTCCACTTCCACATCGTCGGGCATTTGCATCTTTTCTCTAATCTCTTCTACCAACATTGTCCTCACCTAGTAAATGTATGCAAGCAACCTTCCACCGGTTCCAGATTCCTGTGCTTCATTGTGGCTCATAACTCCATCAGGAGTAGAGACCACAAGGATGCCAAACCCTCTTGCAGGGAGATATCTCCTTTCAAAGTTCTCATATCCATCTTTACTTACCGCATGTCTCGGTTTGATAACTCCGCACGAATTGATATTACCCATAAGCTCTACATTGAACTGTCCAGATTTTCCATCGTCAATGAACTCGAATGCCCCAATGAAATTGTATTTTTGAAGTATGCGCAGTACATTGCCAATCATCTTTGAAGCAGGGATTGTGCATACTGTTTTTCTTACATTTTCGTTGTTTGCAATGTTTGAAAGTGCATTGGCTAAAGGATCGTTTAACATTATAATCACCTAACTGTATTTTTTAAATCCTATTTTTGGAGCAACTTCCCTAAAGCATCGCCTGCATATCATTAGTCCATAACGCCTGATAATAGGCCCATGGCTACCACAACGCCTGCATACCCGGCTTCCCTTTCCAAATGAACTGTCCTTCATGCAATATCAACTCCAAATTTGTTTTTGATAAATTCAATTCCTTCTTCCGTTGTTATTCGGAACTTGGGTTTAATCTTTTTTTTGTGTACTTTTCTTCTAGAAATCCTGTAACCCACTCTTTCTGTGGTTACGCATACATCCATCCCAAATATACCAACTTTCGGATCATATTTCACACCAGGGAGGTCTATATGTTCACGTATTCCAAACGCAAAGTTTCCATAAGTATCGAAATTGCCGGATGAAATCTTGTTCTCGACACCTTCTAAAGCCCTTTTAAGGAAAGCCTCTGCATTGTCTCCCCTCAAAGTAACCATAACTGCTATAGGTTCTCCTTTGCGGATGCCAAAATCCCTGTTAGTGCTTTTAGATAATCTGTTAACAGGTTTTTGCCCCACAAGTTCTTCTAATAATGTAGAAGCTTTTTGCAAAAGCTCACCTGACTCTCCAATACTCATATGGACCGTTACCTTCTGGATCCTCGGAGTAATAATTGACATATCTAATCACCTACCGGCAATGATATCGTGGGGGTCTCGTTACTTCCCACAGCAATAACATAGTCTTTTAGTGTTTGGAATGTTCCTTGCTGTGATTCTAGAGTCACTGTGTCAGGATTCATGCCAAATTCGCGCATCCCCACTACCTTACCAACTTTCGAAACATTCTTTCCAGATGTAATGAATACAAGACTTCCTTCCTCAAGAGGAATCGATCCTATTATCTCGTTCTTCGAAACGTCTATAATAATGCTTTCGTATGTCTTGAACTTCGTGTCAGTTATAAGGTTATTACCATCATGGAAGTTAAGCTGATATTTGCCACCTTTCAAAAGTGACACATTTTTGATCTTGTAGAGCTTCTTATTCTTCTCCTCTTTAGTAATCGGATGTAGGATAAGATTTCCTTTATAGTTTGGGAGAACACGATAATATTCCTCAGTTCGTGGCACCTCTACAATATCCATAAGCCCAACTCTATATCGGTAGTCTCTTCGGGTTTTGCCATTGATAAGCACCAAACCCTCGGAAAGTATCCTCTTCACCTCGCGAACGTTCTTTGCATACCCTAAATAATCACGCAAAATAAACGTAATAGGTACGGATAGATCAGAGGTGTGTGGACCAGGCCTATTCTTTATTGTCCAAACTTTCTCTTTCCTGTGGATCTTCCACTGTCTTGGGGCATATGCCCTCTTCAGACTCTTTCCATCGCCTTTTCTTCCCACGTGCTCACCATCCCTTCTTCTCTATACTTTTCTTTCTCATCTCATCGCCAATATCGATGTTTGTAATCATAACTTTTGAAGGATGAATTGGATATGATCTTTCAGTACCGTCTGTCTTTTCGATATTTGCGCCATCGACACCTATTCTCATATTTTTCTTATCAACAGAAGTGACCTCACCCTCATGTCCCGCGTAATCTCCGCGCTCTATCATGACTTTGTCACCTTTTCGTATAGGCAAGGATCGTGCGCCATATTTTTCACGCAAACTGTCGCTGATGCGTGCTGTAAGAAGGCAGTGCTTGTGATGCTTTGGCATATTGTATAGCCTTTTTCTTTGTTTTCTTGGGGAATGTGTAACCATATAATCACCTTCATACAATAATACTGGATATACCAGATATCTTAAGCCATCGTTCGACTGATTCTTTTGCTACAGGGCCCCTAGCCTCAGAACCTTTTGGTACTCCATCCGGTCCTGTTATAACCGCTGCATTGTCTTCGAATTTGATACGCGTTCCATCAAGCCTCATATATTCCTTCTTCTGTCGTACAATTACAGCGTTGACCACTGTTTTTCGAATATTGGGCTTTCCTTTTTTTACTGAAACGAACACCATGTCGCCTACGCCTGCCTTTGGATAACGGCGCTTTACGCCTTTATAACCCATTACTGCAATAATCTCAAGTTCCTTTGCGCCTGTGTTATCAGCACAAATCAAGCGGGTCCCTGTTGTTAGCGCCCTGCCAGGCCTAATAGGGGACCTACCCCTAGTCGCTCCTGCACCCTTCGCCATATCATATCACCCCGACTACTACAAAGCTTTTTGTTTTTGACAAAGGCCTACATTCCACTATCTTGACCTTATCTCCCACCTTAGCGTCAATGCAAGGGGGATTGTGTGCTGTCAATCGTGAGGTTCGTTTTTCGTATCGTTCGTATTTCTTCACGAACTTAGTGTGTTCTCTCTTAACGACAACAGATTTCCTCATCTTGTCGCTAACAACCTCTGCATCAAATAATCTACCCCGTACCGACAAGTGCCCGTGGAATGGACAATTCTTATCGTTGCAGGTAGTTGTTGGCTCTTCGATGTTAAGTCCCATCATGCTATTATCTCCATTTTCTTTTAATGCGATTTTTAATACGGTTCTCGGGCCGTCCTATCAATGTCATGCCATCGATTTGAACACCATTAATTTCAATAATGATGTTTTTTTTGATTAATCTCTTTATTAAACCTCTTTTATCCTCGATGATAATCATATTAGTAGTTTCATCAATAATTATGCCTTTAATTCCAATATATGCTGGATTGCTACTACCTATTACGTCTACGTCGTTTCCTATTAGCACTACACGATTCATCTAAATCGACCATCTCTGGGGGGTAACCCATATCTATTAGAGTAAGCTTCACTTTTTTTGAGTGATCCCCTTGTAGTTCTATTTTATTATCTTTAATAGTCCCACCACATGCACATCGTGATTTGAGTTCCTTCCCTAATTCCTTGACATCAATATCTTTATCAAATCCTTCGACTATTGTGATTAGTTTTCCAAATCGTCGTCGTGCAAGAGAAATCTTTATCTGTTGATCTTCGATAGCGATTTCCTCACATACACATAATTCATTGGGCAATCCACATTTTGGGCAAACTTCGGCCATTGTTTATTCATCTCTCCTTATTCTTTTCATTCGTTTGATTGATAATTGTGTTAATTCTGGCAATAGTTCGTCTCAATTCCCTTATCCTACCGGGATTCTCAGGCGCAGAACCTGTTGCCAATAGTGCCCTCTCACGCGCCAATTCAAAACGAATCTCATTTCTTTTTGCCACCATATCTTCATGACTAAGTTCCCTGATATCGTCAGCTCGAAGTATAGCCATTTCATTCATCCCCTTTCTTTTCTAATTCTTCTGTAACAGGGCTCTCTGCTGCAGCCTTCTTTGGCTTCTTAGCTGCTGGCTTCTTCTTTGGAGCTTTCTCTGCAGCAGGGGCTTTATCCTCTGGAGCCTTCTTTGGCTTCTTAGCTGCTGGCTTCTTCTTTGGAGCTTTCTCTGCAGCAGGGGCTTTATCCTCTGGAGCCTTCTTTGGCTTCTTAGCTGCTGGCTTCTTCTTTGGAGCTTTCTCTGC
>JAUVXU010000030.1 GCA_030603445.1 Methanomicrobia archaeon | reverse complement strand
AATATCAAAGAACAATTTTTTAATGAACCTTTATTGGCAAAGTAAATTATTTCATGAGGCCAGTTTTTTACAGAACAAATTTCATCAATAAAAATATATTTCCTTTCATCTTTTGAATCTAATCTCCAGTCAAAATAAGTTTGAATAACTTGATTTAATTCTTTAGAATCGTTTCTTTCAGATGACCAAAAAAAAATATTCTCAGGTTTAATATTTTTATATAGTAATAAGTCTTTAATTATCATCTTTATTAAAGTGGTTTTTCCGACCTGTCTTGGGCCGCGAATAGTATAGATTACATCAGTATCTAATTTAATATAATGTTTTATATTTGGATTCCATTGGAACTTTAATTTATCTAATGTAAATAATTTAAAATCATTAAGGATGTTTTTTTTATCGATCCACCACGGATTTTGTTCCGATAATTGACTAATATCAAAAACCACCATATATTTTATATCTGGTTTAGACCTTATAATGTTTTCTCTTTTTTGATAACTCATTTATAAATAAAGTAATTTTATTTTGACAAAAATGTTTAATTATTCTCTAGTTTTTTGACAACTCATTTATAAATAAACTATTTTATCATTGACAAGTGTTTAGGAATATTGCACATAAGTCCGGGGCATTTGGGTCGAGCGAATGCAACTAACGCTTCCCTATTGTTTTTTTATTATTTCAAGCCTGCAGCCGCCTTTGGATATGACAAATATCACTTGATATGGATCTCCACTATATCCCCATCTGCAGGAACGTGATCCTCACCCACGCGCTGGGAATCAAACTTCACGGACTTTCCCCACACACGGGCGTACTTGAAGTTCTTTGCTATGGCCTTGTGGACCTTTTTTGCAACGTCCATTACTGTAGCATTCTTTTTCATGGCCACAGGCGGATAGGCTGGCTTTTCCCTTGGGGTCTTTGTGAAGATGCGCTTTATGTTTGCTACCTCATATAACAGCTTCTTGATCTCTTTCGTGTCGCCTCCTGTGTGGGCCGACACTAAAACGAATTTAAAGTCTTTGAACTCATTTCTTAGAGACTCGACCACACCCTTTGGTGCTATGTCGGCTTTTGTTACTAATACTATTGCGCGTTTGTACGTTGTTGAGTAGTCTAGCACCTCTTGCACGTCAGTAAGGGTAATATCCTCCATTATCACAACACGTGCTGAGGTAATGCGAAAGTCCATAAGTATTTCCTTAACGTCTTTTATATCTCCTTTGATATGTTTTTTGCCAACGATTTCTATCCCGCCGACAGCACGCTTCTTTATATTGATGTGTGGTTTGCGCCTGTTTATTTTTATGCCTCCAAGATCAAGCTCATTAAGTATAGTATTGAGCTGGCGGCTTGGGTTATCGTTCCCATCCACTACTAGGACCAGGGCATCGGAGCTGCGAATAGAAGAGATCAGCTGAAGTCCCATGCCCTTGCCTGTAGAAATACCTTCTATTACCCCCGGGACCTCGACAAGCTGTATTTGCACGTCATTTATATTTACCATTCCGGGCGTGAGCTCAACGGTTGTAAAAGGGTAATTTCCTATGGCCACGTCTGCGTTTGTCATTCTTTTCAAAAAAGTAGATTTGCCTGCGTTTGGTTGGCCCACAAGCACAAGCTGTGCTGCACCTTCCTTTCGGATATTAAATCCCTTGCCGCCGCTTTTCTTGGCATCCTTGATTTCCATTTCCTTTTTGAGCTTGACTATCTTCCTTTTTATCTGAAGAACTAGCTTTTCTGTTCCTTTGTGCTTTGGCACGGCAGATAGCATCTTTTCTAGTGCTTGCATGCGCTCTTTGTCATTTTCAGCAAGATGGTACCCATCCTCGGCCTTTAGGTAGTCAATGGTAACATTTGTTGGCATTGTAAATTGAAATTTTCTATTTCATATATAATTTTTGTGTATTAGATTGTCCTTTATGGGGCGATAATCAGTATTAATACCTAATAATACCGAAAAGTTTATATAGTATTGATGAGCAATACTATTTAGAGAACATAATAATACGCTCCAACTTCGAATCCAGAACTCCACCTTCTGGATTCCCCCCACCTTTTCTAAACACATTTATTCATAGAAATATTCGATTAGAATGGTTCTTTTGGTAAATATTCTTTAGAATGCATAACCATGGTTTGGGGCATCAGAAAATGTATATATGGGCCTGCTGCAGGGCAGGCTTATCTTTTCCTGCTCATAACAAGGATGCCTAAAAGAGCTATTATAACTATTATTAGCGCTATATCAAGAGCCGAGATGCCACCATCATTTGTGCTGCTGTCGCTGCCGCCCTGATTTGCTTCATCACATGCATCAATTCCTTTCTCACAAAGTGCAACGCCTGTACAGTCGTTTGCTTCCATATAATGCCCTTTTGCAATCTGGTAATTCCCACGTGCAGCATCAATATCTCCGCTATAAAAATTATCCTGGGCAGTTGAGAAATAATTCACGGCCATTATGTATGCAAGCATCTCCTCACAGCGATTCACCATCTCCACATTTCCAACGTCCAGGTAGATGTCCATTGCACTTGTGAATCCCTCAGTAGCGCTTTCGTATTCGCATGAGTCAAGGTCCAGATTTGCCTGGGAGTACAGTTCGTATGCGTTTCCCACAACAGAGAGGGTAAATGACGCGGATGTTGAGAACTGCTTGCCGTAATAGTCTGCATATGTCAGATTGATCGGAATGACGTTTGAGCCGGGGGAAAGGTTTCCTGTAGTTGCGTAAAATATCCCATTCTTCTCCTCCCCTGGCTTTAATGATGTAAGGGGCATCTGGGGGGTGATGTTTATTGATAGCGGCACGGGTGGGGTTGGCACATAGACGTTCACGTTAAAGGCCGTTGACTGGGAGCTGTTTTGTATTACGTAAGAGATAGCAAAACTGCCTTTTGCAATATCGCAATCCCCCACTTCTAAAACGATATCGTCCACATCCAGGACAAGGAATAGATTTGGATCGTTTCGTATAACTACTATCTCTGCGTTAAATGTCCTAAAGTACGGCGCGCAGCCTTCCTCGCATTCCCCTATCTCAGTTTCTAGCACAACATAAATGGGTATTGTTAGTGCAGGCGTTTCTTTGCCGATCTTTATCCTGAAGGTCGTTGTGATAACTTCTCCAGGCTCCATGGCATCTTTTTCACCTGCCGCCTCCCTTTGCTTTGTTAGGTGCTCTTCAGTTTCGTAGAACTGCAGGTATTGTTTTATTGTGCTTGGCATGCTGTTTAGGTCCAAATAGACCTTGGAACGCCACATACGAGTGCCAGTGGCGTTTTCTACTGTTACGCGCACAGAAACATCGGTGTTAGGGGTCACAGAACCAGGAACCTCTACATCAAGCACAGGTGGCGTGTAGGCTTCTTCATACGCTAGTGCCGGGTCCAAGGATAAAACAATAAGAATGATAAAAAATAATATGCTTATCTGCGCCTTTTTCATAATATAAATGATATAATGTTCCTATTTATACTTTTTTATTAAAGGCACCGCGACAATTACGATCACTAAAAGGATGACAAGGATATAAATTGTATTTGACGACCCTCCATTAGGTTGGGACGGGGTTTCCTGGCACAGTTCTATCCAGCTATTTAACTCGGATACCTTTGAGGCATTGTCTATTTTTTCATATTCCTCTTTTGCATCCTCAAAGTCCTCAAGCGCACCGGCCTTGTTTCCTATTTGAAACTTTGATTTGCCGTTTTCAAAAAGCTGTGCGGCATTAACTCCTATCTCGCTTGCTGATATCTTGCCTGCTACTTCGCCTGCCTTCCCATCGTTTCCTACTGCTTCATATAGCGTCTTTGCCTGTTGGAAGTACATTGCAGCAAGAGAGTACTCCTCTTTATCGTACGCCTCATCTCCGCTTGCCTCCTTCTTTGTGGCACTTGACGGGTCAAGTGTTGAGAATGAGATTATATAACTAAGCCTAAATGGCATGCATCCTTCTGCGCATTCCCCTGCTTTTCCATAAAATACCACAGGCATGCTAAAGTCCTTTTCAGGTGCATCGTCTTCTATTTTAACGATGAATGTTATTTTTAGGATTTCATCAGTTTCAAGCTTGTCTATGCTGCAGTTATGGACTATGAAGTCAAAATAGTTTTTTTCAGTTTGTCCCCATCCTGGCAGGGGTTCCATGTCAATCTCTATGACCGATGACTCGATGTAAGTGTTAGATATTGTGATGTTTATGATAAATTCATTTCCTATGACCGCTATAGGCTGGTGCTCGAACTCCACGTTTGGCGTGAACTCCTGCGATGTGGCAAGAGGCATGGCAAACAAGAGCGCAATTATTACAACAAGAAGGATCTTTTTCATGTATCACTCACTTTTTCAGCCTTTCTGCTACTTCCTCAATTATATTTAAAAATTTTTGCCTGTCATTTTTCTTGTATGTAACGACTATGTCCAAATGCCCGTTTATAGTGTCCTTGAACACCTCGAGGTGGTCGCCTATAGTTTCTATTGACATCAAAAGCTGTTTTGCCTGCAAGAGCAGGGCAGCCTGTGCATACGATAGATTAGATGTTGCGAAATATTGTTTGGCCATGCCTACTTTTCTATAGTCTACAAGACCTGTCGCCCTCATTACTTCTAAATACTTGACAGCGGTCATCCTGTTGATACTCAATGCTCTTGATATTTCGCTTGCTGTTGCTCCAGCATCAGTCGTCTTTAGATAATCAAGAATGCTTTCTTCCAAACCTAGTTCCATATACTCACCTTGTCTGACAATGAATAATATAATGTATGGTATTATTATAATCTATTATTCTTT